>NZ_AQGU01000025.1:639928-959892 GCF_014905615.1 Pseudoalteromonas aliena SW19
GTCACCACCAATAATGAGGAATGCCTTGTGGCTACTAAAAAACAAATAATACTCCCAATTGCAGTTTTAGCAGGTGGCATAGCATTAGCTATCGCTTTTATGGCTATGAAAAAGCCACCGGAAGAAAAGCCTGAGCAAGACATTCGCCCTTTAGTGGCAACCCAAAGCATACTATTAGATTCTATCACGCTCGATGTTAAATCGTACGGCATAGTAAAACCAAAAGACCGTACCGAGTTAATAGCGCAAGTAAGCGGGCAAGTTATTTCGGTATCAGATCAATTTGTCGAAGGTGCGTTTGTAAAGCAAGGCGATATTTTAGCACGAATTGATGCAAATGATTACGAGGCAGACTTTATTGAAGCGCAAGCGGGTTTAGCGCAAGCAAGTTCGGCACTTGAAATAGAGCGTGCGCAAGCGCATGTAGCAAAAGCAGAATGGGAACGTATTAAGTCAGATTCAAGCGAAGCTATTGCCTCAGAGCTTTATTTACGTAAACCGCAATTAGCTGAAAAACTAGCACGCTACCGCTCAGCTCAAGCCAGTGTAAAACGCGCTAGTCGTAATCTTGAACGTACTTATATTAAGGCCCCATACGATGCGATTATTAACGAGCGCACGATTAGCTTGGGCTCAGTAGTTAATCCAGGTAATAGTTTTGGCGCATTAAGTGCGACATCTGTTGCAGAGGTTCGTCTACCGGTTGCCGACCAAGAACTGCAATATTTAGAAAATGGTGGCGTCGGTTCAAACGTTACATTTAATGCAGAATACGCGGGCAAACAAACAATGTGGCAAGCCAAAGTAATTCGCACCGAAGGTGTGGTTGATCAAAAAAGCCGCATGAGCTACCTAGTAGCACAACTTGCCACACCGTATGGCGATAAAACACGCCCTCTTCGTTTTGGTTCATACATTAATGCGACAATTGAAGGCCGCCCACTTGATAACGCAATTGTTGTTGCGCACCATTTAGTTAAAGATAATAAAATTGTAATTTTAAATGACGATTTAACATTGTCCTTTAAAACCCTAAATATTATACGCGAACAAAACGGCATGATTATCGCCAGCCAAGGGTTAAAAAATGGCGAGCAAATTGTCACCTCAGCGCTTGAATATCCAACCGAAGGTATGACTGTAAAAATTGAAGACGTAGCACCTAATAACAGTGATATTACTCAACTTGCACTTAAGGAGGAGTAACCATGAACACTCGTGAAACAGGGCTAATAGCATGGTTTGCCCGTAATCCCGTTGCAGCTAACCTATTAATGATATTTATATTAGTGGGTGGTCTTTTAATGGCAATGACCATTCGCAAACAAATGTTCCCACAGTTTGAAAGTAACTGGATAAGCGTACAAGCGGTTTATCCGGGTGCTGCCCCGCAAGAGGTTGAAGAAGGAATAACGATAAAAGTTGAGGAAAATCTTGAAGGTCTTGAAGGTATTAAACGCCTCATTACCTATTCTAACCGAGGTTTTTCGCAAGCCTGGATTGAAATAGAAGAACAATATAATCCACAAGAAGTACTTGATGAAATTAAAGTACAGGTTGATTCAATAAACACCTTTCCTGCGGGAATGGAGCGTCCTGTTGTACGTCGTGATAAGTTTGAGCAAGAGGTAATGATACTCGCGCTTTACGGCGACATGAGTAACTACCAGCTCAAAGAGCTTGGCAACGATATAAAAGATGAACTCCAAGCCCTACCCCACGTTAACCTTGTTAATTTTAATGGCGGCTTAGAATACGAAATTGGTATAGAAGTCAGCCCCGATAAACTACGCGAATATGGCTTAACATTTAGAGATATTGCAGGCGCTGTGCAAAGCTTTTCAGCCAATATGTCGGCGGGGCAAATACGCTCTGAAAACGGTTATATTTCGATGCGTGTTGAAAAACAAGCCTACCGTGGCTTTGAGTTTGAAAAGCTGCCGCTTATTACCCTTGCTGATGGCGCACAAATTTATTTAGGCGATGTTGCTATCATTAATGATGGCTTTGAAGAAGGCCTACAGTATTCTAAATATAATGGTAAAAATTCACTCTCATTTGAAGTAAATGCATCAAAAGATCAAGACATTACCGATGTAGCAAAAGTCCTTAAAAGCTACATGGCAACTAAAGAGCCACTTTTACCAGCAGGCGTTAAGCTCTCCCCTATTGTTGATTTAACTTACTACCTTGAAGGTCGACTCGATATGATGGTCGATAACATGATTTGGGGTGGCTTGTTAGTAATGATAGTGCTGGCACTATTTTTACCGCTACGCTTGGCATTTTGGGTCATGATGGGTTTACCGGTGTCTTTTCTGGGTGCCTTTTTGTTTATGCCCATTGGCTTTTTAGATGTAACAATAAATCTAGCCTCGCTATTTGCCTTTATACTTGTACTCGGGATTGTTGTTGATGATGCTATTGTTGTCGGAGAATCTGCCAGTGCCGAAATAGAAAAATACGGCCATACACTTGATAACGTAGTTCGCGGCGTAAAACGTGTTGCCATGCCAGCAACCTTTGGTGTATTAACGACCATTGCTGCATTTTTACCACAAACACTCGCAACCGGCCCTGGCGCTGCTTTTTCTAAAGCAATTGGTGGCGTGATTATTTTATGTTTGATTTTTTCACTCATCGAATCAAAACTAATTTTACCTGCCCATATTGCAGCAATGAACCCGCGTAAACCAAACCCTAAAAACCTATTACATCGCTTACGCATGGTTATTGATAGTGGTTTAAAAGGCTTTGTGGATAACTATTACCTTCCTTTTGTTAGTCGCTGTATTCACTACCGCTATACCGTAATAGTTGGCTTTATGTGTTTGCTTATTGTAAGTGCAGGTATGTTTGCAGGTGGTTTAGTTAAGTTTGTACCCAACCCTAAAATACCGCACGACTTTCCACGTATTGATATTGAAATGAACCTTGCTTCATCTGAGCAAGCAACGCTTGAAACAGCGCGTAAAATAGAAAGCGTGTTATTAAAGGTCGATCAGCAACTACAAGAGCAATACGGTAAACCGATGATCCGCGATTTATCGGTAAGCTTACGTGGCCGTACTCAAGCGAATATTATGGCTATTTTAGTAGAGCCTGATTTACGCCCTATTGACACCTTTGCTCTAAGTGCATTATGGCGCGAGCAAATGCCCGCTCTACCTGGTATTAAAACCATGACCATTCAAGACAGCATAATGAATGGCGGTCGAGATGATGGCGATGTTAGCTTTAAACTTGAAGGCAAAAATGCTGACGAACTAAAAGAAGTAGCCGGTAAATTAAAAGCTAAATTACAAACAATGGAAGGTGTTGGCGACGTAAACGACTCAATGCAAAGTGCTACCGATGAAGTACAGCTTGATTTAAAACCACTGGCTTACAGTATGGGTTTAACGCTTGCTGATGTAGCATCGCAAGTAAGCTTTAGTTACTACGGCTTAGAAGCGCAGCGAATATTGCGTGAAGGCGAAGAAATTAAAGTCATGATCCGCTACCCAGAAGACGAACGTAACTCAATTAGCGACATAGCAAGTGTGCGTATTATTACGCCTTCTGGCGCTGAAGTACCACTGAGTGAAGTAGCCGAAGTTAAACTAGTTGACGGTGTAAACCGTATTCGCCGCGAAAACTCTAAACGTACTGTAAACGTATGGGCTGCGGTAAATACCGACCAAGCCGAACCATTTGCTATTGCAGAAGAAATTCGTGATGAATACTTACCAACACTACTTAAGAGCTACCCTGGCGTGACAAGTGATGTAGCTGGGCGCATTCAAGAAGAGATGGATAGTGCTTCAGAGCAGCTTCGTGACTTTGGTATATCAATGATGATTATATTTGCCTTGTTAGCGATTCCACTTCGCTCTTACTCGCAGCCACTTATTATAATGTCGGTTATTCCGTTTGGTGTAGTGGGCGCGATGTTTGGGCATATGATTTTAGGTATGACCATGAGCAGCTTATCTATGTTTGGCATTATTGCTGTAGCGGGTGTGGTCGTAAATGACTCCCTCGTTATGGTTGATTTTGTAAACAAAGCCCGCGCTGAAGGTGTTGCGATTAAAGATGCAGTAGTACAAGCCGGTGCTCGTCGCTTTAGAGCGATATTACTCACCTCAATCACAACCTTTATTGGTGTAATGCCGATTATTTTTGAAACGAGTTTACAAGCTAAAATTGTTATCCCAATGGCTGTATCACTTGCTTTTGGTGTGCTATTTGCCACAGTAATTACACTGATACTTATACCGTGTCAGTACGTTGCACTAGAAGATGCTAAGCGATTAGTACGTAAAATGCGTGGCAAGCCACCACACGTAGATGCCCAACCAGCGCCTATTGAAAGTTAAGTAAAGTAAAATCCCAACCAAAAAAGCTCAGCATACTATATGCTGAGCTTTTTATTTTTAGGGCGCGTTGATCTTTGGTGGTTGGATTTATCACTTGCAAAGTATTTTATCTCCATGACTTGGAGGCGTGGACGTTACTATAAAGACTAAGTCTTCATTTTGTTGATTACTAAGCGTGTGTTTTTTGGTAGCGGGGATATGAAGTCCTTGGTGCGTATGTAGCTTATGTATAACACCTTCACATTCTATTGTTGCAATGCCACTGAGAATATAAAAAAATTGCTCTGCATAGCGATGAAAATGCCTTACTTCACTCTCCCCCCTTGGTACACGTTCTTGAATCACACTTAAAGAAGCCGATTTAACTAGATGCCAACCATCACAATTATTACCCCATCTGTAGTGAGTTGTGCTGTTAGCACTTACTTTATCCATTTTATCTCCATACATTTAGTTTAAAACACACTTATCAATAATGCCTTTATTGACCAACTGCTTTAAAATAGCTTGGGATTTTGCTCTGCAAGCATCACGTAGTAAGCGCACCGCAGGGGTTATTGACTGCCTACTTGGGCAAATAAGCCAGAGTTCACCATCAATATGTTGGTATTTTGGCATCACAGTAATCACCCTATCATTGAGTAAATCATCGGCTATATCAAGTGCCGACTTTACAGCCAAACCTTTACCTGCAACGCACCAGCGCCTAACTAAATCACCATCGTTTGAAGCGCGCCTGCCATCCATTTTAACTTTATATTTTGCCTCACCATCGGTGAACTCCCACGTATTATTTATAATGTCCTGCAACTGATAAAACAAACCTTGATGCGACGCTAAATCGTCAGGATGCACGGGAGTTCCGTTTTGTAAGAGATATTCGTCAGTTGCACATAATAAGCGCGGTACGTTACAAATTTTAAAACCATAAATACTTGCATCATTAGGCGAGCCATAACGAATCGCAATATCAACTGAATCTCGATAAAAGTCGATATTACTATCACTTATATGTGTTCTTAAACTTAACTTTGGGTAATTGTCCATGAGTTCATCAATCCATGGGATCACTAAATTTCGCCCCAAATCAGATGAAAGCGCAACACGCAACTCCCCTTCAATTTCGTCGTGTTCACCTTTTAGATTTTGCTTTGCAAGCTCAAGTACTGCTAAAGCCTGTTCACATTGTGGAATGTAGCGCTCCCCTGCAGCCGATAACCTTAAATGACGGGTAGTACGAACAAACAATTCGCTACCAAGCGCCGATTCTACACGTTTAATAGCAGCGCTTGCTGTGGCTGTACGCATATCTAACTTAGCAGCTGCGAGCGTAATACTTCTAAACTCAGCGACTTTTAAAATAAGTTTTAAATCTTCTACGTTCATATTATCTATTTATATTTGATAATGATTCAATAATTATGCTATTTATTAAATGCAAAGCAAGCGCTATTATCGCAGCCATATGCAACACTGTTGTTTAAAACTGATTGGTCACTATTGAATCTTTTGAATTTGCACCAATTTACAATAATTCGCTCAACCTTATTTATTTGGAAAAATAATGACTCACCCAATTATTAGTGATTTAGAAAAACGTTACACGACTAAACGTTATACAACTAAGCGTATTGTTCAAGATGACCTAGACGTAGTTTTTGAAGCTATGCGTCTTTCACCTTCATCTATTAACTCGCAACCTTGGAAATTTATTGTTATTGAGTCTGACGAAGCTAAAGAACGTATGCATAATACCTTTGCTAATAAATTTCAATTTAATCAGCCTCATATTAAAACAGCGTCGCACGTTATTTTATTTGCTTACAACCCTAAATATACACGCGAAGATTACGCACAAGTCATTGATGCCGACATTAAAAATGGTCGTACAAAAGTAGAAAACCGCGAACAATCATTTGGCGCATTTGCCTTTGTAGATATGAATACCGATGAGCAAGGTAATAACGCAACATGGACTAAAGCGCAAACTTACATTGCGCTAGGTAACACCATGCATGCAGCAGCACGTTTAGGCATTGATTCAACCCCAATGGAAGGCGTAGACGCTGAACTTATTGGTGAAATCTTTGAAAAAGAGCTAGATGGTTATATTTGTGATGTAGCTTTAGTGCTTGGCTACCATGATGACTCTGAGGATTATAATGCTAAGTTACCTAAATCTCGCTTGGCTAAAGAGCAAGTTATTCAGGTTTTATAAGTAATACTTTATACACTTAAATGATAACAATATTAGGGCGTGTTGATCTTTATGGATTGAAATTTGTTCAATATAGGGTCGATTTAATCGCGGCGTGAGGTTTGTAACCTAGCGGGCTAAGTCAAAACCGAGCAACAAAGAGTTAATCGTCCCTAGAAAGAACCCAAAGGGCAGCGCATGTTTGGCATTTATGCTGCGTTATCGCCTATTTATGGGGAATAACCACACTACATAAACTCTGCCTTGCCTAAATACCAAACAATCTGCTGCAAATTCAACCACCAAAGATCAACACGCCCTAAAAAACCACTTATTTAAATAAGTGGTTTTTTTGCTTTGAAGTGCTTTAACTTACTTTGCGCTCTGCAGCTTGAATGTATTGCACTAAATCTTCAATAGAAACCACAGTCATATTATGTTTATTAGCATAATCACTTACCTCAGGTAAGCGCGCCATTGAACCATCTGGGTTGGTTAGTTCGCAAATTACGCCAAATGGTTTTAAGCCAGCAAGTTGCATTAAATCAACTGATGCTTCGGTATGACCACGACGCACTAATACGCCGCCCGTTTGTGCTTTTAAACCAAATACATGCCCAGGGCGCGATAAATCACTTGGTTTTGCGTTATCGGCTGTCGCTGCTTTTATAGTCGTTACTCTATCAGCAGCAGACACGCCTGTTGTAACGCCATGTTTAGCTTCAATAGTGACTGTATAAGCGGTATTATTTTGACTGGTGTTGTTGGTTACCATTTGCGGTAAGTCGAGCTGTTTAATACGCTCATCTCCCATACATAAGCACACAATACCGCTGCCTTCGAGGATCATTTCAGCCATTTGAGGGGTCGTTAAATGCTCAGCTGAAAATACAAAGTCACCTTCATTTTCACGGTTTTCGTCATCAACAACAAGTACGCCTTGCCCTTGCTGTAGTGCAAAAATTGCGTTTTGTACACGGATACGGCTTTCGCCGAATTGAGTTAGTAGAGACTGAATCATCATTATATTCCAAATAAAAAATAATAGATTCAGGACACTGAAAGGCATGGCAAAGCCATACAAATAAAATTGTATGAATTACACCAAAACAGCATTAAAAGTGCTCACCAAAAAGCTACGTTTTGGTGTACATAAATAAGCTATATTCTCTTTCATCCGGACTCTAACCGTCGGCTCTGGCATCTCACCAGATCTGCTTGACCTTTACTTAACCTAAAAATAAGTTAAATAAAGCGCTCGCGGGCTCGTCTGAGTTACAAGTAACATTAAACATACCGCCGGTGGGGAATTTCACCCCGCCCTGAGAATTTACAGTAAGTATTAGCACTTACTGCAGGCACATTATACGCCTGTATTTATTTGTTTTTCAAAACTAAATGCGATAAAAACTACGAAAGATGAATATTTAACGATGCACTGTTTACTATACCTTCATTTATATCAGCAATAAGCGTACACGTAGCGCCGTTAACTAAATTTAAGTTAGGTTGAACATGCCCTATATCAGCATCAAAAATGACTGGAAATAAACACCCACCCAGTGCTACATCAAGCGCATGTCGATAGTCAAAGGCATCATAATGACTTTGAGTAATTTCACTTCGCCCTAAAACCAAACCATTAATGTCGTCAAATATGCCAGCTAATTTTAATGACAGTAAAAATCGTGCAACGGTTGTAGGTGTAAGCTCTGAGTTTTCGAGGTATAAAATAAGTCCTTCGGGTGCACTGTCCTTTTTAAATTCATGTAGTGCTAAAAATGGTGAGTCGAGCAGTAAACCTACTGTATCTAAACATCCGCCAAATAAGCGACCTGACATTTCTATGGTGCGTTTATCTGTGTAGTTTAAACATTGCCACTTTGTTGGCTCACTAGGACTTAGTAATTCATTTGGGTTTTGCGCGTAGCTAGGCTTGTTTTTTTGATATAAAGAGGAAGGCCCCTGCTCAAATTTACTACCCGTTTCGTAGGTAAGGGTTTCAAATATTTGTAAGCTATACGGATTTTTTTCATCAGGATGCAACTGCATAAGGTTAGCACTGTGCAGTGTCGCCCATTGGCACTTAGCCGTTAATGCACAGGCAATAGTACTTACATCAGAAAAGCCAACTAACCATTTAGGCTTTGCTTCTTTAATTGCGTCAAAATCAAGTAGCGGCAGTATTTCCATTGCCAGCTCACCACCCATTGGCGGCATAATTGCGTCAATTTCTTCATCTAATAAAAAGCCCATTAATTGCTGAGCATGTGCTTTAGCATTAAGCTGTTCTCGCGGTTTGTTTTGACGTAAAAACTCGCCTTCAATAACATCATACCCTCGATTTTTTAATCCATTTATAACAATGTCTAAACGTGTATGGTATTTTGCTTTCACACCTGCTGAAAGCGAACAAATTGCTATTTTTGAGCCTACTTTTAAAGGCGCTGGGTAAAGTACATTAGCCATATTTTTCCTTGTTTAATAAGACGCTATAGATTTACCTACCATACCAACATAGAACAGGTTTATAGAATATGAATACTTGCGCGAGCATACTGAGTTTCATAAGTTAAATTACAGGCATAAAAAAACCGATGTAATTACATCGGTTTTTATTTAAAACGTTAAAGTGAGTTATACGTTAAAGATACTCAACTTCAATGATTTCGTACTCAACGATACCTTTTGGCGTTTCAATAGACACTGCATCGTCCATTTGTTTACCAATTAAGCCACGTGCAATCGGTGAATTGACAGAAATTAAATTATTTTTAATATCCGCTTCATCATCGCCTACAATACGGTATTTTACTTCAGCATCAGTATCTACATTGACTATAGTCACTGTGGTGCCAAAAATAACTTTGCCCGTATTTGGCATTTTAGTTACGTCGATTATCTGAACATTTGAAAGTTTAGCTTCAATTTCTTGAATACGACCTTCACAAAAACCCTGTTGCTCACGTGCAGCGTGGTACTCAGCGTTTTCTTTTAAGTCACCGTGTTCACGCGCAACTGCAATGTCGGCGATAATTTTTGGACGGGTAACTGTTTTTAATTCGTTAAGCTCTTTGCGCAGTAAATCTGCGCCACGAACTGTCATCGGAATTGATTGCATACTTTTCTCACTTAACACCAAGGCCCTAGTTGGCCTTGGCACATTTCCTTAGTTCAATCGCAGGTGTAGCTCTTGAACTGACGTCACTTTACTGCGGTCATCTGCTTTATTAGCAGTACAGTTAGCGAATGCCGCGTTCAAGGTTGTCGTATAATTGGTTTTATTTTGCAATGCACCACGACGTAACACCTTCGAATCTTCGATCGCTTGGCGACCTTCGGTGGTATTCACGATGTAGCTGTACTCTTTATTCTTTATAGAATCAAGAATATGCGGGCGGCCTTCATATACTTTGTTTACACGTCGTACTTCAATGCCAGCCTCTTCAAGAGCAGCAGCTGTGCCACCTGTTGCATCAAGTTCAAAACCTAAGTCGGTCATGATTTTAGCTAATTCAACAATACGGGGCTTATCGCTATTACGAACAGATAATAACGCGCGACCACCGCGTGGTAAAGTGTTGCTTGCACCTAATTGCGCTTTTGCGAATGCTTCGGCGAAAGTATCGCCAACACCCATCACTTCACCTGTTGAACGCATCTCAGGGCCACGGATTGGATCCACACCTTGAAACTTAGCAAATGGCAGTACAACTTCTTTGACGCTGTAGTAAGGAGGGATCACTTCTTTAGTGATACCTTGGCTTGCTAAAGACTGCCCTGCCATACAACGAGCAGCTACTTTTGCAAGCGCCACACCTGTTGCTTTAGAAACAAACGGTACAGTACGTGCAGCACGAGGGTTGACTTCAATTAAATACACTTTGCCGTCTTTTACTGCAAACTGTGTATTCATCAAACCTACAACACCAAGCTCAAGCGCCATGTCGGTTACTTGCTTGCGCATTACATCTTGCACTTCTTGTGATAAAGAATGCGCGGGTAATGAACACGCTGAGTCACCCGAGTGAACACCCGCTTGCTCAATATGCTCCATAATACCGCCGATGATTACTTGCTCGCCATCACAAATAGCGTCAACGTCAACTTCAATCGCATTATCTAAGAAACGATCCAGTAATACAGGCGCTTCGTTTGATGCTTGCACAGCTTCGGTCATGTAACGACGTAAATCGTCTTCGTCGTATACAATTTCCATTGCTCGGCCACCGAGTACATACGAAGGGCGTACAACCAATGGGAAGCCAATTTCAACCGATTTAAGTAATGCTTCTTCCGTTGATGTTACTGTTGCGTTTTCTGGCTGAAGTAAGTTTAAACGCTCAACAAGTTGTTGGAAGCGCTCGCGGTCTTCTGCACGGTCAATCGCATCAGGTGAAGTACCGATCACTGGCACACCGTTGGCTTCAAGCTCACGTGCTAGTTTAAGTGGTGTTTGACCACCATACTGCACGATAACGCCTTTAGGCTTTTCAACACGTACAATTTCAAGCACGTCTTCAAGTGTAATTGGTTCGAAGTATAAACGATCAGATGTGTCGTAATCGGTCGATACCGTTTCAGGGTTACAGTTAACCATAATGGTTTCATAACCGTCTTCGCGAAGCGCAAGCGAGGCGTGTACACAACAGTAATCAAATTCAATACCTTGACCGATACGGTTAGGTCCACCACCAATAACAATGATTTTGTCACGATCTGTTGGATTAGCTTCACACTCTTCGTCGTAAGTTGAATACATGTAAGCCGTATCTGAGCTAAACTCTGCGGCGCACGTATCAACTCGTTTATATACCGGCACGATATTTAATAAATGACGCTTTTTACGAATTTCAGCTTCAGATACACCCGCAATTTCGGCAATACGCGGATCAGCAAAACCTTTGCGTTTAAGTTTGCGAAGGAAATCAGCATTTAAGCCTGCCATCCCCACTTCCGCAATTTTAGCTTCGTCTTTTAAAATGTCTTCTATTTGCACTAAGAACCAGCGGTTAACTTTAGTCAGCTCGTAAACATCATCAACGCTCATACCATGGCGCATTGCATCGGCAATATACCAAATACGCTCAGCACCTGGCTCGCGTAGTTCACGGATGATTTTTTCTTTCGCTTTAGGGTCGTCAAGTGCAACTATCGGGTTAAAACCTGTTGCGCCCACTTCAAGACCACGTAATGCTTTATGTAATGATTCTTGTTGGTTACGACCAATCGCCATTACTTCGCCAACCGATTTCATTTGCGTGGTTAAACGATCGTTCGCACCAGCAAATTTTTCAAAGTTGAAACGAGGAATTTTTGTTACAACATAATCAATTGAAGGCTCAAACGACGCAGGTGTTTTACCGCCAGTAATGTCGTTTTGAAGTTCATCAAGCGTGTAACCGACAGCTAGTTTTGCTGCAATTTTAGCAATTGGAAAACCCGTTGCTTTTGAGGCAAGTGCCGATGAGCGTGATACACGTGGATTCATCTCAATGATAACCATACGGCCATCTTCAGGATTAATACCAAACTGCACGTTAGAACCGCCCGTTTCTACCCCAATTTCACGCAATACTGCCATAGAGGCATTACGCATAATTTGGTATTCTTTGTCGGTTAACGTTTGCGCAGGTGCAACAGTGATTGAATCGCCTGTATGCACACCCATAGGGTCAAAGTTTTCAATCGTACAAACAATAATACAGTTGTCGTTTTTATCACGTACAACTTCTGTTTCGTACTCTTTCCAACCAATCAGTGATTCATCAATTAGCAATTCGCTTGTTGGTGAAAGATCTAAACCGCGTTCACAAATTTCTTCAAACTCTTCCATATTATAAGCAACACCGCCGCCGGTGCCACCCATAGTAAAAGATGGACGAATAATACATGGCAGACCTATGCGGGTCATTGTGTCTTTAGCTTCTGCCATTGTGTGAGCAATCTCAGCACGAGGGCATTCTAGACCAATGTTTTTCATTGCAATGTCAAAGCGTTCACGGTTTTCTGCTTTATCGATTGCATCTGCCGTTGCACCAATAAGTTCAACGCCATGCTTGGCCAATACACCGTGCTTATCTAAATCAAGTGCACAGTTTAATGCCGTTTGGCCACCCATTGTAGGCAGTACCGCATCTGGCTTTTCTTTTTCAATAATTTTTTCTACCACTTCCCAATGAATTGGTTCGATGTACGTCGCATCGGCCATATCTGGGTCGGTCATGATAGTTGCAGGATTTGAGTTAACTAATATAACTCTGTAGCCTTCTTCTCTAAGTGCTTTACACGCTTGAGCACCAGAGTAATCAAATTCACACGCTTGACCAATTACAATTGGGCCTGCGCCTAAGATAAGAATGCTTTTTATGTCGGTACGTTTTGGCATTATTACTCCAGTTAAATTAGTGTTTACGCGCTTGCATCAAATCGATGAAGTGGTCAAATAATGGGGCTGCATCGTGCGGACCAGGGCTTGCTTCAGGGTGACCTTGAAAACTAAACGCAGGTTTATCTGTACGATGAATACCTTGCAGCGTGCCGTCAAATAACGATTTGTGCGTGGCACGAAGTGTACTTGGTAGGCTTGATTCTTGCGCAGCAAAACCATGGTTTTGTGCGGTGATCATTACTACATTGCGATCTAGGTCTTTAACTGGGTGGTTAGCGCCGTGGTGGCCAAATTTCATTTTTTCTGTTTTAGCACCTGAGGCAAGCGCTAATAACTGATGACCTAAACAGATACCAAAAATAGGTGTGTCGGTTTCTAAAAAGGTTTTAATTGCATCAATAGCGTAAGTACATGGCTCAGGATCGCCAGGGCCATTAGATAAAAAGATACCATCAGGGTTTAAAGCCAGTACATCAGCGGCAGAGGTTTGCGCGGGTACGACTGTAAGTTTACAGCCACGGTCTACAAGCATACGTAAAATATTACGCTTTACACCGAAGTCGTAGGCAACAACATGAAACTTTTCATCAGCAGCATCAAGGGTTTTAAATCCTTCGCCTAATGTCCAGCTTGATTCGCGCCACTCAAAATTTTCCTTGGTTGAGACAACTTTTGCTAAATCCATACCTTTTAAGCCTGGGAAGGCTTGCGCGGCTTGTAGCGCTTTATTTTCGTCTAGCTCGCTACCAGCAATAATACACCCGTTTTGTGCGCCTTTATCACGCAAAATTCGAGTTAACTTTCTGGTGTCGATGTCCGCAATACCTAAAATATTACGTTCTTTTAAGTAATCATCTAACGATTGCTCGTTACGAAAATTACTCGCTAGCAGTGGCAAATCACGGATCACTAGGCCTTTAGCCCAAATTTGATTCGCTTCTTCGTCTTCGCTGTTGGTACCCGTATTACCGATATGTGGGTACGTCAAAGTTACGATTTGTTCCGCGTATGATGGATCAGTCAAAATTTCTTGATAACCAGTCATAGACGTATTGAATACTACTTCACCGACTGACATACCGTCAGCGCCGATTGCAGTACCGCGAAACACTGTGCCGTCTTCTAGGACTAACAGAGCGGATTTAGTCAAGTTAAACCTCCTAACAGTAAAAAACGGGAGTAAGCAATTGCTTAACACCCCGCCAATACCCAGAGGGATCGTCAAAACCAGATTTCTGTGAGCTTAAATTGTTTTACGCAGTCTTAAATGAAGCCGATGTAAACCACTAAACCTTCAACATTTTTTCTTGCCTAAAACTATTTTCATTCCCACTGAACCCCAGGATTTACTAGCCACTTGGGTATAATTGGAAACACGCATTTAGTAATTTTTGGCAAATTGGCTGTATATTACATTAAGTTGTGATTTAGGTCTAACATTATTTGGTAAATTGTAACAAATAACTGGCTTCAGGTGAAAATGGCTCCAAACAGCTAAAAAAGTAACTAAACTACTTTAAATCTAACACATCTTGCATATCATAAAGTCCTGCAGGTTTATTTCTCAACCAACCTGCAGCTCTTATAGCGCCTAGTGCAAAGGTCATTCTTGAACTCGCTTTATGGGTTAATTCGAGCCTTTCGCCCATTGTAGCGAAATAGGTGGTATGTTCTCCTACTATATCGCCTCCTCTTAGTACCGAATAACCAATCTCATTTTGCGATTTAGCAGTTTCTACTTGGCTGCGGTCGTATACAGCAACTTCGTCGTGATCCCAGCCTTTAGCGTGTGCGATTGACTCGCCTATTGCGAGTGCTGTACCCGACGGCGCATCTACTTTGTACCGATGATGTGCTTCAAATATTTCAATATCTAAATCATCACCCAATTTAGTTGCAGCTGTTTGCACAAGGTTCAGTAATACATTGACGCCTACACTGTAATTTCGCGCAAATACAATAGGAATATACTTAGCTGCATCGTGTAATTGCGCCATATCATCGCTTGTTAAACCGGTTGTACCAATAACCATAGGAATTTTGTGTGCCAAAGCGATTTTTAAATGGTTTTTCATTCCAGCAGGAAGCGTAAAGTCGATTAAAACATCTACATTATCTATTGTGCTGTCATCGCTAAAGCTTATATTTTTATCGGCTGCACTATTTATCTGGTTTACATTAATGCCTAATAACGATGAACTGCTACGAACGTATGCACCTGTAAGTTGTGTTTGCTCTTTAATTGTCGCTGCTTCTAATAGAGCTAAGCCCATTCTGCCATTAGCACCAAAAACGCCTATTCGATTTGTAGTCATTGTTTTTACCTAATTTAAATTTGAATCCGTTTTTTACTAATCTGAGTATATATCCGGAGCATCGCAAATACGCGTTTGGGCATTTTTATGCAATTGGATAAATATTAATCGCTGAAAATCGCGTTACTTTGTAGATATTATCTAAAAGTCATGCAATAGTCAGGTAAGCCTTTAATTAAATAATAATAACAATACCAGTTTACTTTAGCCATCTATACATTTAAACTTCTCTTTCGCGTCGATTTGGTCTTTGGCTTGCGGGCGCTGCATTCCTCTAACTTTGTTATTGATTAACTCAGTTAGGCGGTTTGCTAAATTCAGCTAAAAGAGAAATTTTTGGCTGTTGTAAATTAACTGGTTTCGAGGATTATGATGCAGCCATCATTTAACAAAAACAAAGCAATACTTTCTTTACTCCCTCTTTTAACCTTTGTCGCTCTGTTTTTAGGCTCTGGTTTATATTTGCAATCACAAGGGGTTGATTACGCTTTTTATCAGCTTCCTGCTCCAGTGGCTATACTCCCCGCCATTATGCTGGCCTTTATTTTAAATAAAGGCACGGTTAATCAATGCGTCGAAACCTTTATAAAAGGCGCAGGCCACAACAATATTATTACCATGTGTTTAATTTACTTACTTGCTGGGGCATTTTCTGCCGTTGCAAGTGCAACAGGCGGTGTAGATGCCGTCGTTAATGCTGGCTTATCGCTTATTCCGCCAGCTTTATTGCTCCCTGGTTTGTTTTTAATTGCGGCCGTTGTTTCTACCGCAATGGGAACGTCAATGGGAACGATTGGTGCCATTGGTCCGATTGCCTATGCGGTATCAATTAAAACAGGTATCGATCCTGCTCTTATGGCCGGTACAATCGTATCAGGCGCCATGTTTGGTGACAATTTATCGATTATTTCAGACACGACTATTGCAGCCACACGTACACAGGGCTGTGAAATGAAAGACAAGTTTAAAGAAAATCTTAAAATTGCAGTCCCTGCTGCAATACTGACTATTGGCTTGTTGTTTTATTTAACACCTGCTGCTCAAGTTGTTGAAACCAAGGATTACGATATTTGGTTAGTACTTCCGTATGCCTTTATTTTAGTGTTAGCAGTTGCTGGCTTGAACGTATTTGTGGTGTTATTTAGTGGTATTATTTTCGCTGCACTTATGGGCTTTACAGGAAGTTATGAAGGCGCAAGCTTTGTAAAAGATATTTACAAAGGCTTTACTGATATGCAGGAGATATTTTTACTCTCTATGTTTATTGGTGGCTTATCTGAATTTATTCGTATTAATGGTGGCCTTGATTACATCGCTCAAAAAATTCAAGCAATTACAAAAATCATTGCCAAATGGCACCGCAAAGTGGCAGATCAATTAGGTATTGCAGCACTCGTTATGACAAGTAATGTGTGTATTGCTAATAATACAGTGTCGATTATTGTCGCGGGACCTATTGCCAAAAAGCTTGCTGATGACGGTGAAATAAGCGGTAAACGATCTGCGAGTTTACTGGATATATTTGCTTGTGTAACACAGGGCTCACTGCCTTATGGCGCGCAAGCACTTCTGTTAGGTGCTACGTTTAAAATTAGTCCGTGGGAAGTATCAACGTCCTCTTATTACTGTTTTATTCTAGCCTTTACTGCCATTGCTATTATTTGCTTGCGTCGTAATAAAGCGTAATATATTAACGAGTAATTATGTTGCAGCATTACCGATAGCTGCAACATATGTTAAATTAACACTCAACAAAACAATCACCTCTGCTATAATTGCCGCTTACACAGATAACCTAACATTATAGTTATAAATCATTATGAAATTTAAAACACTACTTCCTCTGCTTAGCGTGTGTTCGCTTGCATTAACATCGTCTGCTTTGGCTGCAAGTTGGAGCAGTACTGCATTACACGTTAATAATGGCGTTCAAAAAAACCCTTTTACTAAGAAAAAATCAAATACAACCGTTTACTCTATCCAGCATGCTTCTGGCTATGAGTTTGGTGATAATTTTTTCTTTATTGATTATAGTAACGACGTAAAGGACGATGGCTACCAAGATGATGACTTTTATGGCGAGGGATACTCAACCGTTAGTTTATCTGCGCTTTATGATGAAAGAGTAGGTACCGGTAGCTTGTTAGATGTTGGTTTAACGGCTGGAATTAATGTTGCGCACGATGCCAAAGTAGTTAAATACTTACCTGGTGTAAAACTAAGCTGGGATGTACCTGGATTTAATTTTTTATCTACACTTGTTACAGCCTATATTGATGACAGCGAGGGTGTTGCTAAAGGCGGCGCACCTATTGAAACAAATAGCTGGATGTTTGATGTCGCTTTTGAATACCCTTTCACTATTGGCTCTCATAAGTTTAGTTTTAAAGGGCATGCCGAATACATTGCAAAGCGTGAAGATGAGTTTGGTAACAACGTAGAAGCGTGGATACTCGCCCAGCCTATTTTGGTCTGGGATATGGGCCATGCCCTAGCAATGAAAGAGAATACCTTACTGCTTGGTATGGAGCTGCAATACTGGCACAACAAGCTAGGTACCGAAGTGACCGAGTCGGTTCCGCAAATACATGTAGAGTGGGCATTTTAAACGCCAACATTAAATATCAAGATTATTCAATACGTTAGAAAACCTCTTAACCAGAGTTCAGGTTAATCAAACTCATATAGAAAGCCCTGAATGTTATTGTATTCAGGGCTTTTTTGACCGTTTTATATTACAGCTTACATTGCGGGTTTTTACCCTGTTTTTTAGCTGTACTTTGCTCGCTAAGTGCTTTACTCATTTGCGCTTGTAAGTTTTTAATACGGTTACTTGGTGCTGGGTGAGTTGATAAAAACTCAGGTGTTGCACCACTGCCTGCTTTTCCCATGTTTTGCCACAGTGTTACTGACTCCTGAGGGTTAAAACCTGCTTGTGCCATTAAATCTAAACCAATTTCATCAGCTTCTGATTCATGAGAGCGACTAAACGGTAAAACAACACCGTACTGCGCACCTAAGCCTAAACCTTGCATAATTTCATTACGGTATTGTATGTTACCCATTTCAAGTGCTGCACTACCAAGCTGCATACCGGTTTGTAAAATAGAACTTTGTGAGACCCGTTCATTTGAATGCTCAGCAATAACGTGACCTACTTCGTGTCCGAGCACGGTTGCTAATTGATCTTGATTCGTGGCTATTTTTAATAGGCCTATGTGCACGCCAATGTAACCGCCAGGTAATGCAAACGCATTGGCTGACTCGTCTTCAAATACAACCACTTCCCAATTTTGAGATGCATACTCTTTAGGTAATACGGCGACTACTTTTTCAGCAATACAATTTACATAAGCATTTGTTTTTGAATCTTTATTGATTGGCTGATTTTTTTTCATATCAGCAAAACTCGCAGTGCCCATTTCACTCATTTGTTGATCTGAGTAAAGTGCTATTTGCGTGCGCCCTGTCGGTGATGTTTTACAGCCAGCTAAAACCGCCGTGGCGAGTACGGCAAGTACTAATTTTTTCATTGTATTTTTCCAACTCATTATTTTTTATTACTTGTAGAATAGCAAACGCAGTGCCCGTTTTAAATATTTGCTTTGTGCGAGGCTACATTAGGTTGTGTTTAGCTTTTAATAAATCATGTCTGTGTCAAATGTTCTTGCCCACAAACAAGCAATAACAACACATGAATACTGACAATATACGATGAAAGGATAAACTTAGCAGGCAAACTAAGTTTATCCAAATACAATGCCCTGTTACACTATAAGCCTTGTTTTAGTAATGATTGAGTTTATACATGGACGCCTCGGTCTCGTCTTTTAATACCCGTATTTTATTGCCTTTGTTAGCCAGTATTGTAGCAATTACCCCGCTGGCGATTGATATGTACTTACCAGCAATGTTGGTCATTGCAAACGATTTACAAACAAGCATGCCAAATGTGCAAATTTCTCTAAGTATCTATTTAGCAGGTTATTCATTAGGTATGCTCTTTTTTGGACCTATAGCCGATCAAATTGGTCGTCGTAAACTTGCTAAAATAGGCTTAACGTTATTTGGTGCAAGCTCACTTGCACTCGCATTTACCACCGAAATACACGCTTTTTGGATACTAAGAGCAGTACAAGCATTCACAGGTGCAGCCGCCACAGTGGTTGTGCCTGGTATTATTAGGCATATTTATCAAAAAAATACGGCTAAGGGCATGTCTTATGTGTCTATGATCATGATGATAGCGCCATTACTTGCGCCTTCTATTGGTTCATTAATTTTAGGGGTTTCTTTATGGTCGACTATTTTTTTAGTGCTAGCTGCATATAGCTTTATTATTTTAGCGTTTGTGCAAGTGTATTTAATCGATATTCCAATCCACACAAATGAAAAAAAAGGTTTAGCGCTTTTCTTCGATAGTTACAAAATAATATTAAGCAATAAAGAAGCTCGTGCAGATATTTTAAGCTCTATGTTTGTATCGTTCGGCTTTTTTTGCTTTTTAACTTCAGTGCCTTTTGTATACCTTGATTTATTTAAAGTATCGGAGCAATTATTTGGAGTATTGTTTGCTTTTAACGTAATGGCGCTTATGTTTGGTAACTTTTTGAACACGCGTATAGTGCCGCGTATTGGCTCGCGTAAAATGCTCTACTACGGCCTAATATGTGGATTGCTTTCAGGTGGTGCGTTGTTAACATTTAGCTTACTGCACATGCCGCTTTATTACATTGTGGCAAGCATTGCACCGCTAATGATGAGTTTAGGTATCACGGCAAGTAATGCCGACTCACTAATTTTAATGAAGTTTGAGAAAAATACAGGGACGGCTACAGCGGTTATCGGCACTCTGCGCTTTGGTAGTGGTGCCCTAGTTGGCCCACTACTGGCCATTATGCATGCAAAAAGTGCTGTGCCTTTTTCGAGCCTGATGTTCAGCGCAGTCGTTTTAACGGTTCTAGTGCAGTGGTTCCACTATTTGAAAGACAAAAAAAATGCCTCGTTATGAGGCATTTTCTAAACTCATTAAAGGGCTAAATTAAGCATCAGCCGCTTTAGAAACCATAACCATCGCAGGGCGTAATAAACGACCATTTAATGTGTAACCTTTTTGCATAACAGCAAGCACTGTATTTGGTGTCACATCATTACTTGGCTGAATAGACATTGCTTGATGAAAATCTGGATTAAACTGCTCACCTTGTGGGTTTACAATTTCAACACCAAATTTAGATACAGCGTCATTAAAGCTCTTAACTGTCATATCAATGCCTTCAAGCAACGGCTTTAACGTGTCGTTTTCTTTATCAGAAAATTCAATAGCACGCTCAAGGTTGTCAATTACAGGTAGTAATTCGTTAGCAAATTTTTCTAGTGCAAATTTATGCGCTTTTTCTACATCTTGTGCTGCACGACGACGAATATTATCTACGTCAGCGGCTGCGCGAACAACACCATCTTTTTGATCAGCAATAGTTTGCTTAGCGGCTTCAAGCTCTGCATACAGCATTGCAATCTCAGCTTCAGGGCTTTGCTCTTGCTCTGCATGTTGCTCGGCGGCTTCTACTGCAGCTTCTACATCAGCCTGCATTTTTGAGATTTCTTCGTTCAATTCTACTTCTTGTTCAGGGTTTTGTGTCTGCTCAGACATAAAATACGTGCTCCAATTCTTTTCATCTGCGGTAATTATGGGGATTGAATAAAAAGATTCAAGAGTTAGATGTCTCAATTAATTTAAATTCTTGAATTATTTCTTCAATTTGCGCTGATTTAGGGCAAATTATACAAAAGCGGCTTTGGTATTCTTGATTTTGAAAATACGGCACACTTATTACAATTAATTCATCGCACTCAGTAAAAGGTAATTTTTCGCTGTTAAGTACCGATAAGCCGTTTTTAAAAGCCAGCTTATCTTCAACATAATTTAAAAATGAAACGCCAACATTTAAGCTTTGTTCACAATCAATTTGTTTATAAAGATAGTTTTCGCCTACGACTATGCTGTTATCTGAACCTAGCTTTTGACTTAGCTGGCGTGTCCATTGATTAAGTGAATCATGACAATTACGGGGAGCCGTATTGGCCATAGCTTGCATACGATACAAGCCTTCCATTAAGGTTTGTTGGCTAAATACAGTATTCAGCCATGTTGCAAACTGAAAACGAACAGAGTCTGATGAATCGTGAGGTTTATCAATACAAATATTATGGCTCTGCCCTGCTCTGTCTATTAATAAAATTAGCCAATCGGTTGAATCAAAATCAAGTACTTCTACTCTAAATACATGCTGCGAGCTTGCTTGTGGTAAGCCAACACAACAACACACTTGATATTTTTGGCTTAACCCATGGGCAAGTTCAACAAGCTGGGCTTGCTCTGGCTGCCAATAATTAGCAATGTCGCCAAGGGTAAAAAACTCATCAAACCAATAGTCAAACCCTTCATTTGTAGGCACCCTGCCTGCGGATGTATGAGGTGAATACAGTAAGCCCACTTTTTCTAAACGAGCCATAGCGTTACGTACCGTAGCCGAACACACTGCCATCCCTTTAAGTTTGGCAATTTTTGTTGATGGTACGGGTAATCCCTCACCATTACAGTACATATTCATAACAGCTGAAAAAATTTGCTGATCTCGTGGATTTATTTTCATGTTATCTACATCTTGTTGCATGATTGATATATCGGGGCGTTTACTATTATTTCAAGTCTATAGCTTGCTGCAACCTAGTAACATAATTAAAAGCTTTACTCGGTTTTTACATTGATGTCAGCCATTAGAGAAACGCAGGAGCAGCTACCGAGCCCACTCGATTACAAACCTCGCGCCGCGATTAAATCTCCCCTAGATTAAACAAATTTCAATCCACAAAGATCAACACGCCCTAGTTAGCGGTGTAATTAAGTCATATTAATTTAGCTAAAATCTGTATTTTCAAACACTTCTCTTTTGGGTTACTCTACAAAGACTAAAACTTACCGTGTGTACATTATGGACTCTCCTTTTAAAACCATTGGCCTTATTGGCAAACCAAATCACCCAGGGGCTGCGGCAACACTACAACGCCTGCATACATTTTTACTTGCGCTTGGTTTTGCAGTTATTGTAGAAAAACGCACTGGCGGACAATTAGTGGATGTGCCTAATAATAAACTTGTTAAGTTAGTTGATTTAGGTGAGCAAGCTGATCTTGCTATTGTAGTAGGCGGCGATGGTAACATGCTAGGAGCAGCTCGCGTGCTGGCCCGTTTTGATGTCGCTGTAATTGGTGTAAATAGAGGGAATTTAGGCTTTTTAACTGATTTGAACCCTGAAGGCTTTGAACCCAGTTTAGAGCAGGTTTTAAGCGGTGATTTTATTGAAGAGAAACGCTTTTTATTAGAAGTAGAAGTATATCGTCATAATGAGTTAAAAAGTGCAAATTCAGCAGTAAACGAAGCCGTTTTACATGCCGACAAAGTCGCGCACATGATTGAGTTTGAAGCCTTTATTAATCATGACTTTGTATTTTCGCAGCGTTCAGATGGCTTAATTGTATCTACACCAACAGGCTCCACGGCTTATTCACTTTCAGGCGGTGGTCCAATTTTAACGCCTGAACTCAATGCTATTTCACTGGTACCTATGTTTCCACACACATTGTCGAGTAGACCGCTAGTTGTTGATGCCGATAACGAAGTACGTTTAAAGCTCAGCCTCGAAAATACAGATAGCTTACAAGTTAGTTGCGACAGTCACGTAGTACTTGCGGTATTACCTGGTGATGAAGTGGTAATTAAAAAAGCCGATAAAAAACTGCGTTTAATTCACCCAAAAAATTACTCTTACTATAACGTTTTGCGCACAAAATTAAATTGGGGTAGCCGTTTGTACTAATTTTATTGCCAAGCGTAATACTTTCGAGCAAAATATACTAAAATAATAAATTATCTTTTAGGAACTAGTAGTAATGACGTATGTTGTATTTTTTACATTCTTATTATTAATAACGCTACTTGGTAGCTACTTAGTCGTAGAAAAAAATCGTCGCATAGCAATTGAAGCTAAGAAAAAGCTTTTTAATGATCGAGTATCCAAAACAAGTCTACGTTTAAAACTCAAACTGAACGATTTATTAGAAGCAAAAGTGATCCGCCCTAAATATGTCCCTAAAATACAAGCCATTGTAAATAATTTTTTTGTGGTACAGGGTCATACAGACGAAAACTTGCAAAAATTAGAAAGTATCACCGATTTACTTATCAATATTTTGTCTCATGAATTGAGTAAAACCTACGAAACATCATCAAGCAGTACTTTCGCTGATAACATACAGTACTTTGTATCTGAGCTTCCACCACAAGGGATCTTATATAACAAAGTTTTTTACACTGAGACCCTCCCCTCATTAATTATTCTTCTTAGGACTGCTGAGCTTGCTGAACCCGCTGAAAATAACATGCCACAACAAATATCAAATGAAGAACAATCAGCTCAAGAAGCCAATGCTGCATAAATAATAAAAAATTAATTTGCAAAAAACCAAAACACTGTATAAATTAACAGTTAATTGACTGGATGGATAAACAGTATGTTAATTGGTTTAGAAGTTAAAAATTTTGCAATCGTAAGTAATTTAAGCACAGAGTGGCAAAGCGGCATGACCGCCATTACCGGAGAAACAGGTGCTGGTAAGTCTATTGCTATTGATGCGCTTTCTTTGTGCTTAGGTGAACGCGCAGAAGCCTCTGCGGTTCGCCCCAATACCGACAAAGCAGAAGTATGTGCTCAGTTTGATTTAAGTGACCTTCCGCTTGCACAAGCTTTTTTAGAACATCACATGTTAGCTAATGCCGATAACGAATGCTTGTTACGACGTGTGGTGTGTAAAAATGGTCGTAGTAAAAGCTACATTAATGGCAGTGCAGTCACTGCTGCTCAATTAAAAGAGCTTGGCCAATACCTTATTTCTATTCATGGGCAACATGCGCACCAGCACCTTTTGAAAGCCGAACATCAACTACAACTGCTTGATGCCTATGCAGGGCATCACCACCTCGTTAGTAGTGTTAGTCAAAACTATAAACAATTTGCGAGTTTACAAAAAGAATTTAAACATCTCGAGCAACAGCAACTACAGCAGGCAGCCCAAAAACAACTCCTAGAATACCAAGTTGCTGAACTCGACGAGTTTGCATTACAAGAAGGCGAGTTTGAACAAATAGAAGCAGAGCATTACAAACTCAGCAATAGCCAAACTATCTTAGAAGCCTGTCAGCGTGAACTACAACATTTATACGAAAGTGATGAACAAAATGCATGTTCGTTATTACAACACAGTGCTCAACAATTTACAGAGCTGGCTCAGTACGACGAAAGCTTAGCCAGTGTTGCTACCTTACTTGCTGAAGCAGCGGTTCAAGTAGAAGAAGCAAGCCGTGAAGTACGTAGTTACACTGAGCAAGCTGATTTAGATCCGGCTCGTTTAGTTGAAGTAGAAAATAGGCTAAGCGGTGCAATGGATTTAGCGCGTAAGCACCATATAAAACCACAAGCCCTTGTTGAGTTTCATCAATCTATTTCACAGGAGTTAGAATCAATTAGTAATAATAACTCTCGGTTGGAACAACTAGAATCTGAAATAGAAAATGCGCTAGTACACTATCAGCAAGCAAGTGAGCAACTAAGTCAAAGCCGTAAAGAGTATGCCAATACACTCAATACCTTGATCAGTGAAAGTATGGCAAATCTCTCAATGGAAAACGGTGTATTCGAGATAGCTTTAATTCAAGAAACAGATCGTGTGCCAAATAATTTAGGCTACGATAATGTATCTTTTTTAGTATCAACCAACCCTGGTCAGCCGCTCCAGCCTCTTGCAAAAGTAGCATCTGGTGGTGAACTTTCGCGTATCAGTCTTGCTATTCAAGTGATCATCGCGCAAAAAGTAACAACGCCAACACTCATTTTTGATGAAGTAGATGTGGGTATATCAGGTCCTACCGCATCGGCTGTAGGCAAACTTTTACGTCAATTGGGTAAGTCTACTCAAGTTATTTGTGTCACCCACTTACCGCAGGTCGCTAGTAGTGCGCACCAGCAATTTTTTGTAGCGAAAGAAATTGCACAAGGCGAAACGTTTACCAATATGTTGCCTTTAAATAAAGATGGTCGAGTAAATGAAATAGCGAGATTATTAGGAGGCGATAACGTAAGTAAAACAGCCAAAGCAAACGCAAAAGAATTAATAAAAGCGCACGCTTAAACCAACAAAATAATTACGGGGCACGCTGTTTAAGTTTTCCTATACATTTGTTCTGTATAAGAAATTTTTTCACGCAGTTACATCCCCTCAATTGATTAAGTATTATTACGGATTGGTATAAGGATAAGTGAAATGGCAAGTGATTTACTTTTTATGTGCGTTGTTGTGGGTTGGTTATTGCTAACATTAAGTATTTTTCTAACTCTCTTTAGTCGCTTTAAACACACTAAATTTAAACAACATTTATTCCGGTTTTTAAATGTTGTTTTATTACTACAAACAGCTGTATGGGTAATCTATGTGATGAATACTTCTGATAATAGCGTTATTGGCTACTGGAGCATTTTAGCTTCGCAAGTAATTTGTAACTTACTATGTTATATGAGCGTAAAGCGCCGTATAGCTAAAATAAAACCGTCTCTTGACTATTTTTCTATGGATTAAGCGACACCCAAAAATATGATCAAGAGCAAGTTCTGTTTTTTCCTTGCTCTTTTGCTGTATAAAGTAATTCATCAGCGTGCTTAATATCAAGATCGATAGAACGCGCCTCTAGACACTGAATAACACCTATACTAATTGTCAAATTGACACTTTCTGGCAGTTCACATATTGAGTTGTTTTTAAGCGAAGCATGTATTTTATTGGCAACCTCTACCCCTTTTTCTTTTACTGCGTTGGGTATTGCAATTAGAAACTCCTCCCCTCCCCAACGAGAAACAAGTGCTTTATCTGGTATATTTTGCTTTAACGTATTCGCTAAATGAGTAAGCGCTTCGTCACCAATATCGTGACCATACACATCATTAATTTTTTTAAAGTTATCGACATCACAAAGCATGATAACAAAAGGGGTTTGGTCTCGTGATAAAGCCAGCTTAAATTCTTCTAGCTTCTTCATTGTATACCGTCGATTCGGCAAGTTAGTTAATGGGTCTATTGTGGCTAACACCTCATTTTTTTGGCTTAAAGCAATAATCTTGTCATTATATTTTTCTCTTGTGTACTCATAAAAAGCACTTAACATCGCAACAATTATAAATGAAAACAGTACTCTATATGTATATTGATTAGGTTCGTAATTATAAATATCAAGGGCGTCAGCAAAATAAAACGCTAAAATTACCGCAATCAAAAATAAAACAATATCAAAAGTACCACGCTTTAATCCTCGAATAGAAAATGTGACTGGAGAAACAATAAATATCCAGATGGGTCCAGTCCCTTCAACACCCCCTGTGAGCACCAAATAAATCATTAAAACGTATAGATTATAAAGAATTGTATTTGCAGATTTTTCAACGTTTATATAACTAATAAATGCCCACATATAAATAAAAGATGAGCACAATAACATCATAAAAAGTAAATGTTCGCCATTAGTAAACGCAATGCAAGACATTGAAAATGTCGCTATAAAGCCTATTAATGAAAACAGTCTTACAATTAGTGTTCTTTCCGTTTTGTCTGAATATTCGTACATAGTTAAGAGAGTTTTCTTTTGTTAAATTATATATTTAGTTTTAGGGCCTGCTTACCTTTCGAGGTTAAATTTGCAGCAGACTGTTTGGTATTCAGGCAAGGCAGAGCCTATGGTAATCCCCCCATGAATAGGCGATAACGCAGCATAAATGCCAAACATGCGCAGCCCTTTGAGCTCGATCTAGGGACGATTAACTCTTTGTTGCTTAGTTTTACTTATTATTACAGGGATGTAAGCCATTAGAGTAGCGCAAGAGCAGTTACCGAGCCCACTAGGTTACAAACCTCGAGCCGCGATTAAATCGCCCCTAGATTGAACAAATTTCAATCCACAAAGGTCAACAGGTCCTAGATTAATGATCTATTCTCGCATCAGATAAACAGGTCAATTACAATATTGACTGCTGTACCTCATTGTTTCACTAATGATTTAGGTTTTACTGCTCAATTTTCACTCGCAAAATGCGTATATTTTTAATTTTGGACTCCCTCGCTTTTTAATTATAGAAATAAGCATAGTCAGTTAATGTATAAACATAAACAATTATGCCGTTATTACTATTTATTTCTTTATATTTATAAACATGGCGGCGTCACCAAGGTTTTTACGACGCTAAGTTAAGCGCTTGGCGCAATAAATCGCTTACCATCTAGGTCAACAACATCGAGCATGTTAACTACATCAGCTATGGATTTCCCATTATAAATAACCATAACTATCAAAAACTAAGCCTGTCCAGTGTTGGTTTTCTTTTTCGTAGTGTAACGGTTTAGCTCAGCGTATAAGCTTCTTAGGTAAGAGATAAAGGAAGTAAATCTGCGAGTGTTTCAACTTTATTAGGTTTTATGTTGTTAATAATATCGAGAGCATTAAAAAGTTGCATAAAAAATCCGAATTCTACAAAAAAATTCGGATTCTTATATACCTAGGACATGTTGATCTTTAGCATAAAAATAAATAACCTGATCTCTGGATAATAAATCTATCTCAAGCTGCTATTTTCAGCGTTAACTACGTTGAATTTACTTGCAATAGGCCAGCTATTGACGCGTAAGTTCGCCTTGTTTTCACTGAAAATCTCTGGCTAGAGAAAAATAAATTTAAATATCATTATGATTATTAGTAAATATCTTAACCAGTTCAGGTTAAATAACGTTATTACACTTTTAAATAATCCATAATACCTTCAGCTGCATTACGTCCTTCAAAAATAGCGGTGACAACCAAATCAGATCCTCTCACTATATCCCCACCTGCAAATATTTTCGGATTAGTGGTTTGATGTGTAAATTCACCGTGCTCTGGGGCGTTAATACCGCCCCAGTGGTTTATCTCTACATCGTACTTTTCTAACCAATCCATTTTGTGAGGTTGGAAACCAAACGCCATAATAACTTGGTCTGCTTCAATAATATGCTCTGAGCCAGGCACCTCTTCAGCGCGGCTTCTGCCTTTTTCGTCAGGTTCGCCTAATTTAGTTTTAACCATTTTAACGCCGGTTACTTTCCCTTTATCGTTCAGTACAATGCCTTTAGGCTGAACGTTATACGTAAATATCACGCCTTCTTCTTTCGCGTTTTTAACTTCGCGTTTAGAGCCCGGCATGTTTTCTTTATCACGACGATACGCACATGTTACTTTAGCTGCATTTTGACGAATAGATGTACGCACACAATCCATTGCCGTATCGCCACCACCTAGTACAACTACTTTTTGATTAGCCATATCTATACAAGATTGATTTGTCTCGTCGTAACCCATCACGCGGTTAGTGTTACCGATTAAGAATGGTAGAGCATCGTGTACACCAGCTGCATCTTCATTTTCAAGACCTGCACGCATACTTTGATACGTACCCACACCTACAAATACAGCGTCGTAATCAGCTAAAATTTGCTCAAGCGTAATATCAACACCTACTTCAATATTTAACTTAAATTCTACGCCCATTTCAGTGAATATTTCACGGCGTTTTTGCATTACTGATTTTTCAAGCTTGAAAGAAGGAATGCCAAAGGTGAGCAGTCCGCCAATTTCTGGATGACGATCAAACACCACTGGTTTAACGCCGTTACGCACTAAAATATCAGCACACCCTAAACCTGCTGGGCCCGCACCGATAATAGCCACTTTTTTGTCGGTCCAAGTTACATAAGACATATCAGGCTTCCAGCCCATTTTAAATGCCTCATCGGTAATATACTTCTCAATATTACCAATTGTTACAGCACCAAACTCTTCATCTAATGTACACGAGCCTTCACACAGTCTGTCTTGTGGGCAAACGCGACCACAAACCTCTGGCAAACTGTTTGTACGATGAGACAGCTCAGCTGCTTCTATAATGCGGCCCGTACGTATTAACTTTAACCATTGTGGGATGTAGTTATGCACTGGGCATTTCCACTCACAGTATGGGTTACCACAATCTAAACAACGGTCAGCTTGTGAGTTAACTTGATTTTCAGAAAAGGGTTCGTAAATTTCTACGAAAGACTTTTTACGTGACGAAATTGGTTTTTTGCGCGGGTCTACACGCTGCACGTCTATAAATTGATATACATTTTCGCTCATACGGCCCCCTTATTGCGCTTGAACACGTAGTTCAGCACTACTGCGGGCGCGGTGCCCGAGTAAACTTTTTACGTCACTGGATATTGGTTTTACTAATTTGAACATCGGTAAGTACAATTCAAAGTTAGCCAAAATGCTCTCTGCTCTGCACGAACCCGTAAGCTCTAAATGCTCAGCAATTAAGCCGCGTAAATGCTCTTGATGCGAGGTTAACTTTTCAAGTGTGACTATTTCTACTAGCTCTGGATTAATGCGTTTTTCAAAGTCATTACGTTCATCTAAAATGTACGCAAAGCCACCGGTCATGCCCGCACCAAAGTTAACGCCTACATTGCCAAGTACACATACAACGCCGCCAGTCATGTATTCACAACCGTTATCACCCACGCCTTCAACAACGGCTTGCACACCTGAGTTACGCACTGCAAAACGCTCGCCAGCACAACCTGCAGCAAACAGTTTGCCGCCTGTTGCACCGTATAAACACGTGTTGCCTGCAATGGTGGCTTTATGGCTTTCGAAAGACGAGCCTAGTGGTGGGCGAATAACTAACTTGCCGCCCGCCATCCCTTTACCTACGTAGTCGTTAGCGTCGCCAACCAGTGTCATTTCAAGGCCACCAGCATTCCATACACCAAATGATTGGCCCGCTGTGCCATGCAATTCAATGGTTACTGGATCTGCTGCCATGCCTTGGTTACCGTATTTATCAGCAATGTAGCCCGAAAGCATTGCACCGACCGATCTGTCGGTATTACAAATACGGCTCACCAGTGAAATACCGCTTGAAGCATCAATTGCCTCTTGCGCCTTAGCAAGTAGGCTCTCATTAAGCTTTCCTAAATAATGCGAGCTATTAGGTGCACTACAATACAGTGTTTCACCTGTTGGGTTATTCGGCTGAGCAATAACAGATGATAAATCGATTTTCTTCTGTTTTGCTGTTTTACCTTCAATTTCTTCTAGTAAATCTAGTCGACCAATTAGGTCTGTTAAATTTGCAACCCCTAAACTTGCCATAATCTCACGCGCTTCTTGCGCTATAAACTTAAAGTAGTTCATCGCCATTTCTGGTAAGCCATGGTAATGCTTTTGCCGAAGTGTTTCGTCTTGTGTTGCAACACCCGTTGCACAGTTATTTAAATGACAAATACGTAAGTATTTACAACCAAGCGCAACCATTGGACCTGTACCAAAGCCAAAGCTCTCGGCGCCTAAAATAGCGGCTTTAATAATATCTAAACCTGTTTTTAAGCCACCATCTGTTTGTAAGCGAATACGATGACGAAGGCCATTTTCAACAAGTGCCTGCTGCGTTTCAGCAAGACCAAGCTCCCAAGGGCTACCAGCATATTTAACAGAAGTAAGCGGACTTGCGCCTGTGCCGCCATCATAGCCAGAAATAGTAATTAAATCAGCATAGGCTTTAGCAACACCTGTTGCAATGGTCCCTACACCTGGTTCTGAAACCAGTTTTACAGAAATAAGTGCGTTTGGGTTTACTTGTTTTAAATCGAAAATCAGCTGAGCTAAATCTTCAATTGAATAAATATCGTGATGCGGTGGTGGCGAAATTAACGTAACACCTGGTACTGAATAACGAAGTTTTGCAATATACGGGGTTACTTTTTCACCTGGTAATTGCCCGCCTTCGCCAGGTTTTGCACCTTGCGCTACTTTAATTTGAATAACATCAGCACTGCGTAAGTAATGCGGCGTTACACCAAATCGACCCGATGCAACTTGTTTAATTCGAGAGTTTTTCTCTGTACCATAACGCAGTTTATCTTCGCCGCCTTCACCAGAGTTTGAACAACCGCCTAAGCGATTCATTGCAATTGCTAAAGCCTCATGTGCTTCTGGCGATAATGCACCAATACTCATTGCTGCTGAATCAAAACGCTTGTATAAGTTTTCTGCAGACTCAACTTCATCAATATTTATACCTTGCTCTGGTAATTTAAGTGCAAGCATGTCACGAAGCGTTGCTATTGGGCGGTTATTAACTAAATCGGCGTAAGCACTGTAATCTTTATAGTCACCTGAACGCACCGCTTTTTGAAGCGTTTGAATAACATCAGGGTTATATGCATGGTATTCACCACCGTGCACATATTTAAATAAACCACCGTGGCTTAATAATTTACGCTTACTTAAAGCAAGTTTGTGTAAACTTTGCTGATCGTCATCAAAGTCAGTAAAGCATGCACCTTGTATGCGACTTGCCACACCTTTAAAGCACATGTCAACAATGGCATCAGATAGACCCACTGCTTCAAACAACATTGAACAACGATAAGAAGCCACGGTACTTATGCCCATTTTAGACATAATTTTGTACAAGCCTTTATTAATGGCTTTACGGTAAGCAAGAGTAACCCCGCAGTACGATTTATTAATAATTTTGCTGTCGCTCATTGCAACTAACGACTCATATGCAAGGTACGGGTAAATTGCCGTTGCACCAAAACCTAATAACACAGCAAACTGGTGCGCATCACGCACGCTACCGGTTTCAATAATAATATTTGATTCACAGCGAAGATTATTATCAACGAGGCGATTTTGAACAGCGCCCACAGCCATAGCAGCTGGAATAGGTAAATTTATATCATCAAAGTTACGGTCCGTTAGTACCAGCATAATACAGCCAGACGCTGCTTTTTTCTGAGCAATATCACAAATTCGCGACACTGCTTTTTCTAGGCCTTCGTCAACTGTGTAGGTAATATCAATTTTACAGTAACTGTAATGCGCTTCATCGGCATTAAGTAATTGCTGCATGTCTGCGTACATTAAAATAGGAGTATCAAACTGTAGGCGCTTGGCATGACCGGTCGTCTCGTTAAATACGTTTTGTTCACTCCCAATACACGTTGCCAGCGACATTACATGATTTTCTCGAAGTGGGTCGATTGGTGGATTTGTTACTTGCGCAAATTTTTGGCGGAAGTAATCATACAGCGAGCGATGCCCTTCACTGAGTACAGCAAATGGCGTGTCATCCCCCATTGAGCCTGTGGCTTCTTGGCCGTTTTCACCCATTACGCGAATAACGCTATCAAGCTCTTCGTTGGTATAACCAAACATTTTTTGGTATTTAGCCAGTGTTTGATCATCAAACGAGCGATTACCCGCATCTTGCTCTGTAAGTTCTTCAAACGGAGTAAGGCGTTTAACATTTTCTTCAAGCCATGACTTATAAGGATGACGAGATTTCAAATCTTGATCGATTTCATCAGAGTGCCAAATTTTGCCAAGCTTAGTATCTATAACTAACAGTTCGCCTGGTCCTACGCGGCCTTTCTCTACCACTTCATCGGCTGTGTAATCCCAAATACCCACTTCTGATGCAAGGGTAATAAAGCCATCTTGTGTAATTACATAACGCGCGGGGCGCAGTCCATTTCGGTCTAAGTTACAGGCTGCAAAGCGGCCATCCGACATAACAATACCCGCAGGGCCATCCCATGGTTCCATGTGCATCGAGTTAAAATCATAAAATGCACGTAAATCGTCATCCATTGCACGGTTTTTCTGCCATGCAGGTGGCACGAGCATGCGCATAGCGCGAAATAAATCCATGCCACCAGCTAAAAATAGCTCAAGCATGTTATCTAGGCTTGATGAATCAGAACCAGTTTCGTTTACAAACGGCGCTGCGCTTTGTAAATCAGGAATAAGCGGTGACGCAAACTTGTATGAACGTGCGCGTGCCCACTGGCGGTTACCTTCAATAGTATTAATTTCACCATTGTGTGCTAAATAGCGAAAAGGTTGAGCTAAAGGCCAACGCGGCTGAGTATTAGTAGAAAAACGCTGATGAAAAACACAAATCGCACTGGTCATTCTAATATCAGCTAAATCTAGATAAAAATTAGGTAAATCTGCAGGCATCATTAAGCCTTTATAGATAGTTACCAAACCAGATAGACTTGCGATATAAAAAGCTTCGTCATCAACAATGCGCTTTTCAGCACGGCGGCGCGCTATGTATAAGCGACGCTCTAAATCTTTAGAGCGCCAACCTTCTGGCGCGCTAACAAAAATTTGTTCAAAACCAGGTAATTGCTGTACAGCAATAGGACCCAGCATTGATGGGTCGGTTGGTACTACACGCCAACCTAAAATATTTAGCGTTTCTTTTTCTAATTCTTCACTAAGTATTTTTTTTGCAGTCTGTGCTAAAACGGGATCTGAATTTAAAAAAATCATACCCACAGCATAATTCTTACCTAAATGCCAGTTGTGCTCACCAGCAATAGCACGAAAAAAACTGTCTGGCTTTTGCAATAATAAACCGCAGCCATCACCTGTTTTACCGTCAGCAGAAATACCGCCACGGTGCTGCATACGATCAAGCCCCGTAATCGCGGTGCGAATAAGCCGATGACTAGCCTGACCATTAACTTGGGCAATTAAGCCAAAACCACAATTTTCTTTTTCTAACTTTGAGTCATATAACATAGACCCCTCCCCTTGCTGCACTGTTAGCGTGAATGAACTGCTCGACGATTTGCTAACAGCCGGTCAAAACTAGCCTCTATCTTAAATAGAGTCAATAGCATTTTGAATACATATTCACATTCTTGAATATTTCTCACTTGATGGCAAGATTTCTTTTACATCTATTTTTTTAACATTTAGCTGTATTTTGGCGGTTTTTTTTTCATGACACTGGTGTCAAGTTTAACATTTTGTAAAAACAGGCAAACAAAAAGCGTCAGTTTACGTAAGCGTAAACCAGCCATTCAGTGAATAAATATTCAATATAACTTATCGAATACAATTAACATTTAGATAGTTTTGTGGTATTTGCATCACTTTACGACTTAACATCTCTCTTATTTACTTGTAATTAGTATAGTTAACCTGAACTCTGGATAATAAATCTATCTCAAGCAGCTATTTTCAGCGCTAACTGCGTTGAATTTACTGAAAATCACTGGCTAGAGAAAATAAATTTAAATATCACCATGATTCAATTCGTTAGTAAATCTCTTAACTAGAGCTCAGGTTAGTTATTAATTTGTGTGGCATTTTAGGGTCTGTTGATCTTTCAAGATTAAATTTGCAGCAGTCTGTTTGGTATTTAGGCAAGGCAGAGCCTATGGTGTGTGGTTATTCCCCATAAATGGGCGATAACGTAGCATTAATGACAAACAGGCGCTGCCCTTTGGGTTCTTTCTAGGGACGATTAACTCTTTGTTGCTCGGTTTTTACTTAGCCCACTAGGTTACAAACCTCGCGCCGCGATTAAATCGCCCCTAGATTGAACAAATTTCAATCTACAAAGGTCAACACGCCCTAGTCTTTTAATAGTGGATTTTTATTTACCAAACTGTCCGCAGCGGACACTATTTATGTCCGCGTACATATTAACAATCTCGTAAATAAAAAAATCTATTATATTTCAAGCTCTTAAATGTTGGCATATTACTGGTATAGAACACCATAGATTCGCTAATTGGAATAACTATGTTGACCCTCAGTTTATTTTTGGTATCACCTATCGCCGCTATATGCTGCGCGACGGTTGTGCTGCTTTGCGAAAAGTATACAAAATAGGATTTATGATGATTAAAGACACGAGTGCACAAGACGTCCAGGTAAAAGCAGCTATTAACTATAAAAAATACATCATTGCTAGTGTGATTAGCTTGCTAATCGGTTTTGTGTGTATTCAAACTCTAATGGCAGGCAACGGTGCAGACACATCAATTAGTCGCGCAAAATTACAAATTGCAGTGGTTCAAGTAAAAACGCTCATACGGGATATCGCTGCCAGCGGTAAAATTGTTGCAGCAAATGCCCCCCAAATGTATAGCCCTGAACGGGGATTTATAGATTTAAAAGTCAAAGCGGGCGATACCGTAAAAGAAGGTGACACACTTGCGCTACTTCAAAGTCCAGAGTTGACAAATGAATTAAAGCAACAAGAGTCTGTACTTAAAAGGCTCGAAGGTGAACAACAAAGACAACATCTGCAAGCAAGGCGCCAAACACTGGCATTAAATAAAACTCTTGATATGGCTGAGGTAGAACTAAACGCAGCCAAACGTGAAAATCGTCGAGCGCAGTTATCAATACAAAAGCACTTAATTAGCCAAATTGATCTTGAAAAAGCAGTTGATGATCTATCCCGAGCAAAACTCACCTATAAGCATGCACAACAAGAGGTATCACTTGCCAAAGATACACTCGCCTTCGAGTCACAAGCCGCTAAAAGTGATGTGACTCGTCAGCAGCTTATCGTTGATGATTTAAATCGAAAAGTAAGTAATTTATCAATTAAAGCTACCGTTACAGGGATCGTAGGTAACCTATTAGTGCAACAAAAAGCCGCCGTAACACAAAGCCAGCCACTAATGACACTCGTTGATTTAAGTAATTTTGAAGCAGAACTCCAAGTACCTGAAAGTTATGCCAACGAATTAGGACTCGGTATGGAAGTAGAGCTTAAACTAGGCAGTGAAACCGTGATGGGTGTTTTATCCGCTATATCACCCGAGGTAAATAACCGAGAAGTCACAGCGCGCGTTCGCTTTGATGGCGTTAGTAATAACATTCGTCAAAATCAGCGTTTAACAGCACGTATTTTACTCGATAACCGCCAAGACATAATGCAAGTAAAACGCGGCGCTTTTATGCAGCAAGGCGGAATTGTTGCTTATAAGGTAGAAGGCAACATTGCAAAACGCATACCTATTACTACAGGTGCCACCAGCATTAACGCGGTTGAACTTTTAAGCGGTGTTAAAGAAAACGATGAAATCATTATTTCTAGTTACAGCGACTTTAAACAAGCCGACACGATTTTATTAAACTAAACAGAATAAATAACGTTCTCAACCAACGTAAAAATAATTAGGGAATATCCATGTTACAAATGAACAACGTAAGTAAAGTATACCAAACTGAAATGGTACAAACTCATGCACTACGCGACTTTAATCTACAAGTAAATGAAGGTGAGTTTATTGCCGTAACAGGCCCGAGTGGTTCTGGTAAAACAACTTTTTTAAATATAGCAGGTATGCTGGAACCTTTTAACGAAGGTGAATACCTTCTTGACGGTGTTAACGTCGGTAGCTTAAATGACAACCAGCGTGCCGATTTACGTAATCAAAAAATTGGCTTTATATTCCAAGGTTTTAATTTAATCCCTGATTTAAATTTGTATGAAAACATAGAGGTCCCTCTTCGCTACAGAGGGATTAAAGCAAATGAGCGGAAACGTCGAATTGAGCAATGCCTTGAACAAGTTGGTTTAGCATCTCGCGCTAAACACTTACCTCAACAATTGTCGGGCGGTCAACAACAGCGTGTTGCAATAGCACGTGCACTTGCCGGAGAACCTCGTTTTTTACTTGCCGATGAGCCAACTGGTAATCTTGATAGCTTAATGGCTCGCCAAGTTATGGAGCTACTTGAGCAAATAAATCGCGATGGCGCCACTATTGTAATGGTGACGCACGACAGCGAGTTAGCGCGCCGAGCTCCGCGTAATATTCAAGTAGTCGATGGACAACTTGCCGATTTCACCCTTTATCAGGGTGCGCCAAATATTAGAACCGCATCAGGAGTTTAGCCAATGTTTATTCATTACTTAGATTTAAGTTGGCGCAGCTTTAAGCGCACCCCGCTGGTGAGTTTTTTAATGGTACTGGCAATTGCTATTGGCATTGGCATCACTATGACGAGCTTAAGTGTGTATCACATGATGTCGGCTGATCCTATTCCTGAAAAAAGCGACCAACTTTACAGCGTACAATTGCAAACAATGGACGACGGAAGTACATGGTGGACCGAAGATAACACACCACTACAACTGACCTACCAAGATGCCGTAAATTTAGTAAAGGCACCCAGTCCCGAGCGAAAAGTTGCCATGATGCGTACCGGTTTCTCAGTTTATTTAGATTCAGATAAAATAAAACCCTTTATTGGCAGTGCGCGGATGACAACGCCTGACTTTTTTAGCATGTTTAATTTGTCATTTTTGTACGGCGGGGCTTGGAGCAAAGAACAAGAAGACTCAGCCGCACCTGTGGTTGTTATTTCACAAGAACTAAACGATAAACTATTTGCAGGAAAAAACCCCATAGGTAAGCTTATCAATTTAGACGATGCCAGCTATCAAGTAGTTGGTGTGCTTAAGCATTGGCCACTTAACATTAAATATTATGACTTAAATAATGGCGCATTTAATAAAATAGAAGAATTATTTATGCCTTTTAGTTTAATTAAAGCGAAGGAGCTCGTTAGTTGGGGCAATAGTAATGGGTGGAAGCACGAAAACACGCCAACTTTTGCAGATAAACTGCAATCGGAGCAAGTATGGATCCAGTTTTGGGCAGAGCTCAATACACGAGAACAAAAACAAGCCTATCAAAATCATTTAGTAGCCTATATGCAAGAACAACAAAAACGTGGGCGATTTAACCGTAAAGAATTGGGGTATAAATTACGTGATGTAAATCAATGGATGCAATACAACAACGTCGTTACCGAGGACAACAAAATTTTAGTGGGCTTAAGTTTCATGTTTTTAGGTGTGTGCTTAGCCAATATTTTAGGATTACTTTTAGCTAAGTTTTTGCGCAGAGCACCAGAAGTAGGTGTAAGACGTGCATTAGGTGCCAGTAAAAGGCAAATATTTTTACAACACTTAGTTGAGGTCGCTGTACTTGGTTTTATCGGGGGCATGCTAGGGATTGTATTAGCGCAACTAGGTTTAATGGGCGTTGGGCAAAGCTACAACTACTATGAAAACTTGGCCACAATGGATTTAACCATGTTATTAAGTGCGCCATTGATTGCTATTACCACTTGTATTCTAGCTGGTTTGTACCCTGCTTGGCTGGTGTGCAAAACCAATCCTGCCATTTATCTAAAGAGCCAATAAGGAATGTCACAATGTTAGAAATAAAACCTATATTTAATGCCTTATGTCGCTCAAAAGTAGGCGCCGTATTGCTGCTAATTCAAATTGCAATTACCACCGCTATCGTCAGTAATGCAGCCTTTATTATTCAAGACAGAATTAGTTATTTAAACCAAGAAACGGGTTATCCTGAACAAGATATATTTAAGTTTAATGTAATGACTTTTGGTACAGATATTAACTTGAGTCAACAATTTGAGCTTGATGAAACCATGATCAGAGCAATGCCCGGCGTAGTCGATGCCGCACTAAGCAGCAGTATCCCGCTATCAGGCAGTGGCAGTGCCTCTAGCTTTAATTTAAAACCTGCTCCACAAGAAGGCTTAAGTGTCAGGGCCGCTTATATTTTTATAGACGATCATGCTATTAATACGTATGGCGTTAACTTAATTGCAGGGCGAAACTTTACCGACGATGAAGTGCTGGTTACCAACGAAATTACACAAAAGCGCACCAACGTCACTATCGTCACTAAAGCCCTACTTGATGAGCTTTACCCTGGGGGAGATGGTTTAGGTAAAATCGTTTATTTTGGCGACCTACCACTTAAAATTATTGGCGTGATCGGAAAAATGAAAGGCCCTTGGCTCAAAGACAGTAAACCCGATAATTTTGCGTTTATTCCTTATATTAAAGCAGAAAGTTATACACAAGTTGCCGTTCGTACAGAGCCTGGTCAGCGAGCAGCTGTAATGAAAGAAATAGAAAATGCCATGCTTGCAAATTACAGTAAGCGCGTTATTAATAACATTAGAGGGCTTGATGAACTAAAAAATGAGTACACCGCACAAGACCGCCTCATGATGCGTATGCTTATAGTATTAATCACTATTTTAGTACTTATAACCGCTCTTGGTATTTTTGGTTTAACCTTATTTAATATTAGTAAACGCACTAAACAAATTGGCACACGCAGAGCGCTTGGCGCAAGAAAATCAGCTATCGTTAGCTACTTTTTAGTAGAAAATGCATTAATTTGTAGCCTAGGGTTAGCCTTAGGCGTAGTAACAGCAATACTGCTTGGAAAAATGTTGATGCAGTATTTTTCTGTAGCAGCACTGCCGCCAAGTTATATAGCCGTTACCGCCATAGCCGTATTTTTAATGAGCTTACTTGCTGTATTAGCGCCGGCCAAACGCGCTGCTAATATTTCGCCAAGTATCGCAACTCGTACTATTTAATAATATGTAAATCACTATGCTACACTGCTTATAAAGTAGTGTAGCCATTTAAAAAATTATAAAAATAACCTATGACTCATAAAATACTCATTGTTGATGATAACCAAGCTGTACTCGACGCACTTTCATTGTTACTAGAAATTCACGATTTTTCGGTTGTTACGGCAACAAATCCATTTGATGCTTTGCAAATAGTGCGTTATCAACGAATTTCGCTTGTAATTCAAGATATGAACTTTACCAGCGACACAACCTCAGGCGAAGAAGGTAAAACCTTATTTTATGAACTACGAGAAATAAACCCGCACCTACCTATTATACTTATTACAGCGTGGACTGAGCTTGCTACCGCCATTGAGCTTGTAAAAGCCGGTGCTGCCGACTACCTACCAAAGCCATGGGACGATACAAAATTACTTATTTGTATTAATAACTTAATTGAACTTGGCCATGCTAAAGAAATCGTGGCGACACATAACCGCCATCAACAAGAACGTGAAGGTACATTTAAAAATGCAGATCTTGCTGGGTTAATATTTAAAAGCACCGCTATGGAGCGTTTGATCACGATGGCGCTGCAAGTGGCTAAATCTGATATATCAGCATTAATTACAGGCCCTAATGGCAGTGGTAAAGAGTGCATTGCACATATCATTCAAAAAAACTCCCCGCTTGTGTCGCAATCATTTATTAAGGTGAACGCCGGCGCTCTGCCACAAGAGCTTATAGAAGCCGAGCTTTTTGGCGCTGAAGCAGGTGCATATACAGGTATAACCAAACAACGCATTGGCCGCTTTGAAGCCGCAGACGGTGGCACTTTGTTTTTAGATGAGATTGGTAATTTACCGCTTTCTGGACAAATGAAATTACTACGCGTACTACAAACCGGCGAATTTGAACGTTTAGGCTCAACACAAACACGCAAAGTAAATGTACGCGTTATATCAGCAACTAACGAAAACTTACTACTAGCAATTCAACAAGGACGATTTAGAGAGGACTTATACTATCGCCTTAACGTAATTGAGCTCAATGTGCCTGCCCTGTGCGATAGGCAAGATGATATTTTGGCACTTATTAGTTACTTTTTACCGCACCGAGAACTTAATATAGATACAGAGCAGGCACTTAAACACTACAAATGGCCTGGTAATGTTCGCGAGTTGGAAAACGCCTGTAAACGTGTCGCAGTCCTAAAACCCAGCGGCACACTTACGGTCAATGACTTTGCGCTTCAGCCATCGATTAATGCGCATAAAGATATAAAAGCAGAGCCGACTAAACAAGAAATAGAAGATGCAATACGCGCTCATCAAGGTGTTATCGCAAAGGTTGCCCGTAAATTTGGTTTAAGCCGGCAAGCACTTTACAGGCGGTTGCAAAAAATGGGGATTGATTATTGATGCTAAACGTTATTAATAATTTGTCCCTAAGTAAAAAAGTCATACTAATTTGTGCACTTTGTAGCACCCTCCCTGTTGCTGCTATTGCTACATTGAGTAACTTTACGCTGGATCACACTGCACTTCTAATACTGCTAACATTATTCTTGAGCATATTACTTTCTAAGGTATTAACTAAATCAATAAAGCAGGGTATGCAATCGCTCGAAACTGGGCTACTTAATTTTAAAGACGGCGAACTATCTAGTTTACTCGCGTATAAAAATAACGATGAACTAGGAAAATTGTGCCAACTTTATAATCAAACGGCTAAACAGCTTCGCCAAGAAAAACAATGGATTTATCAACGCGAATTAATGCTCGACAAAGTATTGCAAAGCTCCCCGCAAGCGCTGCTACTGGTTAACGACAATAATATTGTGGTATTTAGTAATTTAATTAGCCGTAGCTTATTTAATAGCATAACTCGTCTTGAAGGCATGCAGCTCGGTAAGTTGCTCTCAACTTCACCACTGCAATTAAAAACCGCTGTTGAGCATGGTGTTGACGGCCTCTTTAATATAGAAATAGAGAATCAAGACTCGCAAACTTGGCATTTAGCCACAGGAGAGTTTTTACTCAACAATCAAAAGCACCATTTATATATATTTAAACAATTAACCCGTGAACTTAGTCGTCAAGAAGTAGCCGTTTGGAAAAAAGTAATACGTATTATTAGCCACGAATTAAATAATTCACTCGGTCCTATGTCATCCATGCTACACAGTGCGCAATTGCTCGCAAATAAAGTTGATGAGCCTCGCCTTGCCCGTGTATTTGCAACGATTGACGAACGCATCAGCCATTTAACTGAGTTTGTACAAGGCTACGGCAAATTTGCTAAGTTACCTCAACCACACAAAACGCGGGTTAACTGGCAAAACACACTCAATAATTTAAAAAATCATTGGCAATTTAGCTACGAAATAAAAAATTCACACCATGAGTTACAAGCAGATCAAGCACAGCTTGAGCAGCTGCTCATAAACTTATTAAAAAATGCGCATGAGTCAGGCTCTAACATCACCGAAATACATATTCAGGTTGAATGCGTTACACAAGCGTGTGTTATTAATGTCAGTGACTGCGGTAAAGGAATGAGCGAACAAGTAATGGCAAATGCTTTAGTGCCTTTTTATTCAACAAAAAGCACGGGGAGCGGTTTGGGGCTTGCCCTGTGCAGAGAAATTGCAGAAGCGCATCAAGGGCATATCAGTTTGCATAACAAAATAGAGGGCGGCTTAAATGTGCAGATAAGCCTTCCCTATTCATAAATTCACGAAAATTAAAAACAACAAAGCCACTTAAAAAGTGGCTTTGTGTTTAGAGAAGCTTAATAACCTTTAATCGATTATTCTGCGTCAGCTTCTTTATATTTAGCGGCAGTTTCTGTAATTAACGGCTGTAATTCACCGCGTTGAAACATTTCGATAATAATGTCACAACCACCAACTAATTCACCATCTACCCAAAGCTGTGGGAATGTTGGCCAATTAGCATATGCTGGAAGCTCAGCACGAATGTCTGGATTAAGTAAAATATCAACGTATGCAAATGGTTCACCACATGACATTAACGCTTGTGATGCTTGTGAAGAAAAACCACAATTTGGTAATTTAGGTGACCCTTTCATGAAAAGGATTATTGGGTTTTCTGAAATTTGCTGTTTAATTTTATCAATGGTTTCCATCTACAACCTCAAAGTAACGATAGCTAAATACACTTAGGTCTTGAAAATAACACATCGTGACCATAAATATATAACTTAAATGGGCAAATAAAGCCGCAATTGAAATAGTCTTTCGCAATAGCATTGCTGTTTGCTTAAACTTGAGTAAAATACTCAACAATTATAGTAACACTATATTACCGCTTGGTATAGATAAGTGCTCTGTTTCAACAGGCATTACGTATTACCAAATGGACTATCAACCAAAGAAAACGGAGATAAAAAAATGGCATTTGAACTACCGTCACTACCATATGCAATCGACGCACTTGAGCCACATATTTCAAAAGAAACACTAGAGTTTCACCATGGCAAACACCACAACACATACGTGGTTAAGCTTAACGGTTTGATCCCTGGTACTGAGTTTGAAAACAAATCTCTAGAAGAGATCGTATGTTCATCAGAAGGCGGCGTATTTAACAACGCAGCACAAATCTGGAACCATACCTTTTACTGGAACAGCTTATCTCCAAACGGCGGCGGCGAGCCTACTGGCGCAGTTGCTGATGCAATTAACGCTAAATGGGGTTCTTTTGATGCGTTTAAAACTGCATTAAACGACAAAGCAGTAAATAACTTTGGTTCAAGCTGGACGTGGTTAGTTAAGCTTGCTGATGGTTCACTAGACATCGTTAATACATCTAACGCTGCTACACCATTAACAGATGATGGCGTTACTCCAATCCTTACTGTGGATTTATGGGAACACGCTTACTACATTGATTACCGTAACGTGCGTCCAGATTACCTTAAAGGTTTTTGGTCACTTGTTAACTGGGAATTCGCGAACACTAACTTCGCTTAATTAGCCTTTAAACGCTAATTTAAAAAAGACGCTTCAGCGTCTTTTTTTGTCTCTAATTGCCCACCTGCCATTTTTATATTCGCGTAATTCGCTATCTAAGCCAACAGGAATAAGTAACCTGAACTCTGGATAATAAATCTATCTCAAGCAGCTATTTTCAGCGCTAACTGCGTTGAATTTACTTGCAATAGGCCCGCTATTGACGCGCAAATTCGCCTTGTTTTCACTAAAAATCTCTGGCTAGAGAAAATAAATTTAAATATCACCATGATTCAATAGGTTAGTAAATTTCTTAACCAGAGTTCAGGTTAAGTAATAAATCATTGCTCTTAGCTAATAGAGCGTTTTAATGCTTTGCTTTTTGAGCAACAATCATTTTATTTTACTGAACCAGTTTTACGCGCAGTGTTGTTGAAGAGCTTCGCCCTAAGTTATCAACAACTTTCACCTCAAATATTCCGATTTTTGGCTGCCAGAAAAACGCCGTATCGCGTTCTACTTTACCTACAAAGCTATTGTTTACAAACCAATATAAAGCACTTGAGTCTGTGTCGGTAGTTGCTGTAAATGGTAAACTTTCTTGTGTTAATTTACTGGCTCTTAAGGTGTAACTGATCAAGTTGCTTGGAGATGTAATTGTCGGCGCTGAGCCCAAAGTGCTCGTATCATTAATTGCACAAGAAGCAAGGTAAGCTGGAGGTTGGCGTTTTACGATGCCTGCTTGTTTAAATAATCTAATTAAGTCTGATGGCCAAAACTCATACACGGCTTTTGTTGTTGTCGATTCGTCAAAGCGGCATGCTCTTGCCCCCGATGCTTTATCGATAAAAATTTCTCGATGCACATCAGAGATTTTAATCGGTGATTTACCAGGAATAAAAAGCCCTTTTTGAGTTTTAGGGCAATGAACATTAGGCAAATCACCTGTTGTTGAGCAAATATCTACTTTTTCGATATTTAAGCCGCCCCGCTTTATATCGCCTTTTATTAATCCGTAGCTTTCTAATGAGCGAATTATTTCAAAAAATAAAGGGGCTGCGGCTTGTCGGCCAATAAAAGAAGGATGCCCTTCGCCTGAAAAATTACCGACCCAGGTTGCTAACACATAAGGGCCTACAATACCGACTGACCATGCATCACGAAAAGCAAATGAAGTGCCTGTTTTCCAATAAATAGGGTACATTTTCCGGCTCTGCTGTTGAAAAGATATTTCATCAACTGCGTTGTTTTTACTTAACATCTGTAGCGTTAAATAAGCGGCTTCGGGGCTAAGTAAACGTTTCTTGGTATTATTTTTAAGATCGCGCTCAGGCTCTTGTTGTAAAATAATCTCGTTTTGATACATCCCTAAGTTAGCTAACATAGCGTATAGTTTGACCAGCTCTAACATCGTGACTTCGTTGCCACCTAATGCCAAAGCCAACCCATAAAACTCTTTAGGCTGTAACTTTTTTATATCAGCCGCAACAAGTAAGTCATAGAGTCCCACTTTTTTTAAACGATACATTAGATTGACGGCAGGCACGTTTCGACTTAGCACTAAGGAATCAGTCGCCGATATAGGTCCTAAAAACTGCTGATCGTAGTTTTCTGGGGTATAGCCACCAAAGCGTTTAGGAGCATCTTTAACCAGCGATAATGGATGAATTAATCCTTCGTCTATTGCCAGAGCATAAATAAAAGGTTTAAGAGTAGAGCCTGGCGAACGTTTTGCGCGCGTACCGTTTACTTGTCCACTGATTGTATTATTAAAAAAATCAACTGAGCCTAATTCAGCGACTATTTCCATCGTTTGATAATTCAATAAAATAGCAGATGTGTTAGTGATCCCTTCTCTTTCGCGTCTCTTTATATAACTTTTTCCATGACGCTCCAACAGCTTTTGCAAGCTTAAATTTATTGTTGTTTTATACTCTGTGGGCTCAAGGTGCGGGAATTCACTTTGCAGGTTATTAATAAAGTGTGGCGCTTCAAAAGGCAGCTCGGAGGATGAATGAACGCTAATGGGCAGCTGCATTGTAGCACTCCAGTTTTTATCACTAGGGTGCGCTTCAAGCCACCGAGAAAATAGTGTTTGTCTTGCATCTAATAGTATTGCTTTAGCTGATTGCTTAATTGGGTTTCGTTTGCTTGGATTTTGCGGCACTAGACTCAGTAATAATGATTCAGGTAAGTTGAGCTCAAATGCTGGTTTTTTAAAATAAATTAAACTTGCAGCCCCAATACCTTCTATATTTGAGCCATAAGGCGCTAAATTAAAATACGCTTCTAATATCTGTTTTTTATTGTAGTGACGCTCTATTTGTAAGGCACGAAAAATCTGTTCTATTTTCCCCAAAACAACATGTGTATTCATACCAAAATGCAACCGAGCGACTTGCATTGTTATTGTTGATGCCCCAACGCGGCGACTTCTTTTAATATAGCTGGTGTAAAATGCTTTTGCTAAAGCAATAAAATCTATGCCAATATGCTGATAAAAATATTGATCTTCATACAACAAAGTCGCTTGTTGAACGCTTAAAGGAATTTTTTCGATGGGCGTCCATAATCTATACCGATCATCGGTGGCTAAATTTAAGCGTAATAACTTACCGCTGCTGTCGTAAAATGCCGTTGAGTAAGTGGTTGATTGAGTTATGTCTGGCTTTGGAACAAAGACATACCACAGCACTGCAAGCAATGCTGTGGTCAATAAAAATAACTTGATCCGCACGCTGTATTTCTTATTTAGCGGCAGTAACATCAACATGGCCAGACTGAGAGTGCGCTTTTACACTGAGATCATACATAGACTCTGCATAAACCGGCGGCACTACAAAGCGACCTGCCGCAGTCACTTTCACTTTATACGTTAGCTCGGTCATCATATCGCCAAAGTCACCATAAAATATCACTCGATCTTCGCGAATATCGGTATATTCAGACTGCCAATGATTGTATTTATTACGCACGCTGTCTCTTAGTATTTCAAAGCCACCTGGGAGCAAATCAATAATGGCAACATCCGAGATATTTTTACCCGTTGTGCTACGCACACGTAATACAACATTAAGCTCTGCACCTTGGACAACACTCGATACATTTTTGCCGCTGTCATCTTGATATTCTCGAGTCACTTCTAAACCATTGCTTAAGGCTTGTTGAGGTAAATGTGTATCAAATCCAGCTTGACTCATCATATAAAACGAACGAGGCGCAGCCAAAATATCGAGTTGCTCTACGTCGGTTAAAAATGATGCTTTTGGATAAGGTGCATGAGTTACTGTTAATGTTTCGGTTGTGCCTTTTTGAGTTGTCGCTTTGATTTTAACATCATCAGATTGCGTTGCTAAAAGCACAACGTTTGAATAAGCGCTCATTGCTAATACTGACCAAGCAGATGACAAGGTGTTGTAACGTCCTTCAAAAATAGGTTTAACCACATTCAATAAGTCATCTTTTGTTAGTTGCTTTAAACGCTCTGGAAAATGTTTTGATAACAAATAAATATATTGCCCGTCATGTGCAAGGCGTGAATCATAAGGACCCCAAGTCACTGACTGAGTATCATCGCCTATTTTGTAGCCATCAATGAGTGCGTGTGCTTTATCGCTGGCGCGCATTAGCTGATAAGTCGCTCCCATAAATGCTGACGATATATCTTGCTGCCATGCTTTAGTGCTATCAGCATTAAAGCTTTTTTCTAGATCAGATAAATAATTTGTGGTTACTTCACCTTGGCGAGTTAACAAATAGATAGCGTAAGCGCGGTTTCTGTTATTAGTTGCCAACAAGCCGCTCGCTATATTGCGGACACCTTCAAACCCCATACCCCACATGTCATTTGGGATGGCTACACCAGCTTCTTTGGCATCCAACAAAAAGTGCATAACGTAAAGAGAAGAATAAATTGATGCGCTCGTATTACCAGGCCACAGCATAAATCGCCCATCGGGTAATTGACGTTTACGAAGTGTATCGATTAAGTTATTTATACGACTGTGTTTTTCAGCCACATTACCCATATAGCTCGGGTGTTCTAAATAATCGAGCACCGGAAATACACTGCTGACCACTTGCTCAGTGCACATATGAGGGAAGTTATCTAAGTAGCTTATCAGCCCATCGACCAAAGCTAACGGACTTTTCGATGCCGTTATATTTCCTTGCGCCAAGCTAGAGTATAGCTTTCTGGGCACTGTGAGGTGTTGTTTACCTGACTCGGTAAAGCCACTGTCAAAGCTGCTAACAAAAGCAACTGCAGGGCGAATACTCAACGTCGCTGTTCGCTGGCTCACGTGCTCACCCGATGCAGCTGTAAAAGTAATTGAGGCAGCGCCTAATTTATCGAGTACTCTAACCCGAAAGGTCAATGTGTCTTCTGCGTTTTCATCAATGTTTAACGTTAATTGCGCATCGCTTAGTATTTCAAGATTATCAGATTCAAGGGCTTTCACCGCAATTGAAAGCTGCTTACCTGAATCTTCAACAGTATTAGCAACACCTAGTGTAATATCAAATTCATCTCCAGGCGCTGCTGTAGCTAATACATTTGGCGTTAATACAAACGGCCCTTTTACAAGCGTTGTACTTTGTTTAACACCTACGCCATTGTCATTAACCGCAACAGCCATAACACGTAACTGACCTGCAAATGTATCAGGAATAGTAAAGGTCAGTTCCTTGCTTTTAGTGTCTGGCGTTAAAATACCTGACCAAAATGCGACTGGTTTTTCTACTTTTCGAGAAAATGGATTTAGCTGTTTACTCTCAAAGCTTGACGCCATAAGCCCAGCATAACCGCCACCTGCGGAGGCAAGCTCTCGCACTAATTGAAAGTCAGGTAAAATAAGATCAACAATTTGCATTGTGCCTACTTCTAATGCACGCTTTTGTAAAAAATGGTTTAACGGCTTTGGTGTTTGGTACTGAGCAACTTGTAAAATCCCTTCGTCTATTGCAAATATAAGCATACGCGATGGCTTACTTGCACTGTATGAAATAACTAAATCGTCACCAGGTTTTACTTTGTCAGGTATGTTTACATCCAGTTTTATTTCTCGTTTACTGCGATCAATAACAAACGGCTTTACGGCATAGCTCAATGGGCTGGTAAATATTTCTCGAGACTCAAGGCTTCGCACAAAAGACACATTAATATAAGCATTACCTTCGATACCTTTAGGTAGCGTTATTGTTTGTATGCTGCTTGTTGTTTTACTACTAAACCATTTAAAAGCATGTACTTTATTGGTTTCAATTGTAATTAAGCCTGAGCCGGTATAAGGCGCGACGATGCTCATTTCTATTGTTTCGCCAGGCTTGTAATCTTTTTTGTTTAATTGAAGTTGTAGCTCAGCATTTTTTTCAAGTTTACCCGCTAAATTACCTGTACCGGTTACCGTAAACGACACTCTACTGACCGTATTGCCTTGGCTATCAACCAACTCGGCTAAATAATCACCTGGTTCATCGGTTGGTAGAATAAAATCTGTTCCATCCTCACTAATATAAAATGCATCTGTTGTGAGTTGCTTATTTTTTTGTACCGATTGGTATTTATACGTTCCATTACTTTGCTGAACCAATGTGGATACATATTGTTGTTCAATTAAATTTAACGATAACCCATCGCGGGCAACAAGTTCAGCGTCTGAGTTAATGTTAATAAATCGAACGACTCGTTTGGATTTTTTAGATATGTAACTTAAATCGCCGTCGGTTTTATAGCCAACTAATTGTTTAACCGGTGACACAAGCATCGCACTATTAGCACGAACACTTCTGCCTCCACCTTCTTCGTATCCTTGAACCGCAAAATTTAACTGATACGTTCCTGCTTCATAACGTGTTAAATCAATATTAAACTCAGCCTTGCCTTCATTGTCTGTTTTGGTTTCATCTAACGATTCATTTGTTTGTCTAATATTTTGATCCCCACTGTTGGGATCAGAAAACACATAATCTTTATGTTCGCTAAAGTAAAAGCCTGCTGGTGTTAAACGTAAATCAGCGGTTATGCGTCTATTTTGAGCCGGTGTACCAAATAGATTTTCAAGGCTTACTAATGCTTTAAATTCTGCCGCACTCACCCACCCTTTGGTAGATGACACTGAAAATTTACTGTTGATTTTTAGTCTATCTGGCACAAATTCTTCTACTTTAAAGCTCGTACTGCCTAATTGATCACGTCGATTATTTTTAACCAATTGCACAGACACATAATATGTTCCGGTCGCTGAGCTATGCTCAGTTGCAAAGTTAAAATCAAGTAAGCCATATTTATTTAAACGCACACGTTTATTAAAAACCGTGGCGCCTTTAGGATCTGTAATTTCTAATTCTAACGGTATATCCCCTAATTTTGAAAAATCTGATTGCTTAACAATGGTCGCTAAATTGACCGTATCACCAGGGCGATAAATGCCACGATCTGAAAATACAAACGCATCTATTTGATTATTTCCTTGATAGCCAGAGCTCACTCCGCCAGTATCAAAACGCGAATAGTTAATCATACGAGCATGGCGGTTATAAGGAATAAAAGACGCGTCAGATTTTGTCTCTACCACAAAAGCAACGGGGGTCTGCTCTTGTGTAAACCATGTTGTAATTGGGAACGATGCATGCCCTTTCGCATCGGTTTTACTATCTAAAACAACGAGTCCATTTTTACCCAGTAATGAGACTGTTGCATGCACTACAGGATTGCCTGTTTCGATAGACTGCACAAACACATCATGAGAGCCATCTGCATTATTTTTTACCAATAAACCTAAGTCTGTTATAAGAATAAGTCGTTTCTCATTAGGCCCGTAGACATAATTGTCTTGTGTGTTAAGGGCTTGGGCATCAACAAAAAACAACCCCAACCCTAGTGAATCATTATAGTTATCACTTAAATCAAGTGACGAATACACCGCCTTTTTTGGATGTTCCGTTTTTAGCTTAATTTGTCGTGTAGAAACCGTACTTATATTTTCTTCTGTAAAGTAATAACTGTTAAATTCGGGGTTAGTAATATCACCCCTGGTTTGACTCACGAGGTGATTAATTTGATCTGCGTGTACTTTACCAACCTTAACGTGAATTGCTTTTACGCCTCGGGTTAAAAATGACAGTTTGTGATCACCATTTTTTGATAAAAGCGCACCGTCAGACATTATTTTTACTTCGGTGGGGTACATAGGTGTATTTAAAATGCTGTCGTAGGCGTTAGTCATAATAAAATCACTGGCCGATTTTAGCCCAGCGTCAATATGTACATAAACCTGTCTATTTTCTGGTGCGTCAAATACAAAGCTGTGCAATTTAGCCGAATCTTGCGCTGCTGGGATCATAGTTAGCTTAATTTTTTGCGATTTTTCGAGCACTGCATGCGTCACTTCTCGCGGGCTACTCCAGTATTTATCTTCCCCATTAGCAGTTGTTTTTGGTAAAACATAAGCCGTGGTTTTGCTAATCACATCTTGCACGGCAATAGCAGCAGTAAAATCTAAAATAAGTGTTTGTTCAGGCTCGTCTTCGGTATTTCTTACCAGCAACATATTAGCAGTGTTAACTCTAAAAAAACTATTAACACTTGGGATCAAAACAGACTCTTCAATGCTGGTTACCGTTTTTGATGATCCCGCAACCGGCTTTACGCCACCGTCGAGTGTGAGGTACATATAACTTTCGGTATCTTGAATACGTACCGGCTCTGACGTAATGTAAATTTCTCGTTGATGTTTGTCATAAGTGACATCAAATTTGTATTCAGCCACCGAACTTTTACTGTTTTTAGTTAGTGATTGAGTGAGCTTTAATTTACTTTTTATACTGTCTATATTTGTCGGATGGCTTGCTTTTAACGTCGCGATAACTTTGTGACTTTTAGTTTTAGGGTCTTGATAAAACGCCAGTGAACTTAGGGTTAAATTAAAGCGTGGCGTTTTAAATACGTGTTCATCGTCGCTCAATTTTATATCCGTTTTAAAAATAGCGGTATCAAAACTAACGCTATATTCTTGCCCCGCTGGCCAATCTTGCTTTGGCGTAAACTTAAGCTGATTTTCGCTATACCACGTCCATTCACCAATAAGCTCTGGAGTTACTTTTATACCTTTAGTAAGCTGTTTACCGACCAAATCTAGCTTAGCAACGGAATAAGACACTGTGCTGGTGTTCTCTACCCCTTCTAAAATGGGCGTAAAATCAATATATAGTGGTTCAGCAATAAGTGCATCAGATGGAGTAGTAAGCAACGGTCCTGAATGACTGGCCTTATAGCTAACTGGCTGTGGAAGGGAGAGAAAAATACAGTAACTAATAACAATTAAACACAACACTGAAAAACAGCTAATAAATAGTTTTTTTCGCTGTTGAGCATAAGTAACTAACCTGTTTAAATTCGACGTTAGCCACGTAGGTTGCTGCCATACAATAATGCCAAAAGCGTTTAAAACAACAAAAAACACACTGAGTAAGGCACTTAAACTCGCATACGCTTTTACTTCAATATTTGTGCTATTTAGCCACCATGCTATTGCGCTAAACAGTCCCGCACCAAAGGTTCCAAAAAAGATGCTCATTAATACATTAGCTATTTTTGATGCGAAGTGACTCTTTTTTAAATAAGTCCCTTTATTGCTTTTATCCACTTGTTTATCCTTTGCTTTTGGGGCTGTAATCGCTTTAATCTTGTTTATATTGTTGTGGCACAAACCGATAATGACCGGTAATTTCATAATCAAAAAGCACATCGCTTTTTTCAGGGCCTCGCCCTATATTATGAACAATTAATGAGTTACCCGTGCCCTGCGCTTTGTCATTAACAACCATACCAATATGCGGTAGATTACCCGCTAACATCCACGTGACTATGTCGCCTGCTTTATAGTCCTGTGCCTTGTTTGAGTTACTTAAAACGTCTCCGTGGCGCTTAAAGTAAACTTGTAAATTTGGTACACGCCGATGATCGATATTTTTATCGGGCTTAGTTAAGCCCCAAATACGTTTTGAGGGATACAACGTAAAGTTTTTTATCATATCTTCATGAACAAGCTTTTGTAAATCAACACCTAATTGGCGATAAGCACGAATTATAACATCGGTACACACACCAATATTATCGGGTACATCACCGCCTGGGTAAGCGATTGAACGATAAGCCCCATCATACTTTACTTGATGCGTTGTTCTCTCTAGCAAAGCCGTCACTATATCATCATTAAATGAGGCTGCTTTAGCATTTACGCAAAATAAGGCAATTGAACACGCAATAAACCGTATCATATAAAAATCCTTTTGATATTAATTTACCGAACGGTGGATAATTAGCTAAAGAGTGCGAGCAACGTACTCAACCACGTTTAATTTTTCACGGCCATCAGTAAAATGCTCATCTAAGCTATATGCCATAATCTCAAGTGGTGCATCATAATAACCAGCACACTGAATTTCTGTAATATAACGGAGTATAAGCGCCTCTGCACCAAGATTATTCCACTGAGCCACATGAACAAGCTCATGAAAGTGCACCCTTAAGTTGTCGGCAACGTGTGAAAGCATATAATAAGTATTTTTATACGTTACGCCTGCTGCATCCATATCGATAAAGTCACCCAATCCCATTTCACGCAGTTCAGGAAAATCTGGTTTAGGTATTTTATCAACCACAACATAAAACGCATTTTTTAAAAATTCGGTAGGATAAAAACCTGCAAACTCACTGGCAAATTTGTCACAGCTAATTCTTTGGTCTTTATATTCTAGGTTTGTCTTATCAATCCATTGATCTATTTGATTTAACACGTTTAATCTCCATAATATTAACGTTATTCGTCTGCTGTATGGGAATTCTAGATTAAAACATACCTGATCTAGAAAACACCTTAGATACTTATCACTGCCATGCATACGTTGTTATTGCTAATTAGTTTAGAGCAACCACAACGCACACTGCTGCAACCTAAGCGCTAAAGCTAAACACGCCCTAGCCTTCTTCTTCAACCAATGATTCTAGTAAATCATGTATTTCAGCTTTGAGCTCTTTATCAGCAATTTTGTTCGCACTGACTTTAGCATCTTGCAAATTCTTAATTGCTTCGTCTTTTTGACCTAATTCAAGCTGTAACGTCGCCATTGAAAAAGCAACTGACGACATATGATCTTTATCGTTAATCGCAATCGACTTCTCTAGTGCCTTTTCGTAGCCTACGATGGCTTCTTCTAGCTCTTCGGTAAAATCAGCAAGGGTTTCCCATTGTACTGGGTGGTCTTTTGAGGTGTTTTCGTTTTCAATACAAATTGCTTTTAATTGCCCATAAAGTAGCTCGAATTTTTTTGTATCGTTTTTATTAGCTGCAGCCATTAACTCTTCAGCTAGGTCGTGTACCGCTTTGTAAACTTTAGTATTCATCATTACTCATCATCCTTTTTTGCCACTAAATAATGTACTCATACCATTTAGCACCAATGTGTTATGTCAGCCGTTATCAATATTTTAAACAACTGTTTTAAATAGTGTATCACTTAGCCCAATAATACATTAATAATGAGTAGCACGTAGAAGTTAAACACGACGCAGGCGAAATATTTATACATGAAATAGAATATTAGGACCTGTTAAGACTGAGCTATGCGTTAAATAAACTCGTAAGCCAATCAACCGTAAAAATAGTCGTAAAAATTTTTAGTCCAACCACCGCTAAAAACAGTAAAATAAGCAGAGCTTTAACCTTGTTACTTTTTAGATTATTCCAATACAACATTCTTGTATTAAACTCTGTTTTTAATTTACTTATTGCGTCTTTCATGTTTACTCCCAGTACTGTAAATTCGACATGCATTTTCTTTTAGAGTAAACCATCGACTAAAAATCGTCCCTACAAAATAACGAATAAAGCGTAACAGCGTGTTTCGAACTCTCCATCATAACTAACCTGAACTCTGAATAATAAATCTATCTTGAGCAGCTATTTTCAGCGCTAACTGCGTTGAATTTATTTGCAATAGGCCCGCTATTGACGCGTAAATTCGCCTTGTTTTCACTGAAAATCTCTAGGGTCTGTTGACCTTTCAGGATTGAAATTTGTTCAATCTAGGGGCTATTTAATCGCGGCGCGAGGTTTGTAACCTAGTGGGCTAAGTAAAAACCGAGCCACAAAGAGTAAATAGTCCCTGGGCAGAACCCTTCGGGCAGCGCATGTTTGGCATTTGTGCTACGTTATCGCCTATTTATGGGGAATAACCACACTACATAGGCTCTGCCTTGCCAAAATACCAAACAGTCTGCTGCAAATTTAACCTCGAAAGATAAACAGGACCTAGCTAAAGAAAATAAATTTAAATATCATCATGATTTAATACGTTAGTAAATCTCTTAACCAGAGCTCAGGTTAACTAAATTGCGGCTCCTGTAAGTTTACAGAGTAATTATATACTCAACTAACATCTAAAAATAAATTCAATGCTACACTCATAGCTATTCTAAGCCCGTTAACAGCCAACTAAATTAGTCAATTATGAAACAATGTAATCAATGTGGTAAATGCTGTACTAAATACGGCGGTGGTGATTTAAGTGCATCAAAAGAAGAAATTGATTTATGGGAGCTTTTTAATCCTGAAATTTTTGAATACGTTAAAAACAACGAGATTTGGTTCGATCCAAAATCAGGGGTAAGATTAACCACATGCCCTTTTTTAGAACTTGCGCCTAAAAAAGACCCTCTCGCTAAAAATATGTACACATGCAGCATCTATCTCGACAGACCAGAAGATTGCCGTCATTACCCTAGCCTAATTTCCGAAATGATTCGCGATGAGTGCGAAATGATTGAGCCCATTGATATAAAAAACCAAACTAGAGCACAAATTAAACTCGATGTGCTAATGATCGACAGCCGTTCATAAAAATAGATAGCACCTATCTATAATACTATAAATCCAATCACTCCTGCTTCATTCAAGTAAGCATGATACGGTATCGCCCGCTACACTATATTTGCTCTGATTCTATACACACTCCCTTTATTTGGGGGAAACTAAGTAGGTTATTTATATGCTCGAACACATAAAAAGAGACTGGCTTTGTAATATTCGTGGCGATGTACTCGCTGGTATTGTTGTGGCGCTAGCCTTAATACCTGAAGCAATTGCCTTTTCTATTATTGCAGGCGTTGATCCAAAAGTTGGCTTATACGCCTCATTTTGCATCGCGGTCATTATTGCCTTTGTAGGCGGACGACCAGGCATGATATCGGCCGCAACCGGCGCAATGGCGCTATTAATGGTGACGCTGGTGAAAGATCATGGCCTGGAATACTTACTTGTTGCTACCTTACTCACCGGCGTACTACAAATATTTGCAGGCTTTTTAAAGCTCGGTGAATTAATGCGGTTTGTATCGCGATCTGTTGTAACAGGTTTTGTAAACGCATTGGCTATTTTAATATTTATGGCGCAATTACCTGAGCTTACTAATGTTACGTGGCATGTGTATGCAATGACGGCGGCGGGCTTAGGTATTATTTACCTCTTCCCACACATTCCAGCTATTGGTAAAATTATCCCCTCTCCTTTGGTCTGTATTGTTGTTATTACATTGGTTTCACTGTTTTTAGGGCTTGATATAAGAACCGTGGGCGACATGGGCGATTTACCCGACACTCTCCCTATATTTTTATGGCCAGATGTACCGCTAACACTTGAAACGCTGCAAATTGTTTTACCTTATTCAATTGGTCTTGCCGTTGTGGGCTTACTTGAGTCGATGATGACCGCAACTATTGTCGATGATTTAACCGATACAACGAGCGATCGTAATAAAGAGTGTAAAGGTCAAGGTATTGCAAACATTGGTGCCGGTTTATTTGGCGGTATGGCCGGTTGCGCTATGATTGGTCAATCAATTATTAATGTTAAGTCCGGCGGACGTGGGCGACTCTCAACTTTTATTGCCGGTTTGTTTTTAATTATCATGGTGGTATTTTTAGATGAATGGCTGCGCTTAATCCCTATGGCAGCATTAGTTGCGGTAATGATTATGGTATCGATTGGTACATTCTCGTGGGCATCGGTTAAAGATTTAAAAAAGACCCCCCTTTCGTCAAATGTCGTGATGATTTCCACCGTTATTGTGGTTGTTGCTACGCATAATTTAGCGATGGGTGTTTTAGTTGGCGTGTTGTTAGCTACGTTGTTTTTTGCCAATAAAATTGGCCGCTTTATGCTCGTTAAAACCAAGCATGATGAAAGCAGCGATCAAATAATCTATGAAGTCGTTGGCCAAGTGTTTTTTGCCTCCGCTGAGCAATTCATTGCGTCGTTCGATTTTAAAAATGCGGTTACTAACGTGATTATTGATTTAACCCATGCCCACTTTTGGGACATAACGGGGGTATCGTCTCTTGATAAAGTGGTTATTAAGTTTAGACGAGAAGGTGCAACGGTTAACATTATTGGGATGAATAGCGCAACCGAAACCGTTATCGATAAATTTGGTGTACATAACAACCCTGAAGAAGTTGAAAAACTACTTGGCGGACATTAAGGAACATGTAATGACTAAAATAATTACCTACGTGGATGGCTCAGCCGTAACTAAAAATGTAACTGAAGCCGCTATTTGGGCTTCAAAAAAGTTAAATAAACCCATTAGTTTTGTTCATACAATTGAAAAAAAACAGCAAACTAATATTGGCGACTACTCTGGTAGCATTGGCTTAGGTGCCCATTCAATTTTACTTGAAGAAATGACCAAGCTTGACGAGCAGCGCTGCAAAGTGAGTTTAAAAATGGCTGACGAATTATTGCACTTTGTAAGCGAGCATGCAAAATCGGCAGGTATCACCGATTTTGAATTAATTAAGCGCCACGGTGATTTACTCGATACCGTTATAGACTTTAAAGATGATACGCGCCTTATTGTTATTGGCCAAAATGGTGCGGGGCATAGTAATAGCCTAGCGGTACTTGGCTCACACATAGAAACTTTAGTGCGCAATGCAACCCACCCTATTTTGCTTATTCCTGAAACGTTTAAACAGCCTACGTCATTTATGATTGCTTACGATGGCCGTGAAACTGCCGATAAAGCGCTACAACAAGTAATTGATGGCGGCTTATTGCATGGCTTACATTGTCATTTAGTGAGTATTAAAAACAACGAAAAAGACCTTGAAGAAAAGTTTGTTAACGCGCAGTACACACTCACCAACATGGGTTTTAAGGTGTCTGCCAGCTTTTTAGAAGGCAATATTTTTGACTCGTTAATAAAGTACAAAGAGCAAAATAATGTAGGTTTAATTGTAATGGGCGCATTTGGACATTCTAAACTAAGGCAGTTTTTTGTAGGCAGTAACACCACCAAAATGCTTGAAAATAGCGATGTACCCATCGTAATTTTAAAATAATACATAAAGGGGGTTATCGTGTGCGGTTAAACTTGCAGTGCTGCCCCCCCCTGTACCAAAAAATATAACGAATAACCTGTAAAACAGATCGCTAATTTGATACCCAAATTACTATCTAAACGTTAATTTACGAAAAGTGAATTATTTCTGCATTATAAAAATAATCAACTACAATCAGTTAATGACTTGTTATGTGAAGTTTGGCGTAAGAAGATGATTTAACCGAAGTTATACTAAGGCCTGTTGACCTTTGAGGATTAAAATTTGCTCTATATAGGCTAAGTCTTACCTAAAGGCAAAGCAGACGGCTGCAAATGCAACCCCGAAAGATAAACAGGCACGAATGTAAAAATTATCCTTTGGTGCCGCAATTAGCTTTAAGCTTGAATGCTAAAAATCAATACGCCTTATTACATTTAAAGGAATTTAGATGCCTAATACAAAAAGCTATATTGAAATAACGCCATTATTAAATGACATGCAAAAGAGTCTTTTTTTTGATAGTGAGATTCAAAAAAGCTTAGATAATTTCATAGAGCTAGCTATTAAAATTTTTGACGCTACGGCATGCTCTATCCTAGCAAGCTCACTTCAGACCCCAATAGAATTATGCCAACATGGCCCAAAAATAACGTTAACGAAAGACGACTTTAAAAACAGTTCAAATACCACAGTAAATATAAACTCCAATATATTAAGAGTTGTTACGCCTATTAATTTGCCCTCACATGTTCAATTTGGCTGGATAGTATTTGAGCGTCACAGTGATATCGCCTTCACAGAAAAAGAAAAATCAATATTCTCTACGTTAAAAAATGGCTTAATAAATCAATTAGCTCAGCGACGTCGCCTACTTGAGGCAACGGATAATGTCGAACTTCAATTAATGATTTCCGAGCTAAATAAAGATTTAGTCTGCATAAAAGATGAACATTTTAAAATAGTGTATGCGAATGATGCATTTAAGAATATGTACCCTGAGAATATGCAAAACAACATCATCGACTGCACTACTGTTGAAAATTATGAAGATGAAAAAGCTAAAAATTTTTTAGCCCAAGACAAAATAGCTCTGCATTGCGGTTTTAGCCAAATAGTCGAAAACCTCTGTAGGCCAAACGGTTCAAGCTTTACCGCTGACACAGTCAAGCAGCGTTTTGAGAATAGATTAGGCAATTTATATATTCTTACGGTCAGTAAAGACATAACTGAGAAAGAGCAGTTAATCAATAAAATAGAAGCAGCACAGAGTGAACTCGATGAATTTACAAGTATTACTTCACATGACTTAAGATCGCCATTAAATGCAATAAAACGTTTACTAGAGTGGATTTCAGATGATTGCAAAGACTTGCTTCCCAAAGAGCACCTTGAGAACTTTCAGTTAGTCATAAATCGTACTAATAGAATGCAGGTGTTATTAGAAGATCTACTGAGCTATTCGCGGATAAATAGTTGTGATGGTACGCTGGCAAGTATATCTTTAGACGCTATCTACCTTGATATCAAAGAGCTATTGGACCTCCCAAAAACACTCACCGTTAATATTAACGCGAATAATCAATTAATAACCATACCTGTTATCCCTTTTAAAATCGTAATTTCAAATCTTATAAGTAATGCCGTTAAGCATAATGATAAAAAAAATCCTATTATTGATATTGCGTTACTCCCCGATGAAAATTACTACGTTATTGAAATAAAGGATAATGGTCCAGGAATAGAACCTAAATATTTTTCTCTCATTTTTAAATTATTTCAAACTTTACAATCTCGTGATGACGTAGAGGGCAGCGGTATTGGGCTGTGTATCGCAAAAAAGCATATTATGAATTACGGCGGCAAAATAGAAGTAACTTCTGATGGAAAACTTGGCAGTACATTTACTGTTTACTGGCCTAAAAAATGATTTCATTTAGGCCGTATTGAGGAATATATGTATATATTAATTGTTGATGACGACTTAGTAGATCGAAAATTAATAAAAAAAATGCTGATATCTGATGGTGCTCAACTTCATGACATTACTGAGGTAACGTGTGTGCTTGATGGCTTTCAAGCCATTGAAAAAACTTATTTTGATGTAATACTACTCGACTACAATATGCCTAAAGAAGACGGTATTGAAATGCTTATCGAAATGCGAGCAAAACCTAAACTTGGCAATACTGCAATTATTATGATCAGCTCCTCTGAAAACTCAAGCGTAGCAATTGAATGTATAGAGGCCGGAGCTCAAGACTTTTTACCAAAAGGTGATATAACGCGAAGTAGCTTAAATAAAGCACTTATATACGCAAAAAAACGTTTTGAGGCAGAGCAACGTATGCACGACAGCTACCTGGCTGTGAAACATATGGCAGAAAGAGATCAGCTTACGGGACTGTCTAACCGATACCATTTTGAAGAAGTTTTAAAAGTAATGATCGCGAATAATAAACGGACTAAAAACTGTGTTGCGCTGTTAGCTTTGGATTTAGATAACTTCAAAAATATAAACGACACGTTAGGGCACAACGTTGGCGATGAAATATTAGTACAAACGGTAACAAGAATAAATAATTGCCTACGACGCGATGAAGGTTTTGCTAGGCTCGGGGGAGATGAATTTGCCGTTATCATTGGCGGCATTTGTAACATCAATCAAATTGGTATGATCGCAAACAGAATACTAGCTAAAGTCTCTGAGCCTTTTGTATACAATGGTATAACTATTAACTGCAGTGTCAGTATTGGCAGCGCCGTATACCCAAATGACGCAATTGAATCACATGAATTACTAAAGTGTGCTGATATTGCTATGTATCGTTCAAAACAAAGCGGCAAAGGCAAAATCAGTTTTTACAAAGCGCAATATCAATACGAATTTAGCCGCCGCGTCGATATTCAAAATAGTATTAAACATAATCTAGAGAACAAGAGTTTTCGGCTATTCTATCAACCTGTTTTTTGTTCAAAAACTCAGAGAATATCAGGGGTTGAAGCGTTGATCCGTTGGCCCGACACCGAGATTAGTTATACCCCTGACGAGTTTATTCCTATCGCTGAAGAATGCCGACTTATAGAGCCCCTTGGCGAATGGATCATTTCTACGGCATTACAGCAGCTCTCAGATTGGCAACAAAATTTCCAAATACCATTAACGCTATCAATCAACATATCACCAGTGCAGTTACAAAAAAGCACGCTCTTAACGTATTTATTAACCACTATTGAAAAGAGCAATGTAAAATCAAGTAATGTAATACTTGAAATAACTGAAACCGCCTTTATGGAAGACAGCAAAGAGGTTATTGATATATTAACCACGCTTTCGAATAATGGCTTTAGAATTGCTTTGGATGATTTTGGCATGGGGTACTCATCTATATCTCACCTGATGTCCTACCCAATTGACATAGTAAAATTAGATAAAAGCATACAACCATTGGATGATAATAATGATAAACGATTAAAAATAATTGAAGGATTATCGCTCATGCTCAAAGCACTGGATTTTTCTGTTGTGGCTGAAGGTATTGAAACCCCAACGCAACATGCACTTTGCAACACATTGGGAATTGATTACTTACAAGGGTTTTTATTTGCAAGGCCGATGCCTGCACACGAAATCAGTCAGTTACTTAAAAAAGAAAAATAAATAAAACTTGGCAAGATTCGTTCCTAAACAGCTGAGTATTAAAGAAAATCCAACTTCAGATTAAATATTTACCAATAACAGCCTGTACTTTTTCTTTTAGATCTTCAGCTTGGAAATCCCCTTTGACTAAATAACCTTTAACAAAGTCATATGCCATGATGATCTCTTTTTCTTCTTTTCTTTCAGATGAGCTAAACATCATAACCACACAGGAGCTTATTTCTATTATTTTTCTCAGTTCAGCAAACTCTTCTAAAAATTGCATTCCGTTAACTCTTGGCATATTGATATCTAAAAAAATTAAAATAGGAGGAAAATCGCCTGGATATTCTTGTCTGTTAGCTTCATAATTTTCTAAAAATTCTAACGCTTCTTGTCCATCATTTTTCTCAAAAATAGTGAGTTCTAAATTAGCTTCTTTTAGTAGTCTTTTAAGGATATAGCGATCCACTTCGTTATCATCAATAATTAATATAGGTGGTTTCGGTTTTTTCATTTTAGTGTATCCATCGGTATTATTATTTTAAATGTAGTCCCTTTATCAGAACTTTGTAATGAAATTTCTCCGCCTAAGTACTCTACATGTTTTTTTACAAGTGCCATCCCAAGCCCTGATCCACTACTAGTTTCAACATGAAATCGTTTAAACATATCAAACACTTCACTCTGATGCTTCTTTGGTATTCCGATCCCGTTATCAGTTACAATAATAATAAGCTGTTGCAGCTCATCGTGTATATCACAGTTAACGAAGGGTGAAGCGTTATCTTTGTCGTAATATTTCAACCCGTTTGATATTAAGTTTTCAATAATTTGGGCAAAGCGCGCCTTTTCTGAGCTAATTGGTGTTGATAGATTAACACTGGTATTTAGAGTACATGGATTATCCTTCATCAACCAAGTTAACCGCTCTTTCATATCAATAAATATTTGCTCAAAATCAATAAAATCTTTTTCCTCATTGCCTATTTCGGCCTTGGCTAATAATAAAATATCAACAACCAGAGTTTCTAATTTTTCCATCTGCTGATAAATAATGCGTGCGTTATTGCTTGCTTCCTCAGTGTCCCCTGCTTTGATATCTTGAATTACAAATTGAGCCAACGATTTAGCGCCCGATAACGGTGATTTAAGATCATGAGATGCCCGATAAGCAAACTGTGCAAGCTCATCATTTGCTTGTTGGAGTGAGGCTGTCTGGCTATTTACAATCGCTTTTAGCTCAAGACTGCTCTCGATGTTTAAAATCTCACTTTTGATTCGGTGCCTTGCCGCAATGACTAGTGCTTTTAATTCTCCACTCGTCTTCCTATCAAGCTCATCATCCAAATTAGTATTATCTTCGGATTTGTTTAATAAAAGCTTGGTTAAATTGCGAATAGAGCTTGATATGGTACGCGATAAATAACTTATAAAAATAATATTAAAAAGAGATATGATTAAAACCAGTGGTATTAAAGTCATTAATATAAACGACACCGTCTTTCTGATTGGTTCCTCAAACACCTCCGAATGTTGATTAAAACCATCAAGTGCCGCACTCATACCGATTAAAAAATCGTCTTTATTAAGCCTGTCGTTTTTATACTGCTGAACAAGCAGTAATGCGCTATCAGCAATTTTAATGTCATCTTCGCAAATCGTTATTGCTTGATCGGTTTTAATTACTTTCATTATAATGCGATTCAAATGATTTATTTCATTTAAGCAATCAATAGGTTGCTGCTTAATTGCTAATATATCTGATTCTATGGCTTGTATATCTACAGGTAGATCGCTTTTTATTCTTTCAACTGATTTTGTTAACTGATTAACATACTTTAAATGAAGAAAATTAAGCTGATGAAACTTAGCCCCTTTCGCTATTTCAAAAGCAGAAAAAACCGTAATGCTTATTTCAAACGTAGTCAACAGCACAATTAGCATCAGCTTGTTAGAAATATTCATGAATTACTAAACCTATTTTAATTATTAGTCGATGGTTTACTGCTATGACATCATATTTATCATCGCTTTTTGGGGTCTGTTGGCCTTTACGGATTAAAACTTGTTCTGTCTAGGGTGAACCCAAAAAGCAGTACATGTTTGGCATATGTGCTGCGCTATCGCCAATTTATGGAAATCACACACCATAGGCGCTACTTTGTCTAAAAACTAAACATTTTGCTGTAAATTCAACACAGAAAGATAAACAGGCTCGAGTATTAGTTATAGCAGGCATTACTTTTTTTGCTAGGCGGGGTATTAATTTTAATACCATTCAAAATTAATACTTGTTCTATTCAAGGGCAATTTAATTGCGATGTGAAATGTGTAACCGAATAAACTCAGTTACTATTTCAGTACTATGCTAATGACTTATATATTCTTGTATGAATAAAGCAAGGCTTCAGCTGTTGCCTACATCCCTGTTAGCAACAAAAAGTAATGGCGTCTATATTATTCGGGTACTCTTGCAACTCCTTCCATTAATACCCGTGCACTGCGGCTCATACTTGCTTTAGTGACAAGCCAATTACCTGCACTGTTTTTAGCCTCAGCCCCTACTTTTAGCGTGCCCGACGGATGACCAAAGTTAACCTCACTTAATGCGCCGCCACCAGCGGCTATATTAACGAGTGTGCCTTCAATTGCTGCAGCTGTGCCAATAGCAACAGCAGCTGTGCCCATCATGGCATGGTGCAGTTTACCCATCGACATTGCGCGCACGAGTAAGTTAATGTTGGCAGCCTCAATAACTTTACCGCTAGACGCAGTGTAATCTAAAGGCGCTGCAACAAACGCAACTTTTGGCGTATGTTGGCGAGCTTGCGCTTCATTAATATCGGTGATTAAACCCATTTTAACGGCGCCATAAGCGCGAATGGTTTCGAGCTTTTCAAGCGCTGCAACATCGTTATTTATATCGTCTTGCAGCTCTGTGCCGGTATAGCCAATATCTGCGGCGTTAATAAATACAGTAGGAATACCTGCGTTTATCATCGTGGCTTTTAAAGTACCAACACCCGGTACTTTTAAGTCATCAACTACGTTACCTGTTGGAAATAGCGCGCCATCGCCATCAGCAGGGTCAATAAATTCAAGTTTTACTTCAGCTGCTGCAAAGGTAACGCCATCGAGCTCAAAGTCGCCGGTTTCTTGCACTTCGCCATTGGTTATAGGGACATGCACTAATATGCTTTTTTTAATATTAGCCTGCCACACGCGCACAATAGCAACACCGTTATTAGGTACTCTGCTTTTATCGACCAAACCATTACTAATGGCAAAAGCACCGACTGCTGACGTTAAATTACCGCAGTTACCGCTCCAATCTACAAAAGGTTTATCTATCGCCACTTGACCAAACAAGTAATCAACATCGTGATCGGCTTGCTCACTTTTACTTAAAATGACGGTTTTACTGGTACTTGATGTCGCACCGCCCATGCCATCTGTTTGCTTAGCATACGGATCGGGGCTGCCAATAACGCGCAGTAATAAATTATCGCGCGCCTCGCCTGCTACTTGAGCAGGCTTTGGCAAATCAGTTAAATTAAAAAATACACCTTTACTGGTGCCGCCACGCATATAGGTTGCAGGCACTTTAATTTGCGGTTTAAACATAATGCTTGCCCTTATGCAGATTGTGTTGCTTCTAAAAAGTCTTGTGCAAAGCGTTGTAACACACCACCAGCTGCGTAAATAGAAAGCTCTTCTTGGGTGTCGATACGGCACTTCATAGGTACGGTGAGTACTTCACCCTCTTTACGGGTAATACTTAAATTAACGGTGGCACCTGGTTTTAAATCACCCGCTACATCGTACGTTTCACTGCCATCTAGCTTGAGCGTTTTACGCGTTGTGCCCGCTTTAAATTCAAGCGGTAACACACCCATACCAATTAAGTTAGTACGGTGAATACGCTCAAAACCTTCAGCTGCTATTACTTCAACGCCTGCAAGTCTTACCCCTTTTGCCGCCCAATCACGCGACGAACCTTGACCGTAATCGGCACCGGCTACGATAATAAGCGGTTGCTTACGCTCCATGTAAGTTTCGATTGCTTCCCACATACGAGTATTAGTGCCTTGTGGCTCTATTCGCGCGTAAGAACCTTGTTTGACCTCACCGTTTTCATCAAGCACCATTTCATTAAGTAGTTTTGGGTTTGCAAAGGTTGCACGCTGCGCTGTTAAATGATCGCCTCGATGCGTTGCGTACGAGTTGTAATCTTCTTCTGGCACGTTCATTTTGGTCAGGTACTCGCCAGCAGCACTGCTTGCCATAATTGCGTTTGATGGCGATAAATGATCCGTTGTAATGTTATCACCAAGCACTGCAAGCGCACGCATACCGGTCATTGTGCGCTCACCCGCAAGTGCACCTTCCCAATAAGGCGGGCGACGAATGTACGTACTTTCTGGACGCCAGTCGTAGAGAGGATCGTTATCTTCACCGTAATCTACGGTTAAATTAAACATCGGCTCGTATACTTTTCTAAATTGCTCTGGCTTAACGCTTTGCTTAATTACTGCATCAATCTCTTCGTCAGACGGCCATAAATCTTTAAGCGTAATATCGTTGCCTTGTTGATCTTGCCCTAGTATCCCTTTTTCAATATCAAAGCGAATAGTACCTGCAATGGCGTACGCAACAACTAAAGGAGGTGACGCTAAAAATGCTTGCTTAGCATAAGGATGAATACGCCCATCAAAGTTACGATTGCCCGAAAGCACCGCTGTCGTGTATAAATCGCGATCGATGACTTCTTTTTGAATAACAGGGTCAAGGGCACCGCTCATGCCGTTACACGTTGTACACGCAAAACCAACAATGCCAAAGCCCAGTTGCTCAAGCTCTGTTAATAGGTTTGCATCTTCAAGGTATGATTGCACCGCTTTTGAGCCCGGTGCTAATGAAGTTTTAACCCAAGGTTTACGCATTAACCCCTTAGCATTTGCGTTACGGGCAAGCAGTGCTGCGGCAATTACATTGCGTGGATTACTGGTATTAGTACAGCTAGTAATAGCGGCAATAATACATGAGCCGTCTGGCATTAAGCCTTCTTCATTTTCAACAACGCCCGAAATACCTTCTTTAGCTAAATCGCTTGTCGACACACGGCGGTGCGGATTAGATGGACCGGCAATATTGCGCCCTACGCTTGATAAGTCAAACTTAAGTACACGCTCATATTTTGCGGTTTTTAAGCTATCGCTCCAAAGGCCTGCTGTTTTAGCGTAGTTTTCTACAAGGGCAATTTGTTCTTCTTCGCGACCGGTTAAACGCAAGTAATCTATTGTTTTATCATCGATATAAAACATAGCTGCAGTTGCGCCAAATTCAGGCGTCATGTTCGAAATAGTTGCTCTGTCACCAAGTGTAAGCGCGTCAGCACCTTCACCGTAAAACTCTAAATAAGTAGATACAACACGTTGCTCGCGTAAAAATTCAGTAATAGCCAACACAATATCGGTTGCGGTAATACCTGGTTGGCGCTTACCTGTTAGTTCAACACCGACAATATCAGGTAAGCGAATATAAGAAGCGCGGCCAAGCATTACGCTTTCAGCTTCAAGCCCACCTACGCCAACAGCAATAACGCCCAGCGCATCAACATGTGGCGTGTGGCTGTCGGTACCGACTAGTGTATCTGGGAAGGCAATGCCATCTCGGTTTTGAATAACCGGCGACATTTTTTCAAGATTAATTTGATGCATAATGCCGTTACCCGGTGGAATAACGTCAATATTTTTAAACGCAGTTTTTGTCCAGTTGATAAAGTGAAAGCGGTCGTCATTGCGTCTGTCTTCAATAGCGCGGTTTTTTTCAAATGCGTCAGGATCAAAACCGGCATGCTCTACCGCTAGTGAATGATCAACTATTAACTGTGTGGGTACCACTGGGTTCACTTTTGCCGGGTCGCCGCCTTTGGCTGCAATTGCATCACGAAGCCCTGCTAAATCAACAAGTGCTGTTTGCCCTAAAATATCGTGGCAGACCACACGCGCTGGATACCACGGAAAATCTAAGTCTTGTTTGCGCTCAATCAGCTGATTAAGTGCATCGGTTAACATGGCAGGATCGCATCGGCGTACTAGATTCTCGGCAAATACACGTGATGAATAAGGTAGCGTGGCGTATGCACCTGGCTTAATTGCATCTACGGCTTCTTGCGTATCGTAATAGTCGACGTTTGAGCCCGGTAGAGGTTTACGGTATTGGGTATTATTAATTATGGTCATAATAAATTCGCTAATTGGTGACGGTGTTTGCTCACAGCTAGCGTGTTTAATGAAAAGTTTGAGAAAAACTGCTCGCTAGTGGCTATGTGCAATAAAAAAGTGAGCACATGCGTGCTCACCCATTTTTTAACGTGACTCTATTGGTGTGTAACTACGTGCATCGGGCCCTGTATAATCGGCACTTGGGCGAATAATACGGTTGTTAGCACGTTGCTCTTTAACATGGGCAGTCCAACCCGTAACACGGCTCATTACAAATATTGGCGTAAATAATTTAGTTGGAATATCCATAAAATGATAAGCAGATGCATGAAAAAAATCGGCGTTACAAAACAGTTTTTTCTCGCGCCACATAATCTCTTCACAACGAACAGACACAGGATAAAGTACGGTATCGCCTACTTCATCGGCTAGTTTTTCAGACCATTTTTTAATGATCACATTACGTGGATCAGACTCACGATAAATAGCATGGCCAAAGCCCATAATTTTGTCTTTACGTGCAAGCATGCCCATGACTTCTTGTTCGGCATGTTCAGCGCTTGTGAAACCTTGGATCATATCCATAGCCGCTTCGTTAGCACCACCATGAAGTGGACCACGCAGCGTACCAATCGCACCAGTTACACAAGAGTGAATATCAGAGAGTGTTGATGCACACACACGACCCGTAAAGGTAGAGGCGTTAAATTCATGCTCTGCGTATAAAATTAGTGATACGTTCATCACTTGCGCAAATAACTCGCTAGGTGCTTTATCGTGTAACAGTGTTAAAAAGTGTGCGCCAACAGAGTCGTCATCTGTTTGTGTTTCTATGCGTACGCCGTCGTGTGTAAAGCGATACCAGTAGCAAATAATACTTGGGAACACAGCAACCATACGATCAATTGCATCGTTGGCTTGGCTAAAATCATTTTCCATTTCTAGGTTACCCAACATTGAGCAACCTGTGCGCATTACATCCATTGGATGCGCGTCTTTAGGAATATTTTCAAGCACTGTTTTAAGCGCATCTGGTAAGCCGCGTAAACTTTTTAGCTTTGCTTTATACTCGGCCAATTCGCTAGTTGTTGGTAACTCACCGCGTGAGAGTAAAAACGATACTTCTTCAAACTGCGCTTTTTCGGCAAGTTCGCTAATATCGTAACCACAATACGTTAAACCAGAACCACTTTGTCCAACAGTACACAATGCTGTTTGACCAGCCACTTGTCCGCGTAAACCCGCGCCGCCTAATGCTTTATCTACCATGATCTTCTCCTGTCTATAATTTGTGTGTGGTATCTATTTTAATAATTATTATTTGTCAGATTTTGATGAAAAAAGGGTATCGAGTGTGTTCTCGTACGTGTGGTAATCTAAAAAGTCGTAAAGCTCTGCGCGCGTTTGCATATTTTCAATTTGGCTTTGTTGCGAGCCTTCATTTAAAATTGCTGAATACACGTTTAGTGCCGCCTTGTTCATAGCTCTAAATGCACTGAGTGGGTAAAGCACCATTTCAACGCCTACATCGCTTAACTGCTCTTTGGTGTAAATAGGTGTTTGGCCAAACTCAGTAATATTTGCCAAAATTGGTACATTAATCGCTTTTGCAAATGCTTGATAATCAGCAAGATCGTGCACGGCTTCTGCAAAAATAGCATCAGCACCGGCTTCAACACAGGCAGCTGCACGGTCAATAGCGGCATTTAAACCTTCTTTTTGAAACGCATCGGTACGGGCCATAATGTAAAAATCGCTGTCGGTTTTTGCATCAACCGCCGCTTTAATGCGGTCAACCATCTCACCTTGGCTGACAATTTCTTTATTTGGGCGATGCCCGCAACGCTTTTGCGCTACTTGATCTTCTATATGAAACCCCGCCGCACCGGCTTTAGTCATTTCTTTTACTGTGCGTGCAATGTTAAACGCCCCACCCCAACCGGTATCGGCATCAACAAGTAGCGGTAAGTCGCTAGCCCCCGTAATACGACGAATATCTTCAAGCACGTTATCAAGGCTTGTCATACCTAAGTCAGGCATACCAAACGAGGCGTTTGCAACACCCGCACCTGAGAGGTAAATAGCTTGGTGGCCCATTTTTTCTGCCATCATCGCTGTGTAGGCATTAATAGTACCTACCACTTGTAACGGGCGATTATTAGTAATAGCGTGTTTAAATTTTAATCCTGCTGACATTACTTTCTCCTCACTTTGAACGGTTGCTACGTGGAGTAACTTATAGTTTTAATCTGTAATTATGACTGTTTAACTGTTTTACTTATTTTTTCGGCTTATGCTTTTTGCTTAGCTAATAAGTCGAATTTGGTTTGAATATTGGCTTGCGATGCACTGATGTGGCGCTTCATTAGCATTTCAGCGAGTTCGCCGTCGTGGTTTTCAATAGCGTTAATAATAGCTAAATGTTCATCAAACGCTTTTGATACACGCGGCCCCACCATGCCCATTTGTACGCGGTACATTCTTATTAGTTGATAAAGCTCATTACACAGTAAATGAATTAAATGCGCGTTTTTGCTGCCTTTAATAATACGGTAATGAAAATCTAAATCGCCGGCTTCTTGATAGTAAGACTCGCCCTCTTTAACACGTTGTGTTTGCAAGTGCTGATTAAGTAATTGCTTTAAGCCTTTTATCTCTTCGGGTTCCATATTGTCGGCAGCCAGCCTACATGCCAAACCTTCAAGTGAGCTGCGAACTTGATAAACTTCAATCAAACGCTCAGCGGTAAGGGCAACTACTCGGCAACCTACGTTAGCTTTACGCTCAACAAGGTAGCAACTCTCTAAGCGATTTAACGCTTCTCTAAGCGTTGCACGGCTTACACCATAACGCTTTGCAAGTTCAGGCTCTGATATTTTACTGCCTTGAACTATACTGCCTTCAACAATCTCACGGCGCATATCTACAAATACCTGATCTGATGCGGTAGTAATAGGCGCTTCGTTTAAAAATGTGTGTGTCATAAGTTATTTTTAGATTGTCGACAATTAATGCCGTTACTATGTGCTTATTAAAAAACCATGTCAACCCTTGAACCCAACAAAAAGACTAAAAAGCGCAACCATTGTCGACACTATTAATCTAAAGTCGTATAAAAATGCTTTTAAAATAGACTAAACCAGTAAAGTGTCGACACTGCAATAAAACTGATGTTACGTTTTTTAGCGCTGAAAATGCGTTATATAAATGCTATTATCGCCCTTTATTTTTATAGTATGAGCCAACGCGTGAACGCCAACACTTTTATTCCTGAGCACTTTATTGATGACGTAAAAACCTATTTACCAGCGCATCTAAACTTAGATGACTTTTTAAATGCGTGTCGCAGGCCACTCAGAAAATCTATCCGCGTTAATACATTAAAAATTAGCATTGAAGAATTTGTAGAACGTGCAACTGAAAAAAATTGGCTGCTAACCCCTATCCCTTGGTGCAGTAAAGGCTTTTGGTTAGAACGCCCAAGCGATGAAGAGCAAAATCTGGCCCTTGGTAATACTGACTTACATTTAAGTGGTGCAATGTACGTACAAGAAGCAAGTTCAATGTTGCCGCCTATTGCCTTAAAACAAAGTATTGAACTCACAGGCACTCAAAATAACACTGTACTTGATATGGCATCAGCACCAGGCTCTAAAACCTCACAGTTAGCTGCGCTTATGAATAACCAAGGCGTGCTTGTTGCAAACGAGCTTTCGTCATCTCGTTTAAAGGTACTTAGCGCAACACTCAAACGTATGGGGGTTGGTAACTGTGCGCTCTCGCACTTTGATGGCGTTATATTTGGCAACTACATGTTTGAATGCTTTGATAGCATATTGCTAGACGCACCCTGCTCTGGTGAAGGTACTGTGCGTAAAGACGCCGACGCACTTAAAAATTGGTCAATCGAATCAAATATCGAAATAGCCCAAGTACAAAAAGACTTAATCAAAAGCGCATTTTACGCATTAAAGCCAGGTGGCACCTTAGTGTACTCAACTTGTACACTTACTCCACTTGAAAACCAACAAGTGTGTGATTATTTACTCAGTGAATTTGGCGACTATATAGCGCCTGAGTCCCTAAGTGATTTATTTGAAGGTGCAAGTAAAGCAACAACAAGTGAAGGCTATTTGCATGTTTGGCCGCAAACCTTCGATAGCGAAGGCTTTTTTATTGCTAAATTTAAAAAGCACGCAAGTTGCGATAACCCAAATCAAACTGTTAAAAAAGGCGCGTTTCCGTTTAACGAGTTTGATAAAAAACAAAGCGTCGCGTTTATGCAGTCGCTTAAAAAACACTTTGGGTTAACTAATCTACCTGGCAACTTAATGCAGCGCGACAAAGAACTGTGGTTATTTCCACAAGGGTTTGAAGCCCTGCAAAATAAAATTAAGTACGCACGTTTAGGCATTCAGATTGGCATTATTCATAAAAATGGGGTGAGGCTAACACATGAGTTTGCAACTGTATTTGGCAATGAATGCAAAACTAATATTTACGCGTTAAATAACGAGCAAGCAAATGATTATTTTCAAGGTAAAGATATACGCTTAACTGAAGCAACTCAAACAATAGGTGAGGTGGTATTAACACTGTGCGGCTGCCCTATTGGGCTGGGTAAATGGCAAAAAAATAAGATTAAAAATTCATTACCACGAGATCTGGTACAAAATACACAATTAATCAGCTGGATTTAAAGTAATACTTTTTAATTAAATACAGTTATATCGAAAAATTAGTTATGCTTTATTGAGCAGCTTTACTACACTTTTAAGTACTTTCTTCTTCTCCCTAAAGAATCTAGAAAGTTTTTTTAGTTAACGCTAGACTCAAATTTGAGTCACTTTAAAGCCCAGAGTGCTTATAAGTCTCTGGGCATTTTTTTTGCTTTTATTTACAGTGTACTTTATACAGGTGGGCCGCTCTAACGTCTTCAAACGCATTACCAAATTGAAGTGACAAGCACAATGTAGGGAGTCTATTAACTTGTTTAGCTAAATTAAACACTTCAAAAAAATGGTATCCGTGTTTAACTGCCAAATTTAATTCAGCAACGTATAGCGCTTTAAACTTAGGCGATAAATTTGGCCAATTTATTAAAGCAAGTTGAATGATCCCTAAATGAACACTTAATTTATTTGGCCCAACGGACTTTGCTTGTTGAATATATTCATAAACACGTTCACTGGCCCCTTCTTGATAACTAACAACTTGCGCTAATGCAATCCATGTTTCAGCCCAGCTTTGCCTTAACTCAACTGACTTTAAAAGCGCTTGCTCAGCCTCTTTATAAATTTGCATATTATTGGCTTGCGTAGCTTCAGTTGAATCTTTAAAGGCATTAATAGTTAACATATTTATATGCGCACTTAACTGCCAATAATGTGGGTGCGAAGGTTCTAACTGAGTTGCCAAGGCAATAGCATGTTTTGCATCAGATAGCCGCGAGTAATCGGCTGGATCAGCAGTCATATGCTGCACAGTATTACGTGCACTGAAGTACCAAGAATTAGCACGCATACTCTGAACACTAAGATAAATGATGCATAAAGTAACCATAGCCAAAATAGCGGCTTGCATCGTCCGATTAAATTTAAAGTTAATCACTAAATAAAGACTCAGTTAAATGCCAAGGATTTGTTAAAAATAACTTAGTTGCTTTTTCAGAGCCAATTAAATCACTAACAATTTGCTTTGCATTACTTAATATTGGTGGCCTGCGCTTTACTGAATGTGCATCGGTTGCCACATATCTGACTAAATCGGCTTTAAGCATATCTTCGCAAATTTGCTTAGCTTTATCGCCCCAGTGCCCTTCTAGGCTTGATGCCGTTAATTGAAACTCACAACCGAGTTGTTTTAAATGTTCTATATAAAACGGTTTTTCTTGAATATCACGGTTACGCTCAGGATGAGGAATTATTACTTTAATATTTTGTTTTGCTAACCACGAAATAAACTTATCGTAACCTTGAGGTACATGCGAATGGGGTAACTCTAATAATAAATAGTTCACACCTTCAATGTGGCCAATAAAAGGGAGTTTATTCGCCATTATTAATGCCATAAGCTCTACATCTAAACGAACCTCAGCAGCGACTGCTAACTTAATCGTGATCCCCGCATTTATAGCATGCGTTTTTAAATTAGCGAGATCATCATATATATGAGAACTCGCATTATTAAAGCGCCCTAGATGAATGTGCGGGGTAGCTACCATATGCGTTATACCATCGCTTTGCGCTATTTTTAATAACGCTAAAGCTTCATCTAAATCTTTAGCGCCATCATCAATTCCTGGCAAAATATGAGAGTGTATATCAATCATAAGTTAGCTATCTTTTTGCTGTTGCTCTGGTTGTTGAGAGTAGTCATAGTAATCGTAGTAACCGTGGCTATGTTCATCTTTACTTTTGCTCATATCAACCTTGTTAAGAACAACGCCAGCAACGTGGGCTTTTACTTCAAACAAACGCTCAAGCCCTGCCGTAATAGGCTTAATACGTGTTATATCTGATTTAACAACATAGACTACCGAATCGACACTTTGTGCAATAACCAAAGCGTCACTTACTGCTTGAGTAGGCGGTGTATCGATAATAATATGATCGTACTTCGCTTTTAATACCGTTAATAAATCATCAAACCGTGAGTTAGAGAGTAATTCCAACGGATTACTCGGAATCTGACCACTTGGCATAATAGCAACACCTGACTTTTCATCCATGTGCACACACTCTGCAAACTGCTCTGTACCCATCATTAAATTACTTAAACCAGGATGAAAAACAGGAATATCAAAACGTTTTGCTAAGCTTGGTTTGCGTAAATCAGCATCAATCAATAATACTTTGCCCATCTGGGCAAGCGACATTGCTAAATTAGCAGATGTTGTTGTTTTACCTTCCCCTGGCGACGTTGAAGTAACAGCAATTACTTTATGCGCACGGTCTAAATGAGTAAGTAACAAGCTAGTACGGAATGTGCGTACCGATTCAGCGAAGCGTCTATAGTGATCTTCTAAATACGCATGGATCGGAAAGTAACTATTTTTAGGGATATTGACATGCGGAAGCAGTCCCAGCATGCGCTGCGCTAACTTACTTTCAACATCACTTTTTGTTTTAATCGTATCGTTGAGTGCATCAAATATAAAACTCATTACTACTGCAAAGCCAAAACTTGCAACAAATGCTAATATAACAATTAGTTTTTTATTTGGTTTACTGGGATCTTTAGGTGCATAAGCACGGTCAGTAAAACGGGCTGCCGCTGAACTAAAGTCACTCGTTACTTCCGTTTCTTTAGAGCGCGATAAAAAAGTATTGAAAATATTACGATTCGTTTCTACTTCACGCTTAAGCTGATTGTACTGCGTTTCTTTGCGGGTAATATCTTGATATTCGGCACGAATTTTTGCTAAATCGCGTTCAAGCGCGTTTACTGTGCGGGTAGTCCTGTTAAGCTCTTTTTCAATGCCCGTAATAAGGCCTTTAATTTGCTTATTTAAATTAGCTTTAACCGTCGCAAGCTCAGCCTTTGCTGATATCATTTTAGGGTGTTTTACACCATAAACTTCAGCAAGCTCACTTACTTTTCGCTCAACTAAAACAACCTCACGTTTTACATCTTGTACTACGCGGTGTGATGTAATTTCAGGCATACTACCTAAAAGCTCAATATTATCGTTACCGTATTCATTGATAACGCGATTAATACTTTCTAAGTTATTTTTTGTGGCACGTGTTTCTACCAACTGCTTAGACATTTGTTCAAGTTCTTGCGTTACCAGCCCCGCAATACCTTCAATATCAACAAGTTTTTGTTCTTCTCGATAAGCTTGTAAGCGCACTTCAGAGCTATCTAATTGAATACGCAGCTCTGATAAGCGCGTATTTAACCAGCTCGATGCCTGCTGAGTAATGCCCATTTTAGCGCGCATTTGGCTTTCAATATAAACTTCACCCACGGTATTGGCGACAAGTGCTGCAAGTTTAGGATCGCTCGACTCAAAACTAACTCTAACTAGCTGAGTTTTATTTATTGGCGACACACTGAGTCTTGACTTAAAGCTAGCAAGCAAATCAAGCATCTTTCTTTGAGCTTGTTCCTCAGGTGAAAGAAGCACTGTTTCTTTTTTATTTAAAAAAGGTAGGACACTTTTAAGCGAACTTTTAAGCTCACCTAACACAGAGGGTTTTGCAATAAAGTCTGTGTGTGACTGTAAGTCCAACTTAGTTATTACTTCACGTGCAATACTATTTGATTTAATAACCTCAAATTGCGTTAGGTAATATTCTTTTTTTGTGGAGTCTAAGCCGTAAATTTCATCAAAGCTAACTGCTTTGGTCTGCTCTGCCTCAATTAATAATGTAGCAGTTGCCGTATACTTAGGTATTAAAGTTAAAGTAACCATAATAGTCAAAAGCGTAACAACTGTCGCAAAACCTAAAATACGCCATTTAGCGCGTTTAATAACATTAAGGTATGCACCTAAATCAATAACTTCATCGTTATTGCTAGGCTTATCGGATATATGATTCATTTTGTAATTGCCTTTAAACTGCTTTAAAACAAGCGTTGTTCTATTTTTATGGTATCGCCCGCTGCAATTTGGCTATTCAAGCTGCCTTTTTGTTGCTGCTCTTTCGTTTGTTCTTTAAAAATGTATATTTTATCAACCGAAGCACGCTCAGTTAAGCCTCCGGCTAACGCAATTGCTTGGTTAACCGTCATAGCAGGTTGATAAGGGTAGGCACCAGGTTCTTTTACTTCGCCATGAATATAAAAAGGTCGATACTCTATTACCTGTGCGTATACATTAGGGGTAACTAAATAATCAGGATGTAAACCGTCACTTATTACGTTTTCAACTTGCGAAGGATTCAAGCCAACCAGTTTAACTTTACCCAAAAATGGGTAGTTAATTTCACCGCTATTACCTAACAAAGCCGTTACATCTAAATCGGGTTGACCAAATACTTTAATTTCTACTTTATCGCCAGGGCCAATAATGTAACTTTGTGAGTTTTGCGCGTAACAACTAAAGCTAAAAATTAAAAGACTAAAAATCAGTAATTTAAAATTCATTTATTAGCCTTCAACGCAAAGGTAAAGTTAATACCTACAACAACACGATCAAACTCGATTGTGCTTTGTGTTGAATTACGGTCTATAAAATCAACATAACTAGAAACCATACCAAAACTGCTCACTAAATAGTTTAATCCTAAACGTGCATTTTTAGTTTTGTCTTTACGGTTAATACTGCCTGTGTATTGCTCATCAATATAGCTTAAACCCACTAACGAACTAAGGTGTTCACTCCAGTTGTGATTCCAGTTAGCACCGTAAACACTTTCTCTAATGTAATCGCCTTGAACAAGAGGATCTTTAGCAGCACGGCTAGTCGCAAGTTGTAGTGTAGAATAAGTTAATGGCTGCCAAGTAAGCGCGGCTTCCCAGCTTAAACCACTAAAGTTTTGACGACGGTTAGATGCGAAATCTTTATTTTGGTAACCTACTTTAAACGATCCCATAGTCACCGCTGTGGCATCCCATTCCATACCCAACAATACTTTTACATCATTAGAATCACGTGATATACCATTTATTTGTATTGCATCGTATCGGTAGTTTTCTTGTTTTACTTCTAGAAAAGCGCGCGTTGCAGCTTTAGTATCATAATAGCCAATAACACCAATTAAAGATTTATCGTAATCACGAAACTGCGATACAGATCTAAAATTTTGATATTTTTTATTGTAAAAGCCAGTAATTAAAGCAATTTGTGCTTTAGAACTCATTGCGCCGTATTCATAACGCATTGCAATATCTTGCTGCTGATAATTCACTAACTCATTAACAGTATTACCTAAGCCTTCGGTTAAGCCACTGCCTCGTGGTTCGTACAACCAATCAGCGTTACCGGTAACATCTAAACGATGCTTACTTGTGAATTCTTTATGTACCAAAGCACCTACATTAACTTGAGTAAAGTTATCAATTGTATCTTTATTATGGAACGACGTACTGCTGCCTAAATCAAGCTTATAGCTATCAGGGCCATCATCAATTAAAGCACTTATTTTAGGTGCAATACTCCAAATCAATCTTGATTCTGAGTTATCTGGGGTACTAAAAAAGTTGTCGTTACTGCGTAAACCCGTTTGTAGTGTAGGCGTAATTTCTGCACCGTCTTTTGTCATAAAGCTGCCTGGCTTTATATTTGCTAAAGCGGGTGTTGATACAACCACACTTAAAGCAACAAGTAATGGAGTAATTGTATTAGTAGGCATTTTCATTCTTAAATCCCTTAAAAATTGTCATAAATATTATTTTAATATCAAACCATAACGACCAGTGCTTAATATAATGCAAATCAAACTCTACTCGTTTAGTCATTTTATCTAATGTATCTGTTTCACCACGCCAGCCATTAATTTGCGCCCAGCCTGTAATCCCAGGTTTAGTTTTATGTCTAAACATATAAAATTCGACCTTTTTTCGATACTCTTCGTTGTGTGCGACAGCATGAGGCCGAGGGCCTACAATCGACATATCGCCTTTAATCACGTTTATAAACTGTGGTAATTCATCAAGGCTAGTCCGGCGTAAAAAAGCACCTAACTTAGTTATTCGCACATCGTTTTTTGTCGCTTGCGTAACAACATCGCTATTTTCGGTCACCGTCATGGAGCGAAATTTCCAAACTTTTATCTTTCTACCATCAAGCCCATAGCGATCTTGCTTAAAGATAATAGGCCCTTTTGATGTTAGTTTTATTGCGGCTGCTATTGCGAGCAAAACGGGTGTAATTAACGTCAATATAATAGCCGATACAACCACATCCTCAGTGCGCTTAATAAACTCGTGAGCACCAATACACGGTGACTCAAACACACTTAACGTATCTACCGCACCTACATGTTCAATACGCGCATGAATAAGGTTCGACAATAAAAAATCGGGGATAACATGGACGTCAACCGTTGTATCGCCTAACTGTAATAATATGTCAGCGATGCGCCTTTCAGCTTTTAGTGGCAAGGCAATGTATAAAATATCAATTTTACCTTCACGTGCTGCATCAACCGCTTGTTGTATAGCGCCCTCAACGTCATGCGATGCTAATTTACTAAATAAGCGCTCAGGTTTACGATCATCAAAAAAGCCTAAAAATTTAAAACCTAGTTCTTCATTTTTAATGATTTCTTCATGTAAATAAGCGGCTGACTCAGTTGCCCCTACAATTGCTACATTGCGTAAATTAAGTCCTAGCTTGCGGCGATTTCGCTTGTATAAATGCACCGTAAGACGCCACGCATATAAAAAAGTGAAGCTCAATAAAAACCATATCCCTAACCCTAAACGAGAAAGCGAATCGGTAAATTTAAATATAAACGATATAAAAAACAGCACAGCAAAAGCAATAAGCAATGAAGCCCAAGCGCACATTACCATGGTTTTAAACTTACCCGCACGCCAAGAGCGATACGTGGCAAACAGCTCTGCGCTGTATAAAAAACTCAGGGCAACACATAATACCGAGATAATATAAAAAGGAGACAACTGAAAACCGTATATTAAAGCAGCGCATTGAAAAGCTAAAAACAGCGCAAAAATATCAAATAGCCTGTAAAAATTGGCATCAGAAGAGCCCGAAGGTTTAAATGTCCTTGAAGATGTCATTTTGCTAATCCTTGTAGCGATCTAATTGAAGTTAATTCAGCTAACTAAATTTCAGGGCATAATATAGTATTAGTGACTTTTATACAACACTCCATAGACAAGTGTCCTAACAAATAAGTACTACAAAATACATTAACAATTGCAAAAAACAGGATTGTTATTTATTTAAATAAATTTTTAAACCAATCCCATACCCCAAACGAATATCCTTCAAATATATCAATCCCTAAAGCCGACTTAATCAGATACAGCGCCAAAATCACGGTTAAACTCGCGATTAAAATAAAAAAAGTAACAATTGATGCTTGTGCAATTTTTGCCATTTTTTGCTCTTTAGCACTGAGTCCTCGCCTATTTCTGCCAGCGAGTACAACAAAATAATATCTATACTTTAAAATTTTTATTACACCACGACAGTCAAGCGCGTGATTTCCCCATTGCCTTGCACCTATAGCCACTTTTAAATGAGTGAGTTGTTCATCAGAAAAACTATCTTGTATCGTTTCGGGCATACGCTCTAATAAACTTCTTACTGCGGGGTCAGATCTTAAATCAGACAAATACACACTCCATTAAATAACCTCTATAAAAATAAACATATGTTTTAGTTAAACAATAAAAAAGCCAATTATAAATAATTGGCTTTTTTCAACAACGCTTAGCTTATTTTATTGTGCTTGAGCGATAAGTATTGTTATTTAACCAACTTTGTTTTTCAACCGTTGGTATTTTACCATCTTGAGTCACATTCGTTTGATGGAATGAATGTTGATTCCAAATGCGCGTTGCATTTTTCCATGGTTTACTACTATCAGCAGCACCATAAACAGTTACACCATTATTAATGCTATAACGAGAATCATAATTGTTTGATACAACAACTAATTCTGCATTATCATCGCCCTCTAGGTCAACAACAATTGGGTATTCCCAAAGCGTGCCTGATGAGTTGTCTACAGATGATAAAACTGAACCATCAAGTCCGTTAAGTACTCTCACCTTGAAATGATCTTGCACTAATACTTCATCAATACCGTCACCATTAAAGTCAAAAGCACTTACTCCTACCTTACCACTCCAATCATCGTTATTAGAAACTGACCAAACAAGTTGACCCGTCTTATCATACATATCAACAGCTGTATATCCGGCGTGTACAATACCAATGTTGTCTTTACCTAAAAAGCTAGATACCGCTTGTGCACCACCGCCAGAATTTGATCCATTGCTTACTTGCCATTTAACATTACCATTATGTTCAAGTACTGCGAGCACTCCACCATTACTAATACTGCTAGGGTTACTAATAACTATTTCAGGGTCTAAATCATCATCTAAGTTAGCAATGGCACTAAACCACGTACTCCCTGGCGTGCCATATTGCCATAGCAGCGCTCCATTAGAATCATACAAACCGCCACCGGCTAGCACTTCTTGGGAATTATTATTATCAGCATCAAATGCTGTAGAAGCCGCAGACCAGTTAGTTGTATAAAGCAAACCCGTATCGTAATTAAACACATTTGAACCAGTTATAATTTCAACAATACCGTCATTATTTATATCACTTAGAGTGACAGCCCCTAAAGGCTTGCCAGACTTGTTAAGCTCTTTTTTAACTAGTCCGTTATTATCGATAATTTGCACTACTGCAGATGAATAATCGTTTAGAACCAGCTCAACAACACCGTCATTGTCTAAATCAGCGGCTGCAATTGAGTTACGTGAATCAGCAAACACCCCCCCTTTTTCATATGTCCACAGCTCAGAGCCATCAACACCACTTAGTGCACGTACTAAGCCTGGTTTGTTTGTATTATTTTTAAACGACGTAACCACCACATCAGCTATATCGCTCTCATTGATTAAACCGTCGTTATTATCATCATTAAGTTGAACAACAACCGGAGTCGCTATTACTTGGTTATATTCAGGCATAAACTCGCTTGAATTCCACTGCCATTTTTGCTGCATCGCAAATGGTTTAATTGTTTTTGCCATATCTGGCAGGTCACCAGTAAACTCATTACCTAACAGCGTCATTGAACCTTGAAAGCTTTTACCTATAACAGGCATAACGGCTGCACCGTAAAGAGCACTGATATCAGCATGAGGGGCTAAAACTACGCCTTCCCAGCGATTTCCTTTTATATTCAGGTCGTGCGCGTCAACAAAGTTAAAAACGGTTTTAGTTACATGGCTTTTAAGGCGAGCAAAACTTTTGCCTCTTACTAATAATGTTGAGTCACCACTTATATTAAAAATCATAGTAGCGCCAGCTGGCATACCTTGAACTTTAAATGTATGTGCTCTAGCAAATTGCTGTGCATCAATATTAAACACTTGCGTTGCAGAGGTACTATCGCCCTGTAGATACAGTCCGCCCCACTTCCATTGAACTGTGCCGGTTGAATCAAGCTGCGCAAGTTCAGTGCTTAAGTCTTTATAAAATGTTTCTTGTTCATCAAAGTTAAACGGGAGTGTAGCTTGATCTTGATTTGCATAAATACTTGAGCCACGTTCCATACCCCAGCGTACGCTCCAGTGTACATCTGTGCCACCGCCGGCAATCATGCTACCCACATATTGACGACCGATTCTAAATTCAATCCCCGTCTCACTAATTAAATAGTATTCACTCGGGTTAGAACGGCGATTGTAACCTACGCTATAGCCACCTTTAATACTTATGTCACCCGCTGCAATTGCACCATCAGCACGCCCTAAATACGACTTAAATTCTTCAAATACAAATGCAGAAAAATTATTAGCAACACCTAAGTCACCAGCCAACGTTGATGTACTCGCTAAAGTTAGTGCAATCATTGCACTCAATTTTTTATATTTTCTTAATGATTTAGTCATTTCTTCCCTCGAAAATGAAAAAGTGCATTATCCGGCACTAAAATTTTTAACCCTGCGCTTAATAAAAATTAAAAAGCCGCTTAACCTGTGCTGAAGATTATATATACAAATAAAATCAAAAGAAACACGAAATACAACAAAAGTACTGACTTTGTGTTAATAAAATGTTTATTTAATTTAAAATCAACTAGTTATAAAGTTTTAAATTCAAATTTAAATTTAAATAAAAAACAATGATAATTTCATCTCTGGGAACAAAGCACGAGTTAAAAACCAGCATCAAATAAAAAAGGATTATGTGGTTCAGTCGTAATAGTAAATTATATTAATGTAAATAATACGTAGAATGAGGCTACTTACTGATTTAATAATGCAGCACTATCTGAGGGGAATTGGATTAATAATAACTTGGAATATATTTTTTATTACGGCCTTTAAACTAAAGCTTATTTACGAATTTATAAATGGCAATACGTTGACAGAGTAAATATACAGAACGGTTCTACGCCATATAATAGATTAAACATTTTAGCTTCTACAAACCAATAGCGCTAGGGGCTCTTTTTTTCAAAAAATTAAAAACAAAAATGCAAATAACAATTGCAAGCAATGAATTAAAATAAGGTAAAACACTAAACATAACGGAAGTTGAGTCTAAGATCATTAGCTGAAATTTATTCAAAAATCGAAAAATAATTAAATGCAGTGGAAAAATAGCAATTGAAGATAAGGCTAAAAGCCGAGACGTAGGCGATGCTTTTAAAAGGCTACAAATTAAAAATAGTATAAAAATTCCCAAGCAAGAAATAAGCGGATATAAAAAAGGAATAACACCAAAGCTCAATTCACGCATATCAACACGACCATTCTGTAATGCGGCGATATAAAAAATAGGTAAAAGTATAAGTAAAAGAATCCAGACAAAGTATTTTTTACTCAACACAGTAGAATTTAATAAACCAGACTCTTTTGCTACTCTCCCCATCTGGAAAAAGAACAATCCTACCAATGCAGAATCAAAACACCAATAAAACCTTGTTTTTATAAGCCCTACATTAACTAACAAAAAAGACAGAATAACAGCTGAAATAATAAAGGCCGTTATTGGTTTCATCTTCGAAAAAATAATTATTTGCAAAACAGAGATAACTATTAAGCAAGGAAAAAACCACAACACCCCATTAATATGAAAACTATCAGCTTGGGCCGTTATTAAACGAGATAATGGATCAAACCAAGGCATATTACTCGCCTGCCCGCTACCGAAAAAGTGTAATGGTAGCCAAAAACAAAATGAAACAAAAAAGAAAAAACCAAATGGTATAATTAACCTGTGATTTAATTTAATTAATGCTTCTTTTATCGAGTACTGTCGAGAAGCTAAATAACCAGACATGAAAAAAAATAAAGGCATATGAAAAGAGTAGATAAGTATATAAATATTCTCATTTAACCAAGCTGCGTGGCCTAAAACAACAAGAATAATTCCTAGTGCTTTCATATGATCAATATAGTTTATACGTAACATTTCAGTATTCCTCAGAGCGGAGAGTGTAAATATTTGTTTTTAGATATAACCACTCTCGTCCTATATTATTCAAATATAAAATAAAACCACATTTATGGTTATCCTATAGCGCTATAGGTGTTGGTGGTTTATTGCATAATGTTTAAAATATTCAGTATTTTCAGAGTAACTAATTAACTCAGAGTAAAATAAATTGTTTTTACCAAAGGCTTGTGTACATGTTTGCTGAGCTAAAATATCGTAATCACCATTAACCTCTAATATTAGAGGACCATTTTCGATTAAAACAATATCCCAACCTAATGACCTAACATTTGGAAATTGCAAAGCTGCTTCTTTAACCATATTAATGATCTCGTCCCAATATGGAATCTCTAGGCCAGAAAAAGAAACACCTGTGTCAGGATGCTCTGAATATAAATTCTTACAATAGTCGATACCCTGTGAGCTTAAGGCTCCAGTTTGAATATTAACATTAACTCCTATTCCGCCTTGTTTACCAGACCAATTATCAACCTTACGACCATTTCTTCCAATTCGTAAATACGCTGAATTTATAATTACTTCGCCAGATTTTGCAAGCAGTGAATCTACTCTAATCGTATTTACAGCTTCAGGGTATAAACGGTGATTAAATGAATGCTGTTGTATTTTTTCTTCAATTAAATAACTGCCAGAATATTCAGAGAATAGCTTTTTAAGTAACTCTGTTGAGTCATAGGTATCTCCTGACACTTCAAACTTTTTGGCAATATTTGTATTTACATTTATTACATTTACTCCAGCACCCTGTTGCGAATCGATTACCGGTTTAATCACTATAGCATCAGCTGTAATGGCATTTAATATAACTTCAGCGTTCACGCTATTAAGCCCTTTATACTCATTTGTAAAAGCATTATGCGAAATAACATTAATTAACTTTGCAGTCGGTATGCCGGCATCGGCCATCAACTTATGAAATAAAAATTTATCATCTGCAAACACTGTATACCTACAATCGTTTATATAATCTTGTCTAAATTGAGCAAAAAGCAAACCAGTTGAATATAGCTTGACTTCATCTAAGCTTTTATTTTTTTTGTAGCCATCATATTTAAAATAGTTATGGGGCCAATATTTTATTGCTCGCGCTAATAAATAGAGCTCTTTAATTTGTTGTAATAGTGGTTTTCTTTCCTTGTCACGGAACATTTTAATTATAAATTCATTATAAAAATAAGTGACTCTACTTTTGTTAATAATATTGAACACATCAACTTCCTTTTTTAAATTTTTCACTTAGTAATAATATTATAAATTTAGTGTTCGTCACTAAATAACGTTTCCACATCCGACCTGGTTCTTGTATAACTCTGTATAGCCACTCTAAGCCTGCTTTTTGCATCCATAGCGGTGCGCGTTTAACTTTACCAGCGACTACATCAAACGTGCCACCTACGCCCATTACAAAGTCAACACCTAGTTTATCTTGCCATTTATTAATAAAATTTTCTTTTTTAGGGGATGTGATAGCAACAAACAACAACTTCGCGCCCGATTCTCTTATTTTAGTGACTACAGCCTCTTCATCTTCCCAAAAGTACCCGTCGTTATAACCTGCTATGGTTAAATCAGGATTGTGTGCTTTCACTTTACTTACTGTTTCACTTACAACCTCTTGTGTTGCGCCCAGTAAAAAAACAGGGAAGTTTCGTTTTGCGCTCATCGCTAATAGCTCATGAAATAAGTCAACGCCTGCAACGCGTTCTGGCACATCATGCCCTAAAAAACGTGCGCCAAAAACAACGCCCATACCATCAATATTAATTAAATCACACGCTTTAACCGACTCAGCTAAAACAGGATCTTTTTGCATGTTTACTATTTTTGCAACATTTACCACAACGTGTTGTAAAAACTCTTTTTTTTCTATTCTATTTTCGATAAAAGACACTGTTTCTTGCATTGTAGCAATGTCCATCGGGGCCTTTAAAAATTCGATGCGTTTCATTAATATAATCCATTCTTAAATAGTGCTTAGCTTAAACAGTTACGTGCTACTTGTTAGATTTATTGCGATTAAAAAAGGCAAATGAATAATATACCCATGCCTGAGTCCAACGCACATAATCTACTTTATTGGTGAAGTGTTTGTTTTTTTGATAAATAAAGCGCTGGTGTGTTGGTAAATACAAAGTTTCAATAGAGCGATTAATTATCTTTTCTGCCATTGCGAAATCTTCTGCTGTTTTACCTACTTTTAAAAGGGTAAAAATAGCTTGCGACACGCAGTGCATGTCTAGTGGATAGCGATTATTGTTGTAGTATTTAGCCGTACCATCTTCTTCAAAAAGATGCACTTTATAGTATTGTAAACCAAGGTCGATAGCCGTTTTAAATTCGTCTGTAACTAAAGCATCACTTAATAAAGTCAAGGCTTCTAGATTATATCCAGTATGAAAACCATCAATAAATTGGTGGTGGTGTCTTGCGCCGTAAACCCAAGACCCATCAGTGCCTTGTTCTGATACTGTTTGTCTAGCCGCACTAAGTGCTAGCTTTTTATACTCTTGATTATCTGTAAGTGCAGCGACTTTAGCCACCCAAGCAGCTCCCCAAAGATTAGCATTATGAACAAATGCAGTTTCACCCGGTATATAACCAAAAAACTGCCTCCCATCAAGCTCGGTGTATAAAGTTTTAACAATAAAATGCGCGCTATCGAGTGCCGGCTCGCTATATTTGGTTTTCCCTGTTATTTCACTTAATGCATATAGAGCCTGCGCTACATAAATAGTGGTAATAACATTTGGTTTACCTTTGGGAACAAAGAATGCGCGTGCATTCCAATCAAAATGATAACCCCAGCAGCTATGCTGCCATAATTCTCGATCACTTTGTTGAGTTAACAACCAGTCGGCTAGCTGTATTGCTTCATCTAAATATACTTGCTCATTCGTTGCTTTATAGTCTTCTAATAAGCCTAAAATAAATAAGCCAATCCCCTTCGGATTACGCTTTTTAGGTATACCAAATAAAGGACGTAAATTGATGGCTAAACGCTTATGTAATTGAATCCATGCAAGACCAAAAATGCCTTTTTTAAAACCTGGAAACCAATTGAAAAAGCGACTGTTTAATCCATCAAATGGATCTTGCCCTGCGTAGTCATGCTTTTTTGCTGCAGAAATTATTTTTTCAGCGATCAAATCAACTTGGTTATTCACTTTACGTTCTCGTTTATTAATTTTTGATAATAATTAGATAATGTTTCAGCCACTACGTCGTCTTTAAAGCATGCTAAAAATTTTAGCTTGGCCATTTCACCTAGTTGCTGTCGTTTATCTGTATTTTGTGCAAGTTCGCTAAGTGCTATAGCTATTTGCTCTATATTACCTGGTTGCACCAATAAACCTTGTACATCATCCGTTATAGCATCCTCTACAGCCCCAACCGGCGTAGTTACAACAGGTAAACCTACCGACATAGCTTCAAGAATGCTCATAGGTAATCCTTCTGCGTAGCTTGGTAAGACAACAACGTCAGTACGAGCTAATAAATCAAGCTTTTGCGTTTTGTTTATCCAACCTAAAAACTCTACTTTATTCAACACATCTAACTCTTCGCACAAACTAATTAAGCTATCCACATCACCATTACCTGCAATTAATAACCGTGCATTTTCATTTTTAGATATTGCAAAAGCGTGGATTAAATCTTTGATTCCTTTTCGTTCACTAAGCTCCCCCATAAACGTAAAGTTGCATGTAGTATGCTGTAATTTATTGAGCACTAATTCGGGAACAGGGTTATGTAAAATATCCCACTTTTCTCCTGTAGCGTTTTGCAATACATCTGTCCAATGGTTACCCAGACATAACCTGAGATCATAAAAGCTAAAAATATAATCTATATACCTTTTTTTTATACCGGATGCATTTTTATAATACGAATCTAAATTTGCTGCATGATTTTGGTAGATTATTGGTATTCTGAAGAGCTTTAACCAAAGTGCATAGTAACTTTTACGTAATACACTACCACCATGAATGTGAGCCACTTTATAATTATCAAAAATAAGTAAAAAAGGGAACGAAATAAAAGCGCACAGTGTGCTAACAAGCTTTTTAAATTTATTGCCAGGCTTATTTGTATAAAAATAATTTATATTATATTTTGAGTTTAAAAAATCATTCTTCATAAACGTGCTCACAACTGAGGCAACTCCCCCCTGCCCTTTACAACTAACACTTATGACTAATACTTTTTCTTTCATCCTACTTCCCTTTAAAATTATGAATGTTTTTTAAAAATTTTGGTTCACCACTTACAAAATAATCTTTTAACCCACCTACGCCAGCTTGCGTATGGTCAATGCCAAAAAGTGTGTTTGCTTCAATAATTTTAATACCATCTTCCGTTAGAGCAATATCCCAACCAACAAGGTTTATTTGCGTTAACTTTTGTGCTGTAATCAAAATTTGTTGCTTAACAACTTGCCAGTTAGGTATTTCTAAAAGGGAAAAGTCAAAGTAAGAATCGGGGTGTTTGTTATACCTTTCAATACCAAACTCATATGTGGCAAAAGGCCTGAGCCCTTTTCCTGTATTTAAATCAATCCCTATTAATAGTCCACCTGCAGAGCTATTATCTATTTCTCTTCCTGCTGTGCCCATTCTTAAAGTTGCGGCAATAAAATCAACACTACCATCATCATTTCTTACGGTAATTGCCCTTAAGGTATTCACACTATTGGAATAAACCGCATCTAAGTAAGAATGCTGCTCAATCGCTGCTTCAACTACATAGTCGCCACTTAAGGCCTGCAAATAGTTATAAGTTATCTTTTTATCGTTATATTCATAACCTTCACTTGTACGTTTCGCAATAATTATCCCTTTGCCACCTCTTCCCATAACCGGCTTGATAAACAATTTTTTGCAAGTCAAGGTATTAAACATTTGTCCAATTTTTTCTGAAGTTAGCTCTTCATTTTTAAATGAAGTCAGCTTGCCATCACTTTTCACCACTACAATATTTGATTGCTGTAAGCCGATATTATTGAACAATTTATTCATTGAAATTTTGTTTTCGATGAGGGGAATTACAGCCTTTACATTATCGTATTGAGGAAAAATCACTTTATAAAAATAATATGAAGGTATATATTTTTTCATTTCATCTAAAGTTAAATGACAATCTAAAGAGTAAAAATCATGGGTATAATATTGGGTTGGTATATAATCCCAATACTCTTTTAATTGCTTTAACTCATTTTTTATAACAGAGTCAGGCTTTTTATTTAATGCTGTTTTAAAACGTTTAAAATGCTGCTTCATACGATCATTTGTTAAATAATGATAATAAAAACGAATGTGATCTAAAACTTTGTGCTTTGTGTAAGAAATTAGGTTCATGGTTATCCCTATTATAATAAACAGATTGCTTGTCGTATTTTTCCATTTTTCGTTCTCGGGATAGACTTAACCTCTTGAATTTTAAATGAAATAGATTTACCAAGCCTTTCTTTAGCATTTTTAGTTAAAATTGAGCATTGCTCGTTATTAAATTTATTTTTGTCTGTAACTACCAAAATTGTAATTTCATTTTTCTTATCTTGAATAAACTGTGAGGCAATTAAACCATCAACACCTTTAGGTATGTGATTTAATATATGAACTTTCTGACCATCTTCAGCAATTAAATAATCTCCCATTCGCCCTTCAATAGAATCAATGATGGGAAATACACGCCCGCATGGACACGATGTTTCATCTGATAATAAAACGTGGTCGCCTGTTTTATAGCGTACTAAGGGGTAAAGAGAATTGTTAAAATTAGTACCGACAATTTCAGCTCTATCTCGTCCATTTTCAGCTTTCCCTGCAGGCAATAATTCTACGTGAGCGTAGTCTGTTAATATGTGATATCGGCCATGTTCACAACTGGCAATTGCAGCTACACGCTCAAATAACCCATACCAATCAAATACGGTGCATTTAAATCTTCTCTCGACTAATGCTTTGTCTTCTTTGCTAAGAGACTCTGACGAGGTAATGATTGACTTTAAAGTACCTTGATAATAGGTGTCATTACTCTCTAAATGCTTTGCCAGCGTAACAATAGACGATGGATACGCTTGAATCGCTTTGACCCCATAGTTTTGCATTGCATTTAAATAGCCATCTAGGTTTTTTTGTGCGAGATGAAATGAAGATAATAAAATCATATTTTCAAAATACGAGTAACGCCAAAAAGGGCCTTTTTTTTGCTCTTGTGGGACAATCATATCGCCGCGCAACCACGCTCGTTTGTCGTTATGCTCAATTCCAGCCCAGTGCATCATTCTATTTATAAAGGCTTGCTCAGTAATTACCGATTGCATATTTTGTGGAATAGATAATGGAGCGCCAGTCGTGCCACTGGTTGACCCTTTAACAACCACACCTGATTTATTAGGCGATAAAAACCTATCTTTATTGCTATTTACCTCAGCCTTATCAATGTAAGGAAACGTATTTATATCATCGGCAAAGCGTTGATAAAAAGCGATGTTACGTTGCGCTTCTGTTAGTACGTTTTTAAGGGTTTTACTTTGATATTGCTTTAGCGCCTCTGAGTCATAGTCATGGGCAATTAGCTCTTTGGTGAGCTGCTCACACTCTTTATTTTCTCTCAGTTTTTTGCGTATAAATGCTCTTGAACTTAATAAAATATTTTGAATAAAAACTGGGCTCAACTTATATACTTTGCTGGTAAACATTAATAATAATCCTTTGGATCAATGTCTGATTTGATGATTTTCCCGGGGATCCCAGCAACTACGCTATTATCTGGAACATTCTTAACTACAACGCAGTTGGCACCTATGACGCAGTTATTCCCTATTGTTATTTCACCTAAAATCTTTGCGCCTGTCGCAATAAAGCAATTATCGCCAATGACGGGGACATTTATCGATTTAGATTTCCCACCAATAGTAACATTTGAACCTATTACACAGTTTTTGCCGATCGTAGATCTTTTATGTATTACTACCCCAATTCCACCGTATGCGAATACAGTATTCGTGCCGATGCTAGTCTCAGAAAAAATAGCCGAGTTATGTATAAGCCGAATTAAAATATTGAAAACCTTGGGAAGCAAAGGGATCTTATGTCTGTGTAAATAATTACCTATGTGATAAAGCTTCATCTTTTATTCCCTATTGAATTATGAAGATACATTGCGCTAAATAAAAAAAGTAAGGCGGGAGTTTTAGTTGTTAGTGCATTATTTGTTAGTGACACCATAAAAAATATAATCAATGCTGCACATAAACTTATATTATCTTTACTTGCTAGCTTAAAAGGAAGCCTATAACAGCTCACTATGAGTAACAGCGTACTTATCAATCCAAAGCTGACAACCCAACCTATTAAATAATTTTCGATAACATCTATTTCAATATAAAACGCGATATTACTAATTAGCTCTTGTGATGCACCAAATATCCATTCTAGTGGGCTTAATTGCTCCAATATAATAAACACATCAAACCGCGCTTGTGCACTGCCATCAACGTGTAACTTACTTAAAATACGTGACCCTATAGGTGTAAAAATAATAATCAGCGAAGTAAAAATGACCGCGCAAAAAGTGAGAGCTTGTAACGCGGCAAATCGCATTTTTGTCATTTTAATACCCTTCGTTAAAAATGCAGGTATTTTGGGAGCGACGAGTATAAATGTGCCTAAAAGAAAAACCCCGACCGCGGCCCTGCCGCCAAAAGCAAACAAGGCTAAAAAAATCACTGTAAAATATAGCAAGGTAGGAAAACGAGTTTGGTTCATTAAAAGTGGCGCTAAAGCAGCCGTAATTAATGCATTATTTAATGGATGCGTTAACAGCGCCGTTGAACGAAAATGACTAAAGCTTGAAAAGCTTACATCAACTAAAGTTTTACCCAAAATAAACTCTAAAATAGCAATCACTGCGTTAATAAATAATAAGTACGCCAATAGTCGCAATAACTTTTTTTTATGTTCTGACTTTAGCTGACTTAGCAAATAAACGGCTAATAACGCAGCGACAATTGTATCAATTAAATAAGCCATTCCTGAGGTGCCAAATCTAAATAATCCATAAAATATCACCACAGAAATACTCAAGGTACTTACTAGCCAAGCACCTCTTAGCTCTTTGAGGTTTGCAAGCGGCTTATTGAGCCCTTTTTTAAGCGTTAACAGTCCAATACAAAAAAATAGAATATAGCTCGTGATATGTATTTTCCCTAAAGGGCTACCGCCATCAGAAACATACTGAATACCTAAATTTTCAAGTACATAACCACCAAAAATGAATGACAATAAAAAAACGCAAAACATTATTTTATAAATATTTTCACTTCTCATTTATTTAAAATCCATGTTTTACATTTTTTATAATTTAGTAGGGTAAGCACCAGTATAAATATGCATGCACCTATCATTACATCAAAAATAATATTTAAAATGGGTAAGTCAATTGAGATAAAATTATAAACACGAAGCTCAGGTAGCAAAATAGCCATACATACTGTTGAAAAAATAATTTTATATACTTGATTTGGTATAGGGTATTTATATCCTTTTTTAATAGACAACCATAACGCTACCCCGAATGAGACCAGACTTGCGCTTAAAAAAGCACTTGCTGCGCCTATCAAGCCATAAAGAGGGATCAAGGTAAGTAATAAGGAAAGATTAATTATTAAAGAAAAAACACTGATTCTTGGCAGATATTTAGTATTTAAAGAAAACTGTAAACCATGGTCGATATAATGCGCCTTTAAATTTATAACAAATACACCAGCGCACAAAATATAAATAATTGTAGGGCCTTGCGCCAAATACTCGTCACTTAATAATAGCTGAGTGATGGGCTCTGCCAAAATACAAAAACCAACTAAAGCAGGCATTGCAACACAAGTAAGTAAGGTTAAGTACTCGCCATGTGCTTTATAGAGCGCTGTTTTGTCGTTTATTTTCTTTGTTAGCTCAGGGTAACTTGGCAGTGCGACAACCATAAAAATAAGCGCACCAATACCAAGAAGAATATTTGATATAGCGGCGTAAATACCTGTTTGTGCTAAATCTAGGTAATCTGCGATAAAATATCGGTCTAAACGGCTTGATATTGCAGCAACTAAGCCGCTTGCCATTAGCGGTAAACCGTAAGCAAAAATAGCTTTAGCATCCACTGTTTTAAGCTTAGAGAAGCCTACACTTAAACGTTTAAAAACGCTGATACCCGCAACAACATAGCTAAAAGATAATGCGTATAGTGCAAGTAAAATATCAGTATGTATAAACAACAAAGCACCGGTGAATACAATCGACATTATCGATTGAGTTAGTACCGCTATCCTATATTGATTTAAACGTTCCATAACACGCGCTAATTCAAGATAAAATAAATACAATGCTTTAGTTAAAAAAAGCAAAAATGTCGCTATTGATGTATTAATACTTAATAGCTCTGTTAAGTGTAAACCTACAATAACTAACGCAAATGCAGGTAGTGTGCAACACAGTATTATTGAACACGCGATAGCAGCAAAATACGAATGTTGATCGCTACTTTTACTTGGGAGTAAACGCAGCATGCTTAAATTAATCCACTGAGCAGCAACGGCTCTGACAATTTCGACGGTAAGCAGCATTAATGCCAACATACCGTATTCTGTAGTGGTTAATAGCTTAGTGTGAATACTTATTAAAGCAAAAACACTGATTGCAGCAAAAACTTGCACTGGTGCATATTTTAGTAGTGCTTTAAACATCGGTTTGCTTATCTAAAATACTTGTATACAAATCTATATATTTTTGAGTAATACAGGCTGTGTTAAATTTACTCTCAAGTGTGGATTTAGAGGTAATTATATTGTGGCTGGTAAGCATATCTTGAATATCTTTAACAGTCAGCGAATCTGATAAATATAAAACGCCCATTCTTTCGAAAAAAACTTTTTCATCTTCAAGTATACCTACTTCAGTTGTAATAAGAGGTAGACCAACAGCTAACATTTCTAGAGGAACCAGCCCAAAAGTTTCTTCACTAGACGTGAAAATACCTAGATTAGCACTCTGGTACTGTTTAACTATTTCTACTTTATTCAACTTACCTAAAAAGTTTACCTTATTTTCTAGACCAAGAGTGCTAACCTGCTTTTTTAGCTGCTCTGTATAGACATTATCTGCAGCAGGCCCAATCACAGTAAGTGTGGCGTTAAAGCCAGCATCAACGAACCTACTCAATAGATTAATTGAATGCTCAACCTTTTTCCTAGGAGTTAATAGTGCACATGTAACAAGCTTTATGCTTTTTTGCTCATTTCTAATATAGTGAGCATTAAAATACGCTTGATCTATCGGGTTATGAATCACTTCAGACTCAAAGCCATCTTTTAGTAATGCGCGTTGTAATTGTTTGCCTACAACAACTACGTGATCGTTTCGTTTTTTTATGATTTGCGGAATAACTTTTTCATATAAAAAGTTATTAATTAAACCTACATTACGGCGGGCTATTTTTTTATAGCTATGAACTGTGACAATTGTGTTGCCATTGTAACCACTACCGATTAAAAGACTCCAAAGATGCGTATGAACTAAATTTGGTTTTAGCTTTTTTAACAGCTTTCGAATATGCCAATTTTGCCATACTATCCCAGGTATTTTAAAGCCTGTATGCTTGCTAGAACAAGGCAGCCAAATAAAATCGACATGCTCAGCTAGGCTAATAACTTCGCCTGTGTAAGGCGTTTTACTTTGCGGATCTAAACCAATAATAGTGTATTTAAACTCGGGGTTTACTTGGCTAACTAAATATTCTCCAAACATTTGACAAACACTGTCTACCCCACCGCAGTTTTCAGTGCCCCACTCATAAGCTGAGAGAGGCATAATTAGTACTATATGTTGCTTAGGCATAATAGTTATTCTTAATAAAACATACGGCTAAATTATTTAATAATGCTAAATGTAAGGTGTATAAAGCACCTTTACATACATCATTTTTAATCGATTTAAAGGTAATCATCTGAATCTCTTAAATTATACCGCGAGTATCAATGACAACTTTTGAAGCAAATTGCGTTTTATCCGCTGCTTTAAATTGTTTATGATCAACAAGCACGACAATAATATTTGCTTGCTCTAACGCTGAATCAAGAGAGGTAAGTTCGACACCTTTTGACGCTAATTTTTCAGGAAGCTCATGTATATTAGGCTCTACCGCTAATATTTTGCCAACATTTTTTGAAGCTAACTCTTGTACGATTTGAAGTGCTGGACTTTCGCGAAGATCGTCTATATCTGCTTTAAATGCTAAACCTAAGCATGCAATAACAGGACGTTTAAACTCATCGGCCGCTTTAGTTATTTTGCTAATAACATAATACGGTTTAGCGTCATTAGTCAGGCGCGCTTGCTTTATAATGTTGGCTTCATCTGGGCAACTGGCAACAATAAACCAAGGATCAACAGCGATGCAATGCCCGCCTACACCAGGACCTGGGTTTAAAATATTTACGCGAGGATGACGATTAGCTAACTTTACCAGTTCCCAAACATTAATTTTAAGTTTGTCACATATTACAGATAGCTCATTAGCAAATGCGATGTTTACATCACGAAATGAGTTTTCAGTTAGTTTTGCCATTTCGGCTGTTCTTGCATTAGTAACAATGCATTCACCACGTACAAAAAGTTCGTATAATTTTACGGCTTTTTCACTACATGCTTTGCTCATTCCACCAATTACACGGTCGTTTGAAACAAGCTCTTGTAATACATAACCTGGTAATACACGTTCAGGGCAATGTGCAATATTAATATCGGCGGCATCGCCTTTGTCTTGTGGGAATGTTAGATCTGGACGGGCTTCGCTTAACCACTGAGCTAGTTGTTCGGTTGCGCCTACTGGCGAAGTCGATTCTAAAATAACTAAATTGCCTTTTTCGAGCACTGGTGCAATAGTTTTTGCTGCTGACTCGATATAACTTAAGTCAGCTTTATGATCGCCACTTTCGCTATGTATAAATGGTGTAGGTACCGCCACCATAAACACATCTGCTTTTTCTGGTGTGGTCGTTGCACGTAAATTACCGGTAGACACAACCCCTCTTACGATTATATCTAGATCAGGTTCTACAATATGGATTTCACCTGCATTTATTGTGTCAACTGCTTTTTGGTTTACATCTAAACCAATAACGTTAACCCCTCTTGATGCAATTACGGCTGCTGTTGGTAATCCTATATATCCTAAACCGACTACTGATACTGTTTTAATCGTCATAATAAATCCTATATAAATAAGTCTGTAAAACGTCTATTACACGTTAAAGTGCTGTTTAATTTTTGAAATGATACGTTCACACGCTTTACCATCACCGTAAGGATTATGTGCGCGACTCATCGTTTCATAATCAGCTTGGTTTGTTAGTAAGTTTTTAACCTCATTAATAATGCGGTTTTTATCTGTTCCAACAAGTTTAACAGTGCCAGCAGCTACGGCCTCTGGGCGTTCGGTTGTGTCACGCATTACTAATACAGGTTTGCCTAAGCTTGGCGCTTCTTCTTGAACACCGCCGGAATCGGTTACAATTATGTGTGCTTTGCTCATAAGGTACACAAATGGTAAGTAGTCTTGAGGCTCGATAAGTTGTACGTTTTTAACATTTTTTAAGATACGGTTTACCGGTTCACGTACATTTGGGTTTAAATGCATTGGATAGAGAACTTGCGCTTCTGGGTGAGCTGTGGCTATTTCAGCAAGGGCTTCACAAATACGCTCAAATCCACCACCAAAACTTTCACGTCGGTGTCCGGTTACTAGAATTAGTTTTTTACTTTCATCTAATTCTGGAAATTTAGCTTGAAGAGTCTGAATTAATGTTTCGTCCGTTTTTACTTTATCAACTACTTGTAATAATGCGTCTATAACCGTGTTTCCGGTGACAATGATGTCATCAGCGTTTACGCCTTCGTTTAATAAATTTTGCTCGGAGGTATCTGTAGGCGCAAAGTGTAGTTTGGTAATTGCTCCCGTTAATTTACGGTTGCCTTCTTCAGGCCACGGAGATGCTAAATTGCCTGTACGTAATCCTGCTTCTACATGCCCGACAGGAATTTGTTGATAAAAGGCAGCTAGGCTTGCCGAAAGTGTTGTACTTGTATCGCCATGAACGAGAATTAAATCAGGCTTAAACTCTTCAAGTATTGGCTTTAAGCCTAAAAGAATATTTGTTGTTACGTCGTACAGGCTTTGCCCCGGTTTCATGATGTCTAAATCATATTCAGGGGTAATTTCAAATAAGTCTAACACCTGATCAAGCATTTCTCTGTGCTGCGCTGTTACGCATACTTTTGCTTCGATGCCTTCAGCTAATTTTAATGCTTTAACCAATGGTGCCATTTTAATAGCTTCAGGACGTGTACCAAAAATACTTAATACTTTAATAGCCATGTTATTCCTTAATTTTAACGAATTCATTGTTGTTTTAACTAATGCTTGCAGCCATTAAGCTTTTAACTTGTTTGGTAAATTCTTCACCCATAACGCTCGATTGCATTGCATACTCAACATTTGCAAGCATATAACCCAATTTTGAACCACAATCATGTGACTTACCTTTTAAGTGGTAAGCTTCTAATGGTTCTAGGTGGCGAAGTTGAAGTAGCGCATCAGTAAGTTGTATCTCATTACCAGCACCTGGGGGAGTATATTCGAGTAAATCCCAAATAGCTGGAGAGACTACGTAGCGACCTGTAATAGCTAAATTGCTAGGGGCATCGTCGCCAGTAGGTTTCTCTATCATATTTTTAATTATTGCGTTTTCACCAGGCATTATTGTTTTGCCAGCTAGATCAACAACACCATAATTATGGACTTGTTCAGTAGGCACTTTTTCAACCATTATTTGGTTATGGCCTGTTGTTTCAAAGCGAGTGATCATTTGCGCTAAATTATCAGTTTTTAGGTTCGACTTATATTGGTCTATAATCACGTCGGGTAATAAAATTGCGAATGGATTATTACCAACTATAGGACGAGCTTCTAAAATTGCGTGGCCTAATCCTAATGGAGCTGATTGACGAACAGATATAATAGTAACGCCCCTAGGGACTATTGATCGCACTTCATCTAATAAGCTTCGTTTTACACGCGCTTCTAACGTGGCCTCTAGTTCAAAACTAGTATCAAAGTGGTTCTCTATTGAATTTTTTGAAGCATGTGTAACAAGTATTATTTCTTTAATTCCAGCTTGTACGGCTTCATTTACAACATATTGAATTAAAGGTTTATCAACGAGGGGAAGCATTTCTTTAGGCGTTGCTTTTGTTGCTGGTAACATTCTTGTACCTAGGCCTGCAACTGGCAATACTGCTTTTAATACACTCACTTTAATTCCTTTTTAGTTACTTTAGGCAGTAAATAACTTAGGCCGCGTAAAAAGATAAATACTACCTACTTTACGAGCACCACAACCTTGTGGGCGTGCATTATACACAACACACTAATTCGCTCAATAAAAATAACACCCTTTACGATTGTTTTATGTTGCAAAAATGTTTCAGTGTTGAGTTTTAGCGCTTTTATGAACTACCTTTCTAAAACTAATGCTACTATAATGGCATCGTTTGCTTATTAGGGATTTGCTTGTGCGCTTTGGACTTTGCATTTTTATATTAGTGTCATTTTTGGCTTGCGCACAAGATATGCTTTTGTATTTACGCAACAGTGATATAATCGCCCTTGCTAAGCAACACTATGGTGAACAAGGCCATCGTCGTATACAACAATGGCTCGCTTTTATTGATGAATCGAAAACTGAAAGCGAGTGGCAAAAAATTCATTTAGTTAATGACTTTTTTAATGAAAATATTAAATATAAAACCGATGATGAACTTTGGTTGCAAAAGGATTATTGGGCAACACCACTTGAGAGTTTAGGTGTGGGTATGGGCGATTGCGAAGATTATGTTATTGCAAAGTACTTTACTTTAATTGCCTTGGGAATACCTGAAGATAAAATCAGGTTTATGTACGTGCGTCAACGTACAGTGAATCAGCCTCATATGGTGCTTATCTATTTTGAAAAGCCAAATCAAATTCCTTATGTATTAGGCAATTTCAACACAAAATTATTACCCGCAAATAAGCGCAACGATTTAACCCCTATTTATAGTTTTAATGGTCAAGGGTTATGGTTAGCTAAATCAAAAGGGTTGGGGAATAAGGTTAAGAATAGTCGTGGCGTATCGGCTTGGAACACTATGCTAGAGAGAATTGAGCAAGGCCAGCTTTCTCCTGTTAAAAATAACTATAAAGGAACTACCAGTTATGTCTCTGCTTACTAAAAATGGATTAAGCTTAAAAACCCAAGTTTATGGGCTTATAGTAGCGATCTCGTTTATTTCATTTTTTATACGTATTATTACAGACGTTGATACCACCCGTAATTATTTACAAACTCAAATGGCAAGCCATGCTCAAGATACCGCAACGAGCTTAGGGCTTTCTATATCACCCTACTTAGAAGAAGATAGCATCATGATTGCCCAAACAATGGCAACGGCTATTTTTGACTCTGGGTATTATAATCATATTAAATTTACTGACGCGCAAAGCAATATTGTTTTTGAGCTTGCTAATCCTAAACGGGTCGAATCAGTGCCTGATTGGTTTATAGCTATGTGTAAATTAAATGCCCCGACTATGCAGTCTGAAATCAATAATGGTTGGCTAATGGCAGGTGTGCTTGAAGTAACAAGCCATACGGGGCAATCTTACTTAACACTTTGGCAGCACACTAAACGTAGCTTATACGGCTCATTTTTATTGTTAATGGCATCACTTGCCATCGCATTTTTAATCTTACGGGCTGTGTTCAAACCTTTAAAAGCGGTAGAAGACCAAGCAAAGTTAGTTACTCGCAAACGTTTTACATTAAATAACGAAATACCAGTTGCCAGAGAACTTCGTACAGTAACTAAAGCCATTAATAACATGGTTATTAATTTACAAAGTACATTTGACTCTTTAACAAAACAAACCCAAGCGCTTACTGAAGAGGTCTACATTGATCAGTTAACTGGTTTTGGTAATCGAAAGTCGTTTGAAAATCACTTTAACTCTGTTGTTGGGAGTATTAGTGAAGACACGCCAATTACAGCGATGATGCTTACACTACCCTCGCTGGCTAATATAAATCAAGCTGTAAGCTATCAAGACGGTGATGAACATGTACTTGATGCAGCCGCAACGCTTAAAACTCTTGTTACTGACTTATCGAATACACGAGTATTTAGGTTAAACGGAAGTACCTTTATTGTACTCGCTCCCTACGACACTTTATTCTTAAATAAAGCCCGTTTAGAGTTAACCGATGCATTTGGTCAAAAAGAAAATAGCTTACACATTAATGGATTTGCTAATTTAGCACTTATTCAAGTTGATAATGGCTCTTCTATGGGTGACGTTTTATCGTCACTCGATACTGGCTGCACGATTGGTGAAGGCACTAACGTCAATAAAATCGATAAAGATACTTTATTAAGCGTAAATCAATGGCGCGCACTTATTAAATCTATTATCAATTCTGGCGAAGTCAGTTTTTCAGTACAACCTGTTAAGCAAGCAAACTCGAATGACAAGCAATGTTACTTTGAAGTGTTTGCTCACTTTACGCACAAGGGTGAGAAAGTAAATAATGGTCATTTATTCGCTATGGCTGAAAAATTGAATCTCACTGAAGAACTAGATAAAAAAATAATCCGTAACTTTGTTAATGTTAAAGAGCAACACCCTGATGATATATTTGCCCTGAATATCAGCAAGGCATCATTGTACTCCACAGATTTTATTCAGTGGCTAACACTGTATGCGCAAACCAAAGCTGTACTCAAAAACAACCTATTATTTGAACTGCATGAAATTAGTTTACTTTACAATGTACACGTCGCGTCTTTGCACATTGATGCTATAAAAGAAATTGGTATCAATGTATGTATTGAGCACTTTGGCACTAGTTTAACCTCGTTTAGGTATCTACAAGGTCTTGATGTTGAATATGTGAAAATTGACGGCAGTTATATACAAGACTTAATTACGAATACCCAGAGCCAGTTTTTTATTCAGACCGTTAATAACATTTGTCATGGTTTTGGTATCAAAGTAATAACCTGTTTAATCGAAAAGCCAGAAACCTTAAAAATATTAGAAAGCTTGGGTTGTGACGGGTTGCAAGGTAATTTAATTATGCCCCCGTCAAAAATCATTAAATTAAATGGCGAAAGTGAAAATAAAAAGTTTACTTTCTGTTCGGATGCGATAAAATTTTGCAATTAGTCAGTAAATCAATGGATGAGAAATGAAATCAATTATTTTAGCCGGCCTAGTTGCCAGTGCTTCGGCACTTATAAGCTTACCTACCTATGCCCAAACGGATACTGCTGCAAAGGTTCAAAATGAAAGTATGAATAGCTTAATAAACATTTTAAGCAACGTTACGGCGCAAACGTCTCCTGAACAATTAGAAAAAGACTTACTAGAAGCCATTACACGTATTTGTAAAAACAACGAAAAAAATCAGCTAGATGAAACAATCCCTTACGGAAGCTGTTCTCCTGCAAATATTGACGGAATGATTTCGGCTGTTATTGCCTCATTTGGTGTGGATAGCCCATTAATTTCTAACTTTTTAGCTGCACTGTCTGCCTATGGTGTTGACTCTGACACTATTACCATAGCAGCAATAACAGCGGGTATAGATGCAACCGTAGCCTCTGAAGCAACTGCTGCTGGTCCTGTAGGCACTCAACCTCCAGTGATTGTAGCCTTACCAACATTACCTGTGTCTCCTGGCGCAGGCGGTACCGGTGGTGATGCTGGTATATCTGAAACGGGTAATTAATTTACTGTTGAATATAATATAAACGCAGCCTTGAGGCTGCGTTTTTGCTTTTGAGTTTATTTTGAATCGTTTCATATTCTTTTGTATCTGCACCATACTATTTTTACTTCCCCTCCCTTTAGGCAGTTATAGGCCTTGGGCTATTTTAGCTATGGGCATTTTAATTGCTGCTACGTTTTGTACTCACTTAGTTAATAGTGTTATAAACGACAAGCAAGCGCTTTATCCTCCGTTATACTCTTGGCCTTTATTTAGTGTGCTTGGCGTTGTTGTTTTGGTGTGTGGCATACAGTTATTAGGCACCAGTGTAGATGCTTTTCAAACAAAGCAAATGCTTCTTAAAACTGGCTTTATGATACTGTTTTGCTGGTTAATATTTATCTACTGTAATAATGCTCTTCGAATCAGAAAACTCATTTATGCCATTATTTGTGCGGGTGTATTCCAAGCCTTATATGCCAGTTACTTAAATCTGTCACCCGATATCGTTAGCCCTTTGTTTAGTTATAAGCATACTGATCGTGCAATTGGGACATTTACATACTCTAACTTTTTAGCAAACTATTTATCTCTGTGCTTATGTTTAGGTATTGGTGTTTTGATCAGCGAGTTAAAAAGAAGTAATAGTGATTATAAACAAACTTTTGAGCAAACCATGCGAGCTTGGGCTGAAATATTATTAAGTTCCAAAATTATATTACGAGTGTCTTTAATTATAATTATTGTTGCACTTATTTTAACCCGCAGCCGCATGGGTAACTCGGCCTTTTTTATTGCTCTGATGATAATAAGTGCCCTCGCTTTATTTATATACAAACAAAAGCCTCGATCATTCAAATTACTCATTGTTAGTTTTTTTATTATTGATTTAATTATCATTGGTGCCATATTTGATGTAGAAAAAGTAAAGCAGAGGATCACTGAAACTAGCTTACATTCAGAAACTCGTGACGAAGTAGTTCGCGACTCAATTCCGCTTATATTAGATCATCCGTTTTTAGGCGCCGGCGGTGGTACGTTTTATACCGCGTTCCCTCAGTATCAATCTGAGCCCTACTCTGGCTACTATGATAACGCTCACAATGATTATGTTCAGTTTGCAGCCGAACTTGGCATACCCGCTACATCACTACTTGGTTTGCTTGTGCTTTATTGTTTATGGTTGAGTATTTCGACGATGCGAAAGCGTAAAACGGCGCTATTTCAGGGAGTGGCCTTTGCTTGTGCCACAGCCATAGTCGCGATGCTACTACACTCATCGGTTGACTACTCACTGCAGGCCGGCGCAAATTCAATGCTATTTATCACTATTTTATGCTTAGCAATATTAACCAATAAATTACCTGCGCCCAAGCGAAACCGAAAAGAGCATGGTTAAATACAAAGGCAAGTAATTACTTAACATAGAGTGATTAGAAGCTGCGCTTTTAACGCGGGCAAGCTCTGCGTCTACCGCTAAGGTTCAATTTACTTGCGTCTAAAAGCAACGCTATCGAACTTGCTAGTATATCAATAATAAATTAACCACCGAGGACACGGAGAAGAAAAAGAGAAGTAATTTTAGGAGCTAGGGCGTGTTGACCTTTCGTGATTGATTTTGCAGCAGACTGTTTGGTATTTAGGCAAGGCAGAGTCTATGTAGTGTGGTTATTCCCCATAAATAGGCGATAACGCAGCATAAATGCCAAACATGCGCTGCCCTTTGGGTTCTTTCTAGGGGCAATTTACTCTTTGTTGCTCGGTTTTTACTTAGCCCACTAGGTTACAAACCTCGCGCCGCGATTAAATCGTCCCTAGATTGAACAAATTTCAATCCACAAAGGTCAACACGCCCTAGTAACTGCAAACAAATTTAACTTAGCTTTTCTCTGTGTAACGCAAGGCGCCTCTGCACTCTCGGTGGTGAGACCAATTTTTTAAGTAATGAGAAGCTTCACTTCTAACGTGAGCAAGCTCAACGTCTACCGGTAAAGTTTAACACTGTGGTTAAACTCACTTGTAGACGCACAGCTTGCTGGCGTTTAAAATCTACGCTTTTATGTTCATGAATACTTATTAGTTATGCTCTAAATCAAACTCAGTTAAATGCCCGTCGCCATGGATAAGCTGGTAGCGGGATAAATTCCCCTGCTCTAAGGTTATTAAACTAATAGCCGAATCACTCACTAAATATTTTTGCCCTTCATCTATAGTTTGGTGTTTATCTACTTCCATATGCCAGCGCTTTGTAAAAAAGTTTAATGGACTTTTTGGACCGTATAAAATGGAGTCGAGCTTATCAAGTACGTTTATAAGTTTACGAGGGAATTCGTTTTTAATGCCACTGGCAGTGAGTTGCCAAATTCGGTTGGGGTGATCACCAAAACGCTTTTGCACCGAAAAACAGAACGAGTAATGTACGTCTCCAGATAGAATAAGTGTTTCGTTAGGTGTGTCTGTGCGTCTAAACGTATCAAGTAATTTTTTAGCCGAGCCTTCGTGTGCCATCCAATTTTCTACGTCAACCATAAGCGGTTGCCCACAAATATTAAACATGGCTTGAATCGCTTCTATTGATTTAACACCAAACACGGGGGCCGGCGATACAATAATAACTTGTTCGTGACTTAACAGGCTTTCTTCAAGATCAGTTAAACGCGCCCAATCCAGTAAACCAGACGGTTCGTTAAAGTTTGACTCGTTACGCCAGCGGTGTGTACGAGTGTCTAGCACAACAACTTTAGGTGTTGTAGTTAGTTCGTAATGCCAGTAGTTAAACTCATGTAAGGACTTGTCAAATGCTTTAAATTGCCAAACATCCTCATCAACTAAGCTATCTTTGAACGGTTGTATTAATGCGCTTGTTTTAGTGAGTGCATCATTACCTATTCCTTGAAACAACCAATAACTGGCTAAGCCATTGCTCACAATACGTTTACTACTTTTATTTTGACTTATTGCTTGCTCCCACCCAGCAGTAAGATTCCAATCATCCGTGACATCGTGATCGTCAAACATCATCAACGTAGATACATTGGCAAATAACCGCTCTACCTCACTCAAACCTTCTGCATAATCAATTAGAGCCGTTTTTTCAGCATTGAAAATAGTCTGATTTTTATTATTTTGCTCTGTATATTGCGTCTTCTCTAGATCAACACATGCCCAAGCTACCGCACTAAAATTCAGCAAATAGAGCGCGATATATTCTTCAAAATAAATAAGGTGATTGTAAGCCTTGACGCTTGAAAAGTGCGGTTCGTCTTTTTTTAACCAATAACCTACGCCTAACTTAGAACGATTTTGCCAAGGCGTTTTAGGTAGAAAATGATGCCTATTATAAAGCTGCTCGTTTATATCGCTGGGTAAAGCAAGCTCAAGTGGTTGCTCTTTATATATGCCAAGCTGATCTATTAATTGATAAATAACCAACAACATAGGCCCTGCTACATCATCGGCATACACCTGATCGCCGCTGAGCAAAAGTAGCTGCGCGCCTTGTTCATTCTTACTGCGCTGAGTATTTTGCCATTTACTTGCCGATACTAAACTATCTTTTGCTGGGTGATGTGCGTTACGACACGAACCATGCAAAATATCAGTCAGTTTATTGGGAATTACAAACGCGGGAGTTGGCTGATTTTCAAAACACCAAGGAGATGAATCAATGCTCTTACCATCGATAAAAAGCGCATAAGGGAGCTGTGTATCGAGAGGAAACTGCTCGTTTATAGGTTTTATAACAACAAAGTGTAAAAATAAGTGTTCGCCTAGCGCAATACTTTGCTGTTCACTGTAACTTTCGTTATTTATAAGATCTATACGACAATTTGCAGGCTTGGATGTAGCAAACTGAATGCACACACCCGCTTGCTCTGCACGGCGCACCATTGGCCCCATTAGTAAAATAGGAAGTTGCCCCGTTTTAGTCATCATAGGGTTAGCCTTTAGCTGCTAATTTAAATAAAGAGTAAAAATTGTCAGTCGTCGCTTTAGCTAACTCGTTAAAACTAATACCATTTAATTCACTTATATAATAAGCGACATCTTCTACGTACGCTGGCTGATTAGTTTGCCCGCGATGGGGTACTGGCGCTAAATAAGGCGAGTCGGTCTCTATTAATAAACGATCGAGTGGAATTTTTTTAACAACGTCTTTTAGCTCTACCGCATTTTTAAACGTAACAATGCCTGAAATAGAGATATAAAAACCCATGTCTATGGCTTTTTTAGCCATATCCCAATCTTCTGTAAAACAATGTAATACACCGCCGCAATTTTCAGCTTTATGCTCACGCATTAAGTTAATAGTGTCGTCGCGTGCATCACGAGTATGAATAATTAACGGCTTTTGCAATTCGTTAGCCACTTCAATATGCCCAACAAAACTAGCTTGTTGCACTGCGTGTGTGTCTTTTGCGTAGTAGTAATCTAGGCCTGTTTCGCCAATCGCAACTACTTTTTCATGCGATGCGAGTTCGGTTAATAATTGTTTATTGAGCGCGTCTTTTTGATCAAGCGGATGAACACCACAAGAGGCTGATACATCAGCATAATGCTTAATTTTATCGAGCATACTTGGAAACTGATCAAGTGTTACGCTTACACATAAAAAATGTTCAATCTTTTTTGCGCGTGCTTTATCAAGCACTTGGTCAAGGTTTAAATCGAGTTTATCAAAATCAAGACGGTCTAAATGGCAATGTGAATCTACTATCAAAATTGGGCCTGTTATTACTACATGGTGTAAGTTGGATTACCGGAGTTTAACATAGTCCCCAGTAGTTTTTCGATCTTGGCATTTAGGTTTGTTTTATCATCTAAAAAGCTAATACCTATGCCAGGCGGGTTTGAACTTTGTGCGCCTTGAGGAGTGATCCACGATACTTTACCGGTGACTACGTCATCCTCTAGTGCATCGGGTAATGTGACTCTAAGCGCCAATGAATGACCCGCTTCGTAGCGCATATTCGTTCGCACAAACAAGCCCCCTTTGTTTAGATAAGGCATATAACAGCGATATAACTCATCGAGGTCATCTATATCAACTAATAGCTCTTGCATGTTTAGTCCTGTTTATTGATTACGTAATATGTACGCTAATCGCGATACTGCCAGCGATAAATTAAGGCCAAGGATCTTTGTATTATTTTGCAAAAACTCGCTCAGTGCTTGTTGCGCAACTTGATACGCTTCAAAGTTCATACCTTGCAACAGCTGCTGCTTTAATTGCTCACTTAAGAACAAAGTAAATATACGAACAAGCTCAGGCTGTTTATTTATAATATCGACTAACGCTTTGAAATTATGACTTTGTTTAAACTCAGTTGCAAATTTATAGAGCATATCAATACTTTGTAGCTGATTTTGTTCTTGCCAGTGCTTTATTTGTAACGGCTGGTTGTAAAAAAGAGGTAACCAGCTATAACCGGTAATTTGCAATGCTTCAAGCCATTGCTGGGCAAGCTGTGTGTTTGTTACTTTTACATCGGTTTTAGCACAACGGCTCAATATAGTCGCTGGAAGTTGCGCAGCTTGGCTTGTGGTCAGTATTAAAAATCGGCTATTACTTGGCTCTTCTAATGTTTTTAATAATGCATTTGCTGCGGCTGTTGTCATTTTTTCACAGTTTTCGATGACAACAACTTTGTTGCCATTTTGCGCTGCAGAGTGATGCATAAAATCACTAATACCCCGAATATCATCTACGCCTATACTTTGTCCATCTACCTGCGTTAAACGTTTATCGGGATGTGTACCCGCGAGCGTTAACGAACAACTCTTACAATGTCCGCACGGGGCTAAAATGCTGTTAGGAGCCGCTGATTGCGCCACTACATTTTGGCACAATAGTGCATTAGCTAACTGATCACTTAACTCAAATTTACCAACACCAATAGGCCCGCAAAATAATTGCGCATGATGAAAGCGATGGCCACGAAAGCTTTGCGCTAAGCGTTGCTCTGTATCGTGTAACCAAGGCAATGCCATGTTATTTTAACCCTTCAAAAAATGTACGTAATACGTTGGTGATATCACGATGCACTTTGTCAATATCTTGATTTGCATCAACTGTTTGAATTGAACTATCGTCACTAGCAAGCTCAAGGTAACGCATACGTGTACGTTGAAAAAACTCAATCGCTTCTTGTTCTATACGATCTAACTCACCTCGCCCTTTCGCGCGTTCAAGGCCAATAACAGGGTCAATATCAAGGTAAATAGTTAAATCAGGTTTTAGCCCTTTTAATACCATTGACGATAACGACGCGAGTGTATTTGAGCTAATACCACGCCCGCCACCTTGATAGGCTTGAGACGATAAATCATGACGATCCGCAAGTATCCATTTGCCTTGTTCAAGCGCTGGATTAATTACGTTATGCATCAACTGCGAACGTGCCGCATACATAATTAACAGCTCGGTCTCGAATGCAATTTCTTCAGTGTGTTCTGCTTTTACAAGGGTGCGTAGTGACTCGGCTAGCGGTGTACCACCTGGTTCGCGTACGTTTATAAAGTCGATCTGTTTTTTGTTTAAGAAATCTTGGCATAATGAAATTGCCGTAGATTTACCAGCGCCTTCTAGGCCTTCAATAACGATAAATTTTGGTTTCATAAAAAATTAATTCTTTTTATTTAATATATACGTTTTAACTGCTGCATTGTGCTGTTTTAACGTGGTTGAAAATTGATGACTGCCATCACCTTTTGCGACAAAGTAAACGTATTCACTGTGAGGTGGATTAACAGCGGCTAAAATAGCGGCTTTGGATGGCATGGCTATCGGTGTAGGCGGCAACCCCTTAATACGATACGTATTGTAGGGTGTGTAGTCGCGTAAGTCTTTGCGTTTAATATCACCATCAAAATTCTCTCCTAACCCATATATTACGGTTGGATCGGTTTGAAGGCGCATATTGGTATTTAATCTATTTACAAACGCTGAGGCAATTAACGGACGCTCGCTGGCAAGCCCCGTTTCTTTTTCAATAATTGAAGCCATTATTAATACTTCATAAGCTGAGTTATAAGGTAAATTTTGTGCCCGTTGCTGCCATGCATCATCGAGTGTTTGCTGCATTTTTTGCGCTGCACGTTTTAGCACACTGCTTGCGGTATCGTTATTATGATAATGGTACGTATCGGGAAATAACCACCCTTCAAGGTGTATATCGCTACTCAATATTTGCTGACTTAGTTGCTCAATGTTTAAATCATTTTTTAAGTTAGTGGTATTTTTAATCGCCGCTAACACATCGCGCAGTGCTTGGCCTTCAATAATAGTAAAACTAAAGCTAACTTGTTGCCCTTGATTTATTTTTTTTATGTTACTGATAACGCTCGTATTTGAAAGCACGTAAAGTCCCGCTTTTAAATCGGTGAGTGTTGGATCTAGTTTTGCGATTATTTGATAACGCCAGCAGCTATCGACCCAATTATTAGCTTGCCACTGCTTACAGAGCTTATTAAAGCCAGTGCCGCGTTTGACTTCAAACTGGGTGTTATTTGTTACCATTAAAGGGGTATTTATTGTCGCTTGTAATTGCTGATAACCAATAGCAGTCGTTATAACAGCTAAAAAAAGCACTGATAAAATAACTTTTAACACTTAGCCTCCTTGGCTAATAATTTAGTGAGTAATGCATGGCTGTTGGCTGTATTAAACACCTGTTGCTCAATACTTTTTACAGGCACTGCTCCCATTAAGCTATTGCACACAAATACGGCGTCGGCTTGGGTTAAGTCTTCTACTTGCACGCGTTTAAATTCAACAGGCAATTTATCACATAACGATTGCAGATAAACGCCCTTTATTCCGCACTCATCAACCAATGGTGAAAATACTTTATGATTTTTAATCGCAAAAATATTGGCGGCAGATGCTTCAATTACATTGTTATTGTGATCAAGGACTAATACATCGTCGCAGTTTTGCGTTTGCATCGCTTTTTTTATAAGTACTTGCTCAAGGCGGTTTAGTGTTTTAAGTCCAGCTAAATAAGGCTGAGCTGCTAATTTAATGGGGCTTATTTCAAGCCTGACTCCTTTTTTAGCAAGTGCACTATAATTGCGGGGGTAATCGAGCACACTCAATAAAATAGTAATATTACATTCACTTGGCAAGCTATAACCACGCCCACCTTCACCTCGGGTTATCAGTATTTTGAGCACACTGAGCTGCAGATCGGTTATATGCGGTGTGATTTTATTTTCAAGGCTATAAAAGTCTAACTCAGGAAACCCCAGACGCTCTGCACATTCAATCAAACGCGCTTTATGATGAGGCCAATACTGTACTTGCCCATCAACAACTTTAGCCGTTGTAAAAAAGCCATCACCATAGTTTAAGCCACGATCGCTTATGCTGATGGTGCTGCTATCACGTGCTGTAATAATTGTTTGTGTATGGTTTATTATTTTTTGCATAAAAAAAAGCTCAGTTAAACAACTGAGCTCTTATAAGTTAGTTCGTTGTTAAAAAAGATTATACCTTTTTAAACAGCAACGAGCCATTAGTACCACCAAAGCCGAACGAGTTACACAGTGCAAAGTCTAATTTGGCATCACGTGCAGTGTGCGCAATGTAATCTAAATCACAGCCTTCGTCTGGGTTATCAAGGTTGATTGTAGGAGACACTTTTTGATCTGTAAGCGATAAAATCGAAATAATTGACTCAACAGAGCCCGCTGCACCCAGTAAGTGTCCCATCATTGACTTAGACGAACCAACCATTACATCTTTAGCTGCATTACCAAAAATAGACTTAACAGCCGCAGTTTCAGCTTTATCACCAGCATGCGTTGATGTACCGTGTGCGTTAATATAACCCACTTGCTGTGCGTTTACTTGCGCATCGTTTAACGCGTTTTCCATCGCCAGTGCGGCCCCAGCACCGTCTTCTGGCGGTGAAGTCATGTGGTGCGCATCACCACTCATACCAAAGCCAACCAGCTCGGCATAAATTTTAGCGCCACGTGCTTTAGCGTGTTCGTATTCTTCAACGACAACAACACCTGCCCCATCAGATAATACAAAGCCGTCACGGTCTTTGTCCCAAGGACGAGAAGCCGCTTGTGGATCATCGTTACGGGTTGATAATGCGCGCGCCGCATTAAAGCCGCCCATACCAATTGGTGTGCTTGCTTTTTCTGCACCACCGGCCACCATTGCATCTGCATCACCGTATGCAATCATACGCGCTGCATGACCAATATTATGCAAACCTGTTGTACAGGCTGTCACAATAGAAATATTTGGCCCACGAAGTCCATGCATTATTGATAAATGACCAGAAATCATATTAATAATGGTAGAGGGTACGTAAAATGGTGAGAGCTTACGTGGACCGCTATTTAATAGTTTAACGTGGTTTTCTTCTATAAGCGTTAATCCACCAATGCCAGAGCCCACAGCAACACCTATACGTGTTGCATTTTGCTCTGTTACTTCTAGACCAGAATCTTTAAAGGCTTGAACACCCGCTGCAATACCGTACTGGATAAATAAATCCATCTTTTTAGCATCTTTTGCTGGCATGTAAGCCGATGCATCAAAGTCATTAATTAAACCAGCGAACTTTGTACCAAATTTTGATGTGTCAAAGTGAGTTATTGTTTGAATACCACTTTTACCATCTAATAAGCCTTGCCAGGTTGATTGAACATCATTACCTAACGGCGTCAACATTCCTAAGCCAGTTACGACGACTCGACGTTTAGCCACGGTTTGCCTCCAATAAGGGATATTTTTATAAGGTGGATGATCATACCCAAGCTACCTCAAAGTACTAGTCTCAAAATAGATTAAAAATGCATAACACAAACAAAAATAATTTTTAATTAAGATTGGCGGTTAAGGCTAGGTTTTGAATCATGAACTTTGAGGTGGTTTGGATATATAGATTAAGGGCAGCGAATGCTGCCCTTAATGTGCGATAAATTACTCAGCGTGAGCTGTAACGTAATCGATTGCAGTTTGTACTGTAGTGATCTTTTCAGCTTCTTCGTCTGGGATCTCAGTATCAAACTCTTCTTCAAGAGCCATAACTAGTTCAACAGTATCAAGAGAATCTGCACCTAGGTCATCTACGAAAGAAGATTCATTTTTAACTTCTTCTTCTTTAACACCTAGTTGTTCAATAATAATTTTCTTTACGCGTTCTTGGATATCGCTCATTCTTCTTTCCTTTATTAAAAACGCCAATGCGTTATTTTCAGATTGCCGCGTAGTTTACGCCGCATAATTCTCTGATTCAATGATTTGACCATAAATAATTATCTGGTCAAACCTCTGAGAGTAAGTTTTGTCTTTTATCGCTTATTTTCGCAGCGATTTCAAGTATGTTTAAAGCAAGTTCACAAAAAATTCAATGTTTTTGAGTTACTCTACTTAACTTAAATTAGTTTTAGTACAGGTAAAATAACGATTAAACCATGTACATCGCACCATTTACATGCAAAGTTTCGCCTGATACATACGCCGCAGCATCAGATGCTAAGTAACAAACTGCAGCGGCTATTTCGTCTGGTTGGCCTAAACGCCCTGCCGGTACATTAGCAAGTGTAGCTGCTTTTTGATCGTCACTGAGTTCATCGGTCATATCCGTTTGAATAAAACCAGGCGCTACTACATTTACTGTAATACCACGAGAAGCCACTTCGCGTGCAAGCGATTTAGAAAAACCAATTACACCGGCTTTAGCTGCCGCATAATTAGCTTGCCCTGCATTGCCCATAGTACCGACTACTGAGCCTATGTTAATAATACGACCGTTCTTTTTCTTCATCATTGGACGTAATACCGCTTTAGATAAACGGAAGATTGAGCTTAGGTTGGTATCGATAATATCATCCCACTCAGACTCTTTCATACGCATTAATAAGTTGTCACGTGTAATACCTGCGTTATTTACAAGTACATCGATGTCACCTAAGTCCGCTTTTATTGCCGCAAGTGTTGTCTCTATTGATGCAGGATCAGTGACGTTTAGCGCATAGCCCTTACCATTGTCACCTAAATATTCACTGATTTTAGCAGCGCCTGACTCACTGGTCGCAGTACCCGCAACTTTTGCACCTTGTGCAACTAAGGTTGTTGCGATTGCTTTACCAATACCACGGCTAGCGCCGGTGATGAGGACAACTTTGCCCTCTAAAGAAAATAAATTAGACATTATATATACTCTTATTTAGCTGCATCAATTGAAGCGGCATCGTTTACTGAGCCACAGATCATTGCTTTATCGATTCGTTTTGCCAGCCCTGTTAGTACTTTACCAGGACCAAATTCGTAGCTTTGCGTTACACCTTGTGCAACTAATGCTTGTACTGTTTCAGTCCAGCGAACTGGGCTATAAAGCTGGCGTACTAGTGCATTTTTGATTGCATCAGCACAACACTCTGCTTTTACATCAACATTATTAATTACATCACACTTAGGTGTATTAAATGTTAAAGCGGCTAAATCAACAGCTAATTTATCAGCTGCTGGTTTCATTAATTCACAATGCGAAGGGACACTTACAGAAAGTGGTAGTGCACGTTTAGCACCAGCATCTTTACATGCTTGCGATGCTCTATCTACTGCTGCTTTATGGCCTGCAATAACAACTTGGCCTGGGGAGTTGTAATTTACTGGAGAAACAACGTCGCCTTGGGCTGACGCGGCGCAAGCTGCTTTAATTTCTTCATCGCTTAAGCCAATTATTGCCGCCATTGAACCTATGCCAGCAGGGACTGCTTCTTGCATATACAAACCACGGTTTTCAACTAGTTTAACCGCTTCGCTCAAGCTAATAACATCACTACATACCAGTGCTGAGTACTCTCCTAAGCTGTGGCCTGCCATAACAACGTCAGTATCAGGGTTTGCTGCTAACCAATCACGATAAATAGCAACACTCGCTGTAAGTAAGGCTGGTTGAGTTCGATGAGTTTGATTTAGTTTTTCTTCTGGTCCATTAAGGACTAACTCTGCTAAGTCGTAACCCAGTGCATCAGATGCCTCAGCAAATGTTGCTTTAGCACTCTCTGAACTCTCTAGTAGCGCGTGTAACATGCCAACGCTTTGCGAGCCTTGACCTGGGAATAGAAGTGCAATTTTTTGTGCCATACTTTGCTCTTTTTAATTAAACAAATAAATAATGAATTACACGGCACATCAATTATTGATTGACCGCCGTGTCTTTAGAATGTGTTTTTTCGAAAATAGCAGCTATTTTATCAGGAAGTTGACGTTCAACTTCCTTAACTGCTTCATCGATTGCAGCTTGAAATGCTTTAGCGGAGGCATTTCCATGGCTTTTAACGACAATACCGCGCAATCCTACCAGAGAAGCACCGTTATACTGGTCGGGGTTCACCCTTTTATAGAGTTTTTTTATTATTGGACGCAACATAAACGCCAAACATTTGTATAAAATGTGTTTTTCGAGTGCTGCTGTAAACTTATTCATAATAAGCTTAGCAATACCTTCACATGTTTTAAGCGCAACATTACCAACAAATCCTTCGCATACAATTACATCAGCTTTACCTGTAAAAATATCGCTACCTTCACTGTAACCAATATAATTAATGTAGGGGCTTTGCTGCATTAATTGTGCGGCCTGTTTAATATCATCATGGCCTTTAATGTCTTCAGCGCCGATATTTAATAAACTAACACGAGGGTTATCAGTGCCCAGAGCTTGCCCTGCCACTACAGAGCCCATAATGCCAAACTGATACAGCATTTCGGCGTCGCAATGTACATTAGCGCCCAAATCGAGCAAATATACTGGGTTTTTACGCTCTGTGGGTACCGCTGAAATGAGTGCAGCACGTTTAACGCCTGGCAGCATTTTTAATACGTAGTGAGCCATAAAGAATAGCGCGCCCGTGTTACCAGAGCTGACACATGCTTGAGCCTCACCCGATTTAACTAAATCAAGGGCGACACGCATAGAAGAATCTTTTTTTGAACGCACAGCAATTGCAGGTTCGCATGCATTTGTGACAATTTCACTGCAATGACGAATTATAAGTCTTGGGTGAGATAAAGAATCGAGGGATTCGAGTTCTTTAGATATAACCTGTTCGTTACCACACAAAATGAGTGTTAAATTGGCATGAACATTTACCGCATGAACGGCAGCAGGAATAGATGAACGGGGGCCGTAATCGCCCCCCATCATATCTAACGCTATGGTTAGATGATTCAGCATATAAGTAATCTCTTATTTAGAAATTACTTGAACGCCTTTGTAGTAACCATCTGCAGTCACATGGTGACGACGATGAGTCTCACCAGATGTTTGATCTACAGTTAAAGTTGGACCACTGATCGCATCGTGTGAACGGCGCATGCCGCGTCTTGCACGAGACTTTTTGCTTTTTTGTACAGCCATAGTCTTCTCCTAAGAATCTTTCTTAAGTTGTTTCAAAATATCAAATGGATTAGGTTTATCATCTTCCGCCTTTAAAACACCAAAGCTGGCAGGCTTTGCTGAATAACTGCATGAAGCTTCGTTGTGGGTAGCCACTAATGGAATTGCTAAAATCAGTTCATCTTCAATTAAATTAAAGATGTTAACTTCACCATTTTCATCAAGTGCTACTTCATCGTAGTCTTCTGGAAAAATATCTAACTCAGTATCTTCACCTACTGGTGAATATACAAAGTCTTGAACCAAATCCAACCCTAAATCACCATTACAACGTTGACAAATCACAGTTACGTGTGTGGACAAATTGCCTCTAATCACAGCGAAACCTTGATCGTCGTTTTTGCAATGAATTTTTACCGCTATTTCACCTACTTCTTCCTGCACAACTTTCTCTAAACGAGTAAGTTTTTCAAGCGGTACAATTCCGTCATACTTTAAACGGTGCTGCGCTGCTTTGCCTGGATGAAGAGTGATGGGAATTTTCACCTTTTGCATAGGGGCTGCATCATATAGATAGTTAGTTTGTTAGTCAAAGTAAAAAACCATTTTTACTTGGTTTTTAACGTGTTTTACTCACGGATCTGATTTATCCTAACTCAATCTTATTTATCGCAGGAAAACAATCCGTGATGCACCCACTTATATTAGCGTCAAGCTCGCCTTTTAGGCAGTCTTTATTACAAAAATTTAATTTACCATTTGAAACATTTTCACCAGACGTTGACGAGTCTGCGCACAAAGGCGAAACCCCCACAGAACTAGTTAAACGTTTAAGTGAATTAAAAGCATCTGCTGCTAATAAATACTTTAACAAAGGCTTAGCTATTGGGTCAGACCAAGTCGCAGTGTTTAATAATCAAATTTTAGGTAAACCACACAATAAGCAAAATGCCATAAAACAACTAAATTTATTTAGCGGTCATACTGTAACATTTTTAACAGGGCTTTGTGTTTACGATATTGTAACTGGCGCCAAAAAAACCTGTGTTGAACCTTTTGATGTTACATTTAAAACACTCAATGACGCACAAATTAGTGCTTATTGTGATGCAGAGCAGCCATATAACTGTGCTGGCAGCTTTAAAAGTGAAGGGTTGGGGATCTGTTTGTTTGAAAGGTTAAGCGGAGACGATCCTAACAGCCTAATCGGTTTACCATTAATTAAACTCAGCCAATTACTGGCTGAGTTTGGTGTTGATGTACTAACCGCTCAAAACAAGTTCTAGTTAACCTGAACTCTGGTTAAGATATTTACTAATATATTGAATCATAGTGATATTTAAATTTATTTTTCTCTAGCCAGAAATTTTCAGTGAAAACAAGGCGAGCTTACGCGTCAATAGCGGACCTATTACAAATAAATTCAACGTAGTTAGCGCTGAAAATAGCAGCTTGAGATAGATTTATTATCCAGAGCTCAGGTTAGTTAAATAAATTAGCCAAGTAATACCTGTTGCAGCTGCAGATAGTTATCTACGGTTGCAATAGGGTCAAGCTCATTTAGCTGCTGAGCGCTGTGTACGCCCATCGTTACACCAATTCTATCCATGCCAGCAGCTTTTGCCATTGTCATGTCTATTTGAGTGTCACCAATCATTACAGCATCTTGGGCGCTTAAGCCAAGCTCTTCAAGCAACTGATGCAGCATATCTGGAGAGGGCTTTGACTATGCTTGTTCGCGTTGCACTAAAAAAATGGCGTAACTGGCTTTGGTCAAGTAAACGATCTAACCCACCTCGACCTTTACCTGTTGCAACCGCTAAAACAGTGCCCTGCTCTTTTAAAGCGCTTAATACACTAGGGCGTGTTGACCTTTCGTGATTAATTTTGCAGCAGACTGTTTGGTATTTAGGCAAGGCAGAGCCTATGTCGTGTGGTTATTCCCCATAAATAGGTGATAACACAGCATAAATGCCAAACATGCGCTGCCCTTTGGGTTCTTTCTAGGGACGATTAACTCTTTGTTGCTCGGTTTTTACTTATTCTTACAGGGATGTAAGCCATTAGAGTAACGCAGGAGCAGTTACCGAGCCCACTAGGTTACAAACCTCGCGCCGCGATTTAATCGCCCCTAGATTGAACAAATTTCAATCCACAAAGGTCAACACGCCCTAGCAACATCGTCAAATACAGGAGTAGGAGTGATATCCACACTGTATTGGTGTTTATACCCTGTAATTAACGCTTCATGTTGTGCTGTATGCGCTGGAAATAAAACATCTATTGCTTTATCAAGCGACAGGCCAATAATGTTTTTGATTGCGTCATCACCTGGTGGTGTGATGCTAAGCAATTCGGCACTATTGCGGATACAGTTCACTATTTTAGTGACCGAATCCATAATAGTGCCGTCCCAATCAAAAATAACAAGCTTATATTTTTTAACGGGAGTTATCGCAATCACAGTTTTGCATCTCGTAATTTTAGTAATGTATTTTTAAGCGTTTTGTCTAGTGGTGCCTCAATACGCATGGTTGTTTCGTTTTTAGGGTGATAAAAACTTAAATCATGGGCGTGTAAAAACAAGCGATTTAAACCGACTTTACGCATAGATTCATCAAACCCCTGATCGCCATACTTATCATCGCACGCTATTGGGTGACCTTTACATTGCGTATGCACACGAATTTGGTGCGTGCGCCCTGTAACCGGCGATGCTTGTACTAATGAGCAATCATTAAAACGCTCAAGTACTTTAAAGCGAGTATGCGAAGGTTTACCTTCAGTGTTATCTACGCGTACTACGCGCTCACCCGATTTAAGTGTATTTTTACGCAGCCCTTCGGTTACATTCTTCGTTTTAGAGTCCCACTGCCCTTCTACAAGCGCCCAATAGTTTTTTTCCATAGTTTTTTCACGAAGTTGCTCATGCAATGCTGTTAACACTGAACGACGCTTCGCTATCAGTAAACAACCCGATGTATCACGGTCAAGCCTATGAACTAGCTCAAGGCTACGCTCCTCTGGGCGAAGTGCGCGCAAAGCTTCTATTAAGCCATAACTTAAACCACTGCCGCCATGGACGGCCATACCTGATGGTTTATTAATAACAATAAGGTATTTATCCTCAAATAATATATCGTTTTCTAAGCGCGTTACTTTATCGAGTTTTGAAGGTACAAACTCTTCGCGTTCAGCCACTCTAATCGGCGCAATACGCAGTACATCATCAAGTTGCAGCTTATACACAGGCTTAATGCGTTTTTTATTAACTCGCACCTCGCCTTTACGCAATAGTTTATAAATAGCGCTTTTAGGCACCCCTTTTAAATGGGTAATAAGAAAGTTATCAATTCGTTGACCTAAATGGTCCTCATTGATTGTGACATAAGTTACTTGTAAGTCGTTTTTTTCTGACATTGCCTAATCACTAATTTAAGTAAAATAATTTAGTTGCTAACACTGTAATAATAGTGGGATAATCAGCAGCGCAAATATTTAGTATTTGCAAATAACAACGGTGCTTTTTAACACATTAAAACATTCGTGATGCACATTCTGGGTAGCCGATCATACAGATCCGAGTTAAGTTTTCCAAAGCTTTTATACATACCTAGTAAACACGTGCGATCAATTAACAGCAATGCGCGTAATATATTGCTGGTTAAGTTTGAACATGAAGCGACTTTTAACGTGATAGAAAAAGCAATGAACAGATAATTTGTCTGATAGTGACGACGTGACAACACGTCGTTCAGAATCTGCTCAATTATTGTAGTGCCGTATAGCAGCTTATTTAGAACTAAAAAAATCTAATAAATAAGCGTTCATTAACATTGGCAGTGACTTTGCTTATAAAATAACGATTAACACTACATGAAATGTGTATTGTTAAACTATTTAATGAGCCCAACACGCCTAATATGAATGATATTTAGTAAGATTAATATGACAGGCCGACTTCTGGGTAAAATGTAAAGCAGCTGAAAAGCCGACATTTTTACACCATTAAGAATTTAATAGCGTGACTACGCACTATTGTTTGCCACCATTAAAATACTGCATACGAAAATACAGAGCCGTTCCGTTAAAGACCCAGTCGTGAGGCTGCATATTCTAAAAACCGGAACAACTGAACAGGCGAGAAAACATCGTCATGTCAGCGACATAAACTAGTAGAGTAATAATATGAAACGTATGCTAATCAATGCAACGCAGCAAGAAGAAATGCGTGTAGCACTGGTTGACGGCCAGCGCCTATATGATTTAGATATAGAGAGCCCAGGTCACGAACAGAAAAAAGCGAATATTTACAAAGGTAAAATTACTCGCATTGAACCATCTCTTGAAGCCGCATTTGTTGATTACGGTGCTGATCGTCATGGTTTCCTTCCGCTAAAAGAAATTGCCCGTACTTATTTTCCTGCAGGTTACACTTTCCATGGTCGCCCGAATATTCGTGACGTGATCAAAGAAGGTCAAGAAGTAATCGTACAAGTAGATAAAGAAGAGCGTGGCCAAAAAGGCGCTGCGTTAACAACCTTTATCAGTGTTGCCGGTAGCTATTTAGTACTTATGCCAAACAACCCTCGTGCTGGCGGTATTTCACGTCGTATTGAAGGGGATGAACGTACTGAGCTTAAAGAAGCGCTTAATCGTTTAGAACTCCCTAAAGGAATGGGCTTAATTGTTCGTACCGCTGGTGTTGGTAAATCGTTTGAAGAACTAAATTACGATTTGAAAGCACTATTAGTCCACTGGGAAGCAATTAGACTTGCTGCTGAAAGTGCTAAAGCGCCGTTTTTGATCCATCAAGAAAGTAACGTTATATTCCGTGCAATTCGCGATTATCTACGCCGTGACATTGGTGAGATTTTAATTGATAAACCACGTGTTTTTGAAGAAGCGCAAGCGCACATTGAACGTTTCCGTCCTGATTTTATGAGCCGCGTTAAGCTTTATCAAGGTGACACACCATTATTCACCCATTACCAGATTGAAAGCCAAATAGAATCTGCGTTTCAACGTGAAGTACGCTTACCATCAGGTGGTTCTATTGTAATTGACCCTACCGAAGCGCTAACGTCTATCGATATTAACTCGTCTAAAGCAACAAAAGGCGGCGATATCGAAGAAACAGCTCTTAACACTAACTTAGAAGCTGCTGACGAAATTGCGCGCCAATTACGTCTGCGTGATTTAGGGGGTTTAATTGTAATCGACTTTATCGATATGACGCCTCCACGCCATCAGCGTGAAGTAGAAAATCGTTTAAAAGATGCTGTTCGCCCAGACCGTGCTCGCGTTCAAATTGGTAAAATATCTCGCTTTGGTTTACTTGAAATGTCGCGTCAACGCTTACGCCCTTCATTGGGTGAAGCGAGTCAAGGACCATGCCCTCGTTGTAGTGGTCAAGGAACGATTCGTTCTAACGAGTCAATCGCACTATCTATCCTTCGTTTAATTGAAGAAGAAGCGATTAAAGACAATACCACACAAGTAAATGCACAAGTGCCTGTTGCTGTTGCCGCTTATTTATTAAATGAGCAACGCCGTAGCGTTCACCGCATCGAAAAGCAACATAACTGTGACGTAGTGATTATTCCTAATCAACATATGGAAACACCACACTACGAAGTAATGCGTTTACGCAAAGACGAAACGATTGAAACTGTTAGCTATGGACAAGTTGTTGCTCCAGAAGCTGAAACGTTTGAAATGTCGAGAACACCCATTGCAGCTGTGCGTGAAGAACCAATGTTAAAAGGCGTTGTTATGCCTTCTACACCAGCGCCTCAAGCAGCACCAGCCGCAATAGCTACTCCAACTGTCGCTAGTTCAAAAGCGCAAAGTGGGTTATTAGACACTATCGCGAAATGGTTTAAATCACTCTTTGCTAGCGAAAGCGAAGAAGAGAAAAAAGAAGCCGCTGAAAAGTTACAGCAAGAAGAAGCGCGTAACAATAAGAACCGTGGTAATGATAATCGTCGTCGTAATAATAACCAACGTCGTCGTAATAACCCGCGTTCAAAGCCTCGTGCAGAACGTGCAACGAATGAAGAAGACGTTAAAACAGACTCTGTGGCTGCAACTAACGAGAATCAGGAAAGAAGCGAAAATCGCAATAAGCGTCGTCGTAATCCTAATTCACGCAAACGACCAGAGCACAAAACTGAAGATAAAGACCAAGTAAAAACTGATGCTCCAGTAAAAGTTACGGAGAAAGTTGAAGTAGAGTCTAAGTCAGCGCCAGCGCAAGAAACTAAGGAACAAAAACCTAAGGTTCGTCGTCAACGTCGTAATTTACGTAAGAAAGTACGCTTAGAAGACGAAAATGCTGAGCAAGTGCAGTCAACTGTTCAAGCTCCTGAGCAAGTACTAGAGAAAGAAGAAAAAACACAAGTTCAACCGCAAGCACCTGCTGTAGAAAAGCAACAACAGGCACCAGCTGAAAAAGCGGCGCACATTAAAGAAGAAATAGTAGAGATTGAATCTAACGATGACACTGTATCTACTGACGAAGAGCAAGAGCCAACACGTACGCGTTCGCGCCGCTCTCCTCGTCATCTTCGTGCATCAGGTCAGCGTCGCCGTCGCCCTGAAGGTGAAAACTCTGAAAACAAATCAGACGAAGCGCCTGCATTTGTGCCAGTAGCAGATCAAGCTGCAGCCGAATATGAAGCCGAACTTAAAGCTAAAGCGCAAGAAACAGCTGTTGATGCTTCTGAAAAAGTTGAACAAGCAATTGCCGTAGAAGACTTAGCGAAAGTGGAAACTCCAGTAGTGACTGAAGAACCAGCTAAAGTTGAAACGCCAGTAGTGACTGAAGAGCCAGCTAAAGTTGAAACGCCAGTAGTAACTGAAGAGCCAGCTAAAGTTGAAGCATCTGTAGTAACTGAACAGCCAGCTAAAGTTGAAACACCAGTAACAACTGAACAGCCAGCTAAAGTTGAAGCACCTGTAGTAACTGAACAGCCAGCTAAAGTTGAAACCCCAGTAGTAACTGAGCAGCCAGCTAAAGTTGAAACGCCAGTAGTAACTGAACAGCCAGCTAAAGTTGAAATGCCAGTGGTAACTGAACAGCCAGCTAAAGTTGAAACGCCAGTAGTAACTGAACAGCCAGCTAAAGTTGAAACGCCAGTAGTAACTGAGCAGCCAGCTAAAGTTGAAACGCCAGTAGTAACTGAGCAGCCAGCTAAAGCTGAGAAATCAGCACCGCATGTTAAAACAGTTGTTACTCAAGGATCAGCAAGTGCGCCAATGGTACAGCCAACTCCAGTGACTGATAGCGAAGTAAAGCATATCTCTGTTGCTATGGCTCATGACAAACGTGAACTAGTGCCAGATAGTGGGTTACGTGCAGGTTCCATCAAGCCTGCTGGTCGTGCAAGCGCTGCAATGACTAAAACAATGAGTGTTGATTAGTAATTAGTACTCATTAAAAAGCCCCGCTATTTAATAAATAGCGGGGCTTTTTTGTTTAAATACCTAAAAGTTTCACTTACAAAATATTAAACACATAGAAGCGATGCTTTACGCCTACAGCCACAATTTAACACCCTGCATAATCCCAACTTATGAACACACACTTGTAGACACGCAACTTGTTGGCGTGACGGGCAACGCCCGTAATCACTAATAATACCAACCAGCATAAAATGATAAACCAGAACAAGTACAGCGTATAAAAAACGCGATATAAATATCGCGTTCTTAAATCAACTTTCTGCTAAATCAAAAAATTATTCGCTTTCATTTTCCATAAAACGTTGTAGCTGATCTTTTAAGTTTGGCGGAATACCTTTAATCACTAACGTATCAGTTGCTTCGTTATACGTTACACGTTCACCTAAATGCTTACGCTCAAAACTTACACTTACTCCTCCACCAAGCCCTGAAAATTTAACCATACTGGTTACGGTTTTTTTATCCACAGGGAAAGTTTCTTCCAAGTCGTAACTTTGTTCTTTGCAAAAGCTGTCAAACGGGCTGTCATCGCCTTTTGTAAGCGTTGCAGAAAGCTCACTTACGCTGGCATCTTCACCAGTAGTTACGCAGTCGTTACAGTAATCAAACACTTGTTTACGTAAATCATCCTTTTCTGATTTATCAAATTGTTGCTCAGATAAATAATCTTCGACTGCGCTAAGCATTACTTGGCTTTGCTGTTTTGAATCAATCCCCTCTTCACAGCCTAAAAAGTCTAAGAAAAAGTCAGCAACTTTACGACCCGCACGCCCTTTAATAAACGAAATATAACGATTATCTTCTGCCTGTGTATCCCACGCTGTTAAATCGATACGCGCTGCAAGTTGCATACGAGATATATCTAAATGACGAGAAGCCGCTAAATCGAGCTCTGAAGTCATTGAGTAGTGCTCTTTAATGTTAATCATCGCAATTAACATGTAATCGGTAGCGACATACTGATAATGACAAAATACTAAATAGCCTGTTTCGCTAAATGCATACTTATCAAGTTCTTCTTTTAAAACTGTTGAGGCTTGCTCTGTCATGTGCCAAAAGCCAAGCTCGTCATTGCGGTAACTTTGCATTGCTGACGCAACAACACTGTTTTTATCGCCACTAAACGCACAGTAGCCTTTACCAGGCTTGCCATTGTATGCATGATGCAATTGCTCAATAAACACGGCCACTTTGTCATTAATGATCATTTCATCATTTCGAAGGTGAATTTGCGTATCATCGTCTTTTTTGTCTACATAATGAACGACTAATTTTTTAACGTCTGTTGTCATCTTTGTTTTTCACGCCTCTAGTGTTAAAATACGGGAATATAACTATTTTATTGAACCAACTGATGCCAATCTTATCAAAATACTCTAACGAAGAAGTAGAACAAATCGTCGATCAGCTTATTGATGTGCTAACTAAGCACAATGCGCCGGTTGATTTAAGTCTAATGTGTTTAGGAAATTCTATCACGCATATCCTAAAAGAGCATGTACCAACAGGGAAAAGACAAGCCGTCACTGAGAACTTTGCAAAAGCTCTTTCACAGTCGGTTAAATAGACTCTATGAATTTATCGCAGCACAATCAGTTTTCATCAAAAGCGAGTCAGTTGTTAAGCTGGGGGCATTGGTTTACCTTTGCCAATATCGGTTTAGCGCTCTTAATTAGTTTAAGCTATTTATTTGCCGACTCGCCGCCAACAAGCTTTATGGGCATCACTTATATGCTAGTGACATGGTTAAGCCACACTAGTTTTATTGCCTTTATAGCGTTTGTGCTGACGGTATTCCCGCTTAGTTTAGTTTTCCCCTACCCCAGACATATTCGCGGCATGGCTGCTGTCATTGCTACGTGTGGGGCTTCGTTACTGACGCTTGATGCTTATGTCTATTTTAATTTAGGGTATCATTTAAGCACATCGGCCTTACCAGAAATTTTATCGCTTTTATGGCATCGCTTAACTAGCTCTCCGGCGTTAACAACAATACTTGCAAGCGCTGTTGTTCTGCTCATATTAGGATTTCAATTAATTGTCAGTAACTTTACGTGGCAACGTTTAGAACAACTAAAACAATTGAAATTTGCTCGATATGCAATTTCATTTTTAATTATGTGTTTTGCACTTAGCCATAGCATTCATATTTGGGCCGATGCAAATTTAAAATTTGATATTACTAAGCAAGATAACGTCCTACCACTTTCGTATCCTACGACAGCTAAAAGCTTATTAGCTAAAAACGATTTGCTTGATATAGAGAGCTACAACCAAGCACATAACGTTAAAATTAATAACCAAAATATTAATTACCAAATACCGACACCTTTGGCAAAGTGTGACGATTATGCACAAAAGAATATTGATATATTTGTTTTTGAAACAGATAAACAACTTGCAGATTTTATTGCAAATAAAACAGTTTATAAAACAAAGCAATTTTTGCAGCCAACAGATCATGACGATATGCTATTTAGCTTAGTATATGGTTTGCCCGCTTTTTATAAAATGGCAATTTTAAAAGATAAAACGCTACCCGCTTGGCAAAGTCAGCGTCGAAGCATAGAAATAAAAGGGATAGACGAGCTAAGCTTTATTAACGATCAAGCCCACACTAATAGCGTTATTAGAGTTATTAAAGGGTCTGACACGCTGATCTCTCATGATGAAACTAGCCAGTTTTTCGCCTTCAGCTTAGCAAGTGATAGCCAAGAAGTTGTGACGACTTCTGTTTTATATAGCTCTGATAAGCGAATTTCAAAAGTAGATGGACTAATTCAGCCAAGCGATTTAATGGCAACAAGTGTGGGTCAGTATCTAAATTGCAAAGCTATTGCAAAACAAACTATGCTGGGTGTTAATTTATACAAGAAAAAAGACGACATGGGCGTAAATTACTCCCAAGGCGTGGTGATAGCTTATAAGAAAGATAGAATTACACTTATTGATTCAGATGGAAACTTTAAAAATATCTCTGCCGCTGAGGGGTTTTCTATAGAGCAAGGGCTAGATATTCCATTTTTAGTTCAAAGCATTAAAAAATTAAAAACATTTACGCAGTAATTGCCGCGCATAACCTAGCTTGCTAAACCGCCATGCTAGGTTATAGTTTTACTTTCACGTGCACTATTAGCAAAGTAAAACAAATCCAAGGAGGGCAGTTATGTGTAAACATTCTCGTTACTTTTTATATGTATTTTGCTTCTCAATTAGTCTATGCAGTAACGCCACAACCTACTACAAATGTGTCACAGCAAAAGGGACTATATTTTCTCAATTCCCTTGTGATGATCAAGCAACTACGTACAAAGTAAATACCACCAACGTACTCCAAACAGCTCCTAAAACAGATTACAACAAACAGTTAAACGATATTGAGCGTGAAAGAATACTAAGCATGTTACAAGCTCAGCTTCGAAGTAATAACCATAAATTAGCTATACTCGACCGTGAAAAACAGCGCGACGAATATAAACAACAGCAACGGCTCAGTCATATTCTAAGTGATGATGACAAAAAGCGTATTGCTAAAGATATTACTAAACAGATCAAGTTAATAAATAAAACACATAAAAAAGAAGCCTTTGTTATTTCTAAAAAAATTAAAAAGCTCGAAAAAGAAATAACCCTATACCAGCAAACAAAATAAAACTCGCATAAAGGCGTAAGGCGTAATTTAGCTTGGTTTTAAATCCAAAATAACATACCCTTAACACAATAGAGTATAAACTCTAACATGTATTAAGGAGTGCTTATGCAGCCACGTAATATTGCTGAATTAATTTTAACCGGCTTTAAAAAGCACTATAAACTATTTCAAAAAATCACCGCTAAAGCCCCGCTCGCTTTCGCTAATAAAAACTGGCAAGCAATTAATGATATTAGCCGCCTGCGGATTAGTTATTATGATGATCGTGTTAACGAAACCACCCAGTCTTTAAAAAAAGCCCATCCTACAGATACCCTCGACGAAGTTTTTTGGCTTGAAGTAAAAAAAGTATATCAACACTTTTTATGCTTTCACCCTCAAGCCGAGCTTGCTGAAACATTTTATAATTCAGTATTTTGTCGTTTGTATCACAGGCGCTACTTTCACAACGACTTTATATTTGTACAGGCGACATTAAAAGATGCGCCATCGGTACCGGTAGAGTCTGAGTACCGGAGTTATTTCCCGGTAGTTGATGGCTTAAAACCAACAATTAAGCGCATTATTAACCATTTTGATTTTAAAGCCCCGTTTGTCGATTTAGAGCGTGATATTCGCCTGCTTGTTAAGGCATTTTATAAACAAGCGCCCGACACACACCATCAGCCATGGCAAATGCGTTTTGATATACTCCATACTGCATTTTATCGTAACAAAGCCGCGTATATCGTTGGCCGAGTAGTTTCTCAAAGCGGTGTGCAGCCATTTATTATTGCAGTCCTTCACCATGAAGATAAAGGCCTATATTTAGACGCCCTACTCACTAAATCATCACAAATGCGTGTTATTTTTGGCTTTGCGCGTGCTTATTTTATGGTAGAAACGCATGCCCCTTCGGCGCTAGTTCGGTTTTTAAATCAATTAATGCCCAATAAAACTATTGCTGAGCTTTACAATGCTATTGGTTTTCATAAACAAGGTAAAACAGAGTTTTATCGTGAGTTTTTAAATCACTTAACGCACTCGAATGACGAGTTTACCATAGCACCTGGCACCCCAGGTATGGTGATGATGGTATTTACACTGCCCTCATTTGGTTACGTATTTAAAGTAATAAAAGATAAATTTGGTGAAAGCAAGCCATTTGGCCGCGACACTGTTTTAAAACGCTACCAACTAGTAAAAAGCCATGACCGTGTAGGCCGTATGGCCGATACCATAGAGTATTCCAATGTTGTATTTCCTTTGTCGCGTTTTGATAGTAACTTGCTTGAGCAGTTACATAAAACAATTGGCTCATCTATGGTTATTGAAGGAGACTGGTTGATAATAAAACACCTTTACATTGAACGGCGTATGACACCTCTGAACCTGTTTTTAGAAAATGCAGATGACGAAAGCGCAGCAGATGCCATTGAAGAATACGGCCAAGCACTCAAAGAAATGATTGCCGTTAATATATTTCCAGGTGATATGCTCTTAAAAAACTTTGGGGTAAGTAAACACAAGCGCATTATTTTCTATGATTACGACGAAGTACAATATTTAACAGACATGAACTTTAGAGAACTACCGAAACCAAAAAGTTACGACGACTATTTAACCGACGAACAGAGCTACTCGGTCGCACCCCAAGATGTTTTTCCTGAGCAGTTATGTACCTTTGTTACACCTAACCCGACTTACAAACAGTTTTTGATAAGCACGCACCCTGAATTGCTTGATGTTAGTTTTTGGAAGCAAGCACAGCAGAATGTAAAGGATGGGCAAGTGAGTCACATTTATCCATATCCGACAGCACAGCGTTTTATCCACCACTGGTAAACGCAAGGACAGATACATGAATATAAGTAAAATAGATTTAAATTTACTCGTTTACCTCGACACACTACTGCGAGAATGTAACGTAACACGCGCTGCAAACCAATTAAGTATCACACAACCGGCGATGAGTAACGGCCTGAAACGATTGCGTAACCTATTCAACGATCCGATTTTAGTGCGTACCAGCGATGGTATGGTCCCTACAGAGCGCGCATTAGAGCTGCAACCTGTGATACGCGGCATCTTAATGACGCTTGAAGAGACTCTCGCCCCTAATAGAGAGTTTGAAGCAAGCCAGAGTAAGCGTGTATTTAGAATAATGGCCAGCGATTACGCTGCCAGCACCCTTGCCCCTAAGCTGCTAAGTAAATTGCACGAAGAAGCGCCTGATACAACCTTAGACATACTCACGCCAAGTGATGTTACCTTTCATGACGTTGAAAATGGTAAAGTAGATATGGCAATCAACCGCTTTGAAAATCTACCGCAATCGTTTCATCACAAACGTATTTGGAAAGATAGCTTTTGCTGCTTAGTAAAAGCCGATAATCCAATAATTGAAAACTTCAGTCTTGATAGCTATTTAAAAGCACGTCATATATGGGTGAGTAAAACTGGTTTTGGCGTCGGTGTGGGTATGGATCCAAAAGACGTACAAAAATTAGGTTGGGTTGACGAAGCACTCGCACACTTTGGTAAGCACCGTAATATTGCTACGTTTACACGTAATTACCATGTAGCAATTCATTTAGCAAAAGAGAAAAACCTGATTGCGACTCTACCATCTAAAGCCGCAAATATTTACCTAGACGATGCTGGTCTTAAAATTTTAGAACCTCCTTTTCCTATTCCGCCCTTTGAGCTTGACATGATCTGGAGCCCACTTTTACACAGAGATGCTAGCCATATTTGGCTACGTCAAAAAGTAGCCGAGGTGGCAGAAGAGCTAAAATAACTTTATTACACGATCCCTTGTAAAAATTGCTAGGCTAATTTAAAAAACAATTAGCCTTTTTACTAAAAAATAAAAATAAACATTTAAAATCATTAAGTTAAAAAACAAACTTTATGGAACGGCCTTTGCTTCAGTTAAATAGAAGTTTACATTCATTTAATTAAAGAGGTCATTATGAACACCCATCAAGGAACAGAAGTAAATCATATTACAGACATCATCCAAGTAATGAACAGTGGCATCGACTTTTATGCAAAGGCTCAAGAAAAAATTGAAGACCCGGCAATTGGTGCACTTTTTCAGCGTATGATTGACGCACGAAAAGTAAGCGTTGAACGCCTGCAACCTTATGCTATTAACGAAAAAGGTGAGCGTGAGGATGGTTCTTCATTTGCTATTGAGGCACGCCGTGCTTATACCGCGTTACTCACTACATTTAGCTCAAACAACGACAGCATATATGTAAAAGAGCTTGAGGAGGTTGAAGATAAAACACTCGCAGAAATTAAATCAGCAATGGATAAACCACAACCTGCTGATTGTGAAGCGGCACTAGCTAAAACCTTGCTAACAATGCAAAGCTGTCATGCAGAAATGAGTCGCATGCAAAAAAATTAGTCATTGCTAAAATATAATTAAACCTAGGCCGTGTTGACCTTTCGTGATTAATTTTGCAGCAGACTGTTTGGTATTTAGGCAAGGCAGCGCCTATGTAGTGTGGTTATTCCCCATAAATAGGCGATAACGCAGCATAAATGCCAAACATGCGCTGCCCTTTGGGTTCTTTCTAGGGACGATTAACTCTTTGTTGCTCGGTTTTTACTTAGCCCACTAGGTTACAAACCTCGCGCCGCGATTTAATCGCCCCTAGATTGAACAAATTTCAATCCACAAAGATCAACACGCCCTAGTACGATTGGGTTTAATTATTCAATCTAAGCCTAACGTTAGATAAATTTATTATCTAACATTCAGATTATTTATCCTCGGTGGTAAAACATCAACTGTTTTGCCACTTTCCCGCCAATTTTCATCTCACTTAATAGCCTTAAAATACTTTTTTTTCATTTTTTTTGATTTAAATTTTTTTCGTCACATCTTTGTAAAAATAGCGTTCTATTATTAACCCCACCAATCTGGACTAGACCAGAAAACATGAGGTTCATTTAATGATAAAACGACACGCAATAGCAACGGCAGTATTACTGTGTACCAGCCCGTTATTCATCACTTGTAATGCCATAGCTCAAAACGCAACATTTGTAGGTACGGTAAAAGATAACAAAACACATTTATCAGGTGCGTTAATTAGCATTGTAGGCACTGATAAAAGTACGGTTACCAACTATCAAGGCCAATTTGAACTACCTAAGCTTGATGCGGGTAGTTATCAATTAAAAGTATCTTACTTAGGGTATCAACCTTATTTAATTGATATAAATATCGCAGAAGATGAGGTAAAAAAACTAAAACCAATCACCCTCTTCGCAGTAACGAACGACAATGCTATTGAAGAAATTATTGCCGTAGGACAAATTCAACGTGGTGAAATGGCCGCTGCAAATAACCAAAAAAATGCTAAAAGCATTAAAAATATAATCTCTGCAGATGGGATTGGTAAACTCCCCGACAGAAATGCTGCCGAAGCTGTGCAACGTATTCCTGGTGTATCAATTGAGCGAGATCAAGGCGAAGGTCGCTTTGTTGCCGTTCGCGGTTTACCAGCACAGTGGAGCTCTGCAAGTATAAATGGCGATCGTTTGCCCACCGCCGAGGAAGAAACCACCAGCCGCGCCACTGCATTTGACTTTTTCCCCAGCGAACTGATTGAATTTGTTGAGGTATCTAAAGCACTTACACCTGATATTGAAGGCGATGCGATTGGCGGCAACGTAAACTTTGTAACCAAAAAAGCACCCGATGATTTTGTATTTAATACCAATCTTGCTATTGGCCAAAATGAATTAGCTGATGGTACAAATTACTCCGCTAATGTACTTTACGGAGACAGACTCCTTGATGACAAGTTAGGGTTCTTAATTAATGCGACCGCTTGGCAACGAGATTGGGCTACTGATAACTATGAACCTCGTCGTGGTAATGACGGCTTAGGTATTTATCGATTAGAGCTACGAGATTACACGGGTACACGTGAAACCTATGGCCTCAATGGTGCTATTGAATATCAGCTCGAACAAGGAACGTTAAGTGCTACAGCTATGTATGGCACACTAATAGATGATGAAACGCATTACAAACACCGCATGCGTTTTGATAAAAACCGCGCAGAAGTACAACATATTCGAAATGAATTAATCACTGAAATGACCGGTTTCGAGATTGCCGGTGAGCACTACTTCGGTTACGACAAAACCCTTTCATGGAAACTCTCTAGTTACGAAAACGAGTTTCGTTATGGTGATACGCCTAATACCGATGACAACAGCTATTTTGTCGTGCGATTTGATCAAAAAGATGTCGGCTATCAAGGGCTAGAAGACCGTGGAACGGGTAAAAATTATGCCTATAACACGGTTGATAACGGCAGCGATCCTTGGAATGCAATCAGTAATCACTTACCCAATGGGTTTTCATTCGATCCCAGTAAAGCAAAGCTCTCTTGGGTAGAGCTTTATAAAGTATTCGTTAACGAAAAAGATAAAATTGTCGCCAGCACAGATTTTGAATGGCAACTAGACAGCGATTTAATATTAAAAGTAGGTGCTAAATATCGTGATAAAGAACGCGTAGCGCGTTTTAGTGATGAGTTTTACGCATGGGATGAAGCTCAGTATGGCGTAGCACCTACGTTAAGTGACTTTAGTTTGTCAGACCAACCAGGCAGAAATGACTACTTAAATGAGCTAAATGTTGACTATCAAAGTCAATTTTCGCAGGTTGCCGCAACTGATGCTTTGGCACAATTTTGGAATAAAAATAAAGAAAAATTTGTACTCGATAAGAGTGAGTCTGCTTTAATCGAAAATGGCGGTGCACTTGGTCGTAATTTTGATGTGAGTGAACAGCACGCATCGTTATACGCAATGGCAACTTATACCTTTAATAGCCAGTGGGAAATGTTAGGTGGATTACGATTAACACAAACCGATACGAAAGTTGACGGTTACCTGTATTTAGCCGACGAGGATAAAGTCATCCCTAGCAGCGCAAGTAACGATTATCTCTCTGTGTTACCAGCATTGCACCTTACCTATCATTTTGATGAGCAAACAAACTATCGCTTAGCGTTAACTCGCTCATTTTCTCGTCCTGATTTTGGCTCCCTTACCCCTGGCGCAACTTATTTAGAAGCAGAAAACGAACTTGTTACTGGTAATCCAGAGCTTGATCCTACTTATTCAAATAATCTCGACTTTATGGCTGAGTACTTTTTTGAAAGAGTCGGTTTAATTTCTGCAGGGGTGTTCTACAAAGATATCAGCGACCCTATTTTTAAAAGTAGCTCAATGGGTAAGTTTGGCAACAAAAGTAGCGTCAATATTATTCGCCCAGAAAATGGGGATAGTGCATGGCTTGCTGGAGTTGAAATGGCTTTTAATCGTGACTTAGCCTTTATTAATCCTGCTTTGGAAAGTGTGGGCGTTATGGTCAATGCTACATTTATGGATTCACAAATGAGCATCCCAGGCAGAGCCGACAAGGTCGCAATTTCACGCCAAGCCGATAACTTATATAACTTTACCTTGTACTACGATGATTCATTTTTTGCTGCGCGAATTGCGCTTAACTATAAAGGCGAATATATCGAAGAGCATGGCAGCAACTCACAGTCTGATAGCTATTATGGCGATAACACCAGTGTTGATTTTACTACGTCATATCAGCTTAACGATAATGCATTAGTCTATTTAGAGTTAAACAATCTAACTAACGAGCCACTTAAATATTACTTAGGCGATGAGAGTCGCCCTTTGCAAGTCGAATATTACGGTGTGCGTGGCATGATTGGCATTAATTACCAATTCTGATCACTTTTATGTTGTGCGGGGCTATGCTCCGCAAAGGACTGCTTTATGTTTACTCAACCACAATGGCTAAAACGTGCTCACGGTATTGGCTTTGTTTTATTCGCCGCCAGCTCTGCGTTTATGACTTACTTTTGTATGTACGCTTTTCGAAAGCCCTTTACTGCAAATAGTTACACCGAGTTTGACGATCCTAGCTGGCAAGTCAGCTTTAAAATAGCTTTAATTCTTTCACAAGTTTTAGGCTATCTATGCGCTAAGTTTATAGGCGTTAAGGTCATTGCAGAAATGCGTCACCAACAACGCGGTCTAGCGATCATTGCCATGATCGCGGGTGCCGAATTATCGCTGATTTTATTTGCCATCACACCGGTTGGTTTTAATATTGTCTGGCTGTTTTTTAACGGTTTATCGCTTGGCATGATTTGGGGAATAGTGTTTAGTTTTTTAGAAGGCAGACGCACCTCTGAAATTCTTGGTGCGGTGCTCAGTGTTACCTTTATTCTCGCCTCTGGTTTAGTCAGAAGTGTTGGTAAATGGCTAATTGACACTTTAAATGTGCCTGAACTGTGGATGCCTGCTGCAACCGGCGCGCTTTTTTTGCCGATACTATTACTGAGTGTTAAATGTTTAACATTATTACCTGATCCAACCTTGGCAGATCAGCAAGCCCGTCAACAGCGCTTACCTATGGATGCCAAAGCACGCTGGCAGTTTTTTAAACGTTATTGGTTTGGTATCAGCGCTTTGATATTGAGCTTTTTACTCTTTACAGGCTTTCGTGATTTTCGTGACAACTTTGCAGCAGAAATATGGCAAGCACTGGGGTACGGGCAAGAGCCTGCTATTTTTGCTTATGCGGGGATCCGTATGGCACTCATCGTACTAATCGCTTTGGGCGCAATGGTACTGGTGAAAAATAATAAAACCGCATTTTACGTTAATCATGCATTTATATTATTTGGCGCTTGCTTACTTATAAGCAGCACTTTGGCTTTTGAAAGTCAATTACTTAGCGCCAAAGCCTGGATGGTGTTACTCGGTGCAGGCCTTTATATTAGCTACATTCCCTATAACTGCTTCTTATTTGATCGAATGATTTCGGCCGTTGGTTCAACAGCTAACGCAGGGTTTTTAATATATCTAGCCGACTCTGCTGGCTATTTAGGCTCTGTGGGCATTTTACTCTATCGCACCTTTGTAATGCCTGAAATCAGTTGGCTGAACTTCTTTATTACGGCCAGTTATTGGGTCGGCACTGTGGCTGGGTTTTTAGTTCTGTGCTCGTTAAGTTACTTTTCAATTCGTTTATCTACACAAAAAACACCTGCGCCAACATTGGCCTCTATAAATATTTAAGGAACATTATGACAAAGTTAGAAGCACTCATTTTAGATTGGGCCGGCACGGTTGTTGATCATGGCTCAGTTGCTCCAACCACCATTTTTGTTGAAGCATTTAAAACCGCGTTTAATTTCGAAATCAGTTTACAAGAAGCGCGCATTCCAATGGGTATGGGTAAATGGGATCACATCGCAACATTAGGATCACTTGCCGATATTAAAGCGCGTTGGCAAACACAGTTTGGTGCGCCTATGAGTAATGACCAAATTGATCATATTTACGAGACTTTTATGCCATTACAAAAAGCCAAAGTCGCTGAGCGAGCAATGCCAATTGCAGGGGTATTACCGGTGTTAAATCGCTTAAAGCAACAAGGTTTGAAAATAGGCAGTTGCTCAGGTTATCCTCGCCAAGTTATGGATATATTAGAAGTTGCGGCGGCTGAATATGGTTATAAACCCGATCACAGCGTAGGCAGCGATGAATTATCAGCGGGATCTCGCCCTGGTCCTTGGATGGCTCTTGAAAATGTAAATGTATTGGGGATCAGCAATGTCGCACATTGCGTTAAAGTCGACGACTCAGCACCTGGTATTGCAGAAGGCTTAAACGCCGGAATGTGGACAGTCGGCGTTGCATTAACAGGCAATGCAGTGGGCCTAACAGAGTCACAATGGCAAGCATGTTCACAAACCGAACAAGATGAACTTATTCGTACAGCCTACCAACAACTTTATTACAGTGGCGCACATTACGTGATTGATTCACTCGCTGATATTGAGCCTATTCTTATGCAAATTGAAGCAAGACTTGCACGTGGAGAGCGCCCTTAATGACATATCAACCTTTTTGGTTTGATAGCGCTATAAATGAGGAGGCCGCTGCGCCTTTTCATTTATTACCCCAAGGGCATCACACTGATGTGTGCATTATTGGTGGCGGGTTCACCGGCCTTTGGACTGCAATCAATATTAAACAGCAACATCCTACAAAAAAAGTAACCATTATTGAGCAAGGATTATGCGGCCAAGGCGCATCTGGGCGAAATGGCGGCGCAATGCTAACCTGGTCAACAAAGCTTCCTAGCCTAATTAAGCTTGTTGGTTTAGATAACGCGCTATTTTTAGTTAAGCAATCTGAACTAGCCGTGCATGAAATAAGCGCATTCACAAAAGAACAAGGTATTGACTGTGACTGCAGAATCGACGGATGTTTTTATACCGCCTCTAACCGTGCACAACTGGGCTTGCTTGATAACGCTTTGGATTGTTTAGATCAATTTAAACTCAATTCTTGGCAAAAGTGCACTGCTGAGCAACTGTTACAAACAGGCTCAAAACAAAATTTGCATGCTCATTTTTCTGCTCATGGCGGCAGTATCCAACCAGCAAAATTAGTCAGAGGGCTTAAGCGTGTTGCTCAACAAATGGGGGTTGATGTTATTGAGCATTGTCGTTATAAACAGCATCATGGGCATGAGCCAATAAATGTCACCACCAATCAAGGGGCATTAGTTTGTAATACCCTTATCTTTGCTGTTAATGCGTGGCTACCCACTTTACAAAGCCAGTTTTCCCGCTCAGTAGTCTTGGTTTCAAGTGACATGATCATCACCAAACCAATACCTGATGTGCTTGAGCAGCTCAAGTTAAACCATGGTAGTGCAATTATTGATTCTCGCACTTTTGTTAACTATTACCGCAGCACCTCAGATGGGCGTTTAATGCTTGGCAAAGGTGGAAATTTTTTCAGTTATGGTAATAAAGTACACCCCAAATTTGACCAACCAAGTCACTATAAAAAATTACTTAATAGCTCATTGGCTCATTTTTTCAAAGGGCATGAACTGCCTATCGAACGCACATGGACTGGGCCATCTGACAGAAGTGCCACTGGCTTTCCTTTTTTCGGGCATTTAAACGCACATCCGCACGTGCTTTATGCAGGTGGTTATTCTGGTAATGGTATTGTTCAGTCTTATTTAGGCGCAAAAATACTCTCAGCTATGGTGCTTAATAATAATCCACAATGGCAACACTGCGGATTAGTAAATCAGCCACTTAAGCAATTCCCAATAGAGCCTATTCGTACCGCTGGCGCCTATATTGTGCGTAATGCTATTCGCCGTAAAGAGTTGGCTGAAGATTTAAACTTGCAACCGCATAAAATAGACTGCTACTTAGATAAACTCAGCGGCAGTGCAGCAAAAGTTGACACGCAATCACTCAGGTAATATACAATGTCTAAACAAGATTTTCCTGCCATTGCTTCAGCAGTAGCAGAAATTAGTTTTTTATATCTCACTTACGGTAATATTCACTACGATGAAGCCTGTTCGCAGTTTGCTCACGGTGCACAATGTGCCTCATTAGCGCAACGCCAAGGTCACAAGGATGATATTGTGATTGCCGCATTTTTACATGATATTGGCCACTTAATTGCACAGCACCAGCAAAAATCAGATATGAATCAACAAGGCTATATTCATCATAGCCAGCTTGGAGCTGATTTTTTAAAAGCTCACAATTTTAGTCATGCAGTGGTCCGGATGGTGCAATATCATGTGCAGGCCAAGCGTTATTTGGTGTCAACTTCAAAGTGCTATCGTGCTTTACTGTCAACCGCAAGTCGAAAAACACTACAGCAACAAGGAGATGGATTAACAAAACATCAGCAACAGGTTTTTGAAAACCAACCTGACTTTGAAGATTTACTTACATTACGTCATCTCGATGATGCAGGTAAAGATCCAGATATGGTTACATCAGCTCTGTCATACTGGTTACAAAAAATTGAGCTGTACTTACAGCACGTTAGTGCATACGCAAAAAAATTTAACCTAGAAAGATAAACTGACCCTAAACTAAGCTGGCAAATAATTAACCTAAATTTTGGTTAAGATATTTATTAACATACTGATTTAATAATATAAACTGAATGCTATAAGCGTTAACAGTGGTCGTTTGAGATGGGTTAATTATTCACACCTCAAGTCAATGAACGGTAAACATAAAACTATGCTTTTATTTCAAGAAATTCGCAATTATATCCTCACCCTACTCCAGCAAGACGAAATTGCTACGGGCAGTAAGCTGCCCTCAGAGCGGGCTTTACAAGAGCACTTTAATTCTACACGTATTACTGTGCGTGAAGCATTGATCAGATTAGAAGCAGAAGGATTAATTTATAGTCAAAAACGAAAAGGCTGGTTTGTCACTCCACATAAACTAAAATGGCATCCCGCAACAAAAGTTAACTTCTACGAACTTGCTAAGCAGCAAGGCTTCACAGCACAAACACGTTTAGTGAGTGTGAACAAAATTGATAACATTAATTTTACCGATATCTTTAGCGCACAGAGTCTATATCATCTACAGCGTGTGCGTAGCTTGGACAATCGTGCAGTTATGTTTGAAGACATTTTTTGTGATGCACAGCGCTTTGACGGTCTTAATAAGCATTCGTTAAATAGCTCAATTACCGAGATCATGGCCAAACAATATGCAACAAATGTAGTAAAAGAACAGAGCATTATTAGCGTAACGGTGCTTCCTGACAATGTCTGCGAGATGCTTGAAAAAAACAGTGGTACACCATGCTTAAAAGTAGTGCGTCAACGTTTTGATGAGCAACAAAAATTGGTTGATCATAATATTGAATATTGGTTACACAATGCGATTGAAATGATTGTCGAAGGCCAATAAAAGCGATACTTCTAGTATCGCTTTTATTGCTCAATTTATACTGTATCTTGCCAATAAAGATTACTTGCTACGGCGTCAAGCAAGCGATGCATATCAGCTGCAAATACGTGGCCAATGTTACCAATACGAAAACAATCCGCATCCGACACTTTACCCGGATAAATCACAAATCCTTGGTTTTTTAGTGCATTATAAAACGTTTTAAAGTCGTAATCCTGTCCTGTTGGCGATAAAAACGAGGTAATAATCGGTGAATGCACTGACGTATTTAATAAAGGAGAAAAACCAAGCTTTTTCATTCCCGTGACAAGAATGTGCTGGTTTTCCTTGTAACGTTTATAACGCTCTGTGATCCCTCCCTCTTCTTCAAGTTCGACTAATGCCTGATAAAAAGCCCGTACGACATGAGTTGGTGAAGTAAAACGCCACTTACCATTGTTTTTCTCCATACAGTGCCACTGTGCAAAGAGATCTAAAGAAAGGGAACGTGAAACGCCTTCGCTTTGCGCTATAAGATGGTGTTTGCAAATCACAAAACCAAAACCTGGTACACCTTGAATACATTTATTTGCCGAGCTAATCATCACATCAACATGCCAATCAGCCAAATCGAAAGGGATCCCGCCAAAACTGCTCATTGCATCTAAAACAAACACCTTGTTATACGTTTTGGCCAACTGCCCCACTGCTTCGGCTGGATTTAACATACCCGTGGTTGTTTCGCAGTGAACCATTGCTATATGCGTAATGTCAGAGTCGTTTAGTAAAACAGCTTCAATATCAGCTACATTCGGTAGTTGGGTTTCGGTGTAATTGATAATGTGTGTGTTAATATTCAAATAGGCAGCAATTTCGCCTATTCGCTCACCATATGCCCCATTATTAATAACCAACAATTTATCACTGCTTTTTATTAAGCTACCAAGAGCAGACTCTACACTCGCTGTTCCGCTGCCTTGCATTAGCACACTGGTGTAACCTGGATGTGCCGTAGCAAGTGCCACCAACTTAGCTCTAATTGCCTGAACTACACCTTGGTTATATTCATCGTCCCATGTACACCAATCCTTTAGCATCGCTTTTTTTACTGTATCAGAAGTACTTAGCGGCCCTGGGGTTAGTAATAAATAATCATTCATAGTTATTCCACTCAATCTGGTCTAGTCCAGACAGTATTGAAGATTTTAACTTGAAAAAACAGTGAAATTTTTATGACAGATCAAAGCAAAAAAAGGGCCTTTCGGCCCTTAGGTTGTTAAATAACAAAGGGAGAGTTATTTATTAAAAACGGTATTCTGCGCCGATATAGTAATAAGCACCATTAAAGCCAAATGGCGCTGAACGGCGTGAGTACTCAAATACACCAGGGCTACTTACAATAGTATTACCATTTGCATCGACAATGGTGCCTGAGCGTGAATTACCAATTTTGTTTTTGTCAGGATAGACATCAAACAAATTGTTAGCACCAATGTTGACAGATAGGTCTTCTGTAACAAAGTAATTCACTTTAATATCAGTCAAAATTTCTGCTGAATACGTTTGACTGCCGCCATCTTCAACCGTGTATTCACCAAAGCGATTAAGCGATAAATTAACCGTCCAGTCATCGCGTTGATAAAGCGCACTTAAGTTAATACGATCCTCTGGTTGCCATTCTTCGATGATTGAAATTTCTTGATCTGAGAATACATCTTCAACCGGCACAGTTTCTAAACCTGAACCTGCTGGTGTAAATAACGACACAACGTCAGTTTTAGTAAAGTTAGCAGCAAGTGTAAAATCAAGTGTGCCGCCTAAACCTTCTGTATTCCATGTTGCTACAAAATCGATACCACGCGTTTCAGTATCAGCACCATTTAAGAAAAACTGACCCGCACCTGCACCAGAGCTAACTAGTGCGGCATCTAAGCTAGAAGAAAGCCCTTTGCCTAGACGATTACTGATAACAATACGATCGTCAATATCTATCGAGTAGTAATCAACCGTCACGTTAATGTTATCTGTTACGTTATACACAATACCTAAACTGCGATTTTGAGATTTTTCTTCTGTCAGTTTTGGAATACCTAAACTTTGCGCAAGTGTTGAATCATTTCTGAATGTCCCCACTTCTTCAGCAACCAATGTACCATTTGGACCGACAACAAACTGCGTGCTAATATTATTAAAGTATAACTGTTGCATAGACGGGGCTCTAAAGCCTGAGCTTAATGCACCGCGTAATGAAATATCCTCAGTAACTGACCAGTTACCCGCTAGTTTAAAGTTAACAGTATCACCAAAGCCTTTGTAGTTATCGTAGCGAAGTGCGCCCGATAAAATGACATCGTCTATTACATATGCCTCAGCGTCTATGTAGAATGAAATGACATCACGCGACTCATCAACAGATGAAGCGGGAGATGAACCACCAAAACCTTGCGTGCCGCCAGATGCGTTTTCGCTCCCTACACCACCACTTAACCCGTCGTAAATACTTACCCCGTTATTTGTATCGTAATCGCGGTATGCGTATTCATTACCTTCTAAAATACGGTATTCGTCAGTTCGAATTTCAGCACCCATCGCTAAAGAGTAATCATCAAAGTTTTGCGTAAAATCAAGATTGATGGTTTGCAGTGATAATTCCATACCATAGGCATATGCTTCACGAGGGATTGTTGTACGAATATCTGCAGCACTTAACCCTTGGTCATAACGTAAAAAGTTAGCGTATGAAGCATTGATTGTGTCACTTGTTGTGTAATCAATACTGTTTTCACCGTACGTGTAAGATAAGTCTAGGCTTGCATCATTATCAAATTGTGTTTTGTAACCAAAGTTATAGGAAATATCATCGATAGTGGTGTTTATTTTTGGTAAGAAACCTAACGGAATTGTCGCATCGTTATCTTGTAGTACTGGGTTACCACCCGCATTTGCATTATGACGGAAAAACGCAGCCGATTCGTTATCACGCGTCGAGTAAGTAATAAAACCATAAAGCTCGCCATCACCTAACTCATAACCTGTATTAATTGTTAAACCAAACTGTTGAGAGTCGGCATCACCAATTCTAAATGTATCTCTGTCTGCGCTCACTTCACGCGGATCACCAGCCAATAAAGTACCGTCACTTAGCTCTGTACAACCGTAGAATTGGCAAGAGCCATGTAAACCAGCACGATTAGTGGGCGAACGGTCGCGGTAATTAATTGTTGCATTTAAATAACCGTCATCGCCAAGCGCAAAGCCTTTATTAAAATCAACATTAATCGTTTCGCCATCACCTTCTGAATACTGACCATAATTGATAGCCGCTTTACCGCCTTCGCTACCATCTTTAAGAACAATATTAATAACACCGGCAATTGCATCAGAGCCATATTGAGCCGCAGCGCCATCACGCAGTACTTCAATGCGTTTAATAGCAGAGGCTGGAATTGCATTCATATCAGTCCCCGCAGTACCACGTCCTACTGATGTATTGATATGAATAATACTTGCTTGGTGGCGACGTTTACCGTTGATCAACACGAGTGTTTGATCTGGACCCAAACCACGCAGTGTGGCAGGTCTTAATGCATCGGTACCATCACTAATTGACGAGCTTGAAAAGTTAAATGAAGGGGCAATAGACTGTAACATACGGCCAACTTCGGTTTGGCCTGTGTTTTCAAGCGCTTCAGCACTTAAAATATCTACTGGAACGGGTAAATCTTCAACTGAACGCCCTGCTACGCGGCTACCGACAATAGCAATTTTTTCAATTTTTTCTTGAGCAACTTCTTGTGCTGCATTGACACCTTGTGAATTTACCGCAAGTAACGCGGGTAATATGGCTGCACTGACCGCTGAAAGCTTCATCATGTTGTTATCATTCCTGTTGATTTGTTTGAGTTTTATACTCAGTAATCCATTTTGATCAACAACCGCATCGAGCTCAGTTCCACCTAGCAATGCTGCTAATGCATCTAGCTGGGTATAAAATCCATATACTGAATTTGCATCATATTGCTTTGCCAACTCATAAGAAAACACCACGGTTTGCTCGGTTTGCTTAGCAAATTCAATTAAGGCTTTGTCTGCTCGCTGCGCTTTTATATCAAATTGCACCATTTGCCCAGTGGTTTGAGTTGTGGCTTGCACACTGATACTAAAAATCGCGGGGGCAAGCACACTTAAACCACCCAATAAATGCGTATGGTTACTGCGCAACTTATATAAACAACTGACAAACAAAAATCCTCTATGGCTTTGTTTCTTTTTTTTAATATTTTTTTTACGTGTGATCTCTATAGATGCAACTTTATCTAACATATGTTTGATTTGCATAGCTGCTACTTATGATTTTGTCTGGTATTTAAGACTTACCACATGCTCGCCTAAACGTTCATGGTCAATTGAAAAGTTAGTTTGTAAGCTCTCAAGTAAGCCGGCTACGTCGCCAGCTCTAAATACGCCTGCCACTTTAATTTTAGCAAGCTCTGCAGACGATAATTCAAAGCGCGTAGCGGTATAGCGACTCACCTCGTTTAAAGCGTCACCTAATTGCTCCCCGTTAAAAATTAACATCCCATTTTGCCATGCTAAGTCACGTTGTACATCATCTACAGAAAGCTGCGTTATTGGTTTTGTTATACTTTGTTCAATAACCGCTTTTTCGCCAGAAGTAACAATATTTGCATTAATTTGACGAATTTTTTGTGTGCTGTTGTCAGCAAGTTGGTACGCTTTAAAGTCGTTAGCATCAACCGCGACACTTGGATCGGTGATCATCACTTTGCCTTCGGTAACCACGAGCTCTAAATCTGATGAAGTATTGCGTTGTACATTAAATACCGTGCCTAACGCAGTAAAGCTCTTATCACCCGCCATAACACTAAATGGACGCGATGCATCTTTTGCCACGTTAAAACGCCCTTCCCCCTTATTGAGTAATAATTGCCTGCGCCCTTTGCTATAAGCAACTTCTAACATACTGTTCGTATTTAACTGCACAATAGTCCCATCGGGTAAGACATAGGTTGCTTGTTCGCCCACTTTAGTTTGATAAATTTTAGTGTAATTGACTTTAGCTAACTCTTTACCAAAGTCATTTTCTAAATTAACCAATAAATAGCTGCAAACCATTAACGCTGCAAATAAACTTGCCGCAATAGAATATGGAACAACCCACTTGCTTTTAGAGTGGTTAGCACTGTTGTGTTGAGGGAATAAAATGCTTAATTCATTTAACACAGAAAGTTCATCCCACAATTGGGCAATTTCGTATACTGCGTCTTGATGCGCGGCACTTTGCAGCATCCACAGCTTAAATTGTTCTTTTTCTTCATTGCTAAGCCCACGATCAATAGCACTTACCCATGTACAGGCATTTTCTAAAATTACGTTTTTTGAAGTAAATGGATGCACATTGCTCATTTTGCAACTCTCTGTGTTGACAACGGTTGCAATGAAGCTGGCGTAGTGTTGTTTTGTGGATTAATATTTTGGTCATGCTCTCGCATATACAATAGGGTTTGTAATAATCCCTTTGCTATATGCTTTTCCACCGTACTTTGGCTTAGCTGCATGTTTTCTGCTATTTCTTTTTGGCTCATACCGTATACTTTTTTTAATATAAAGCATTTACGAATCGAGGCACTAAGCTGTTCTGTGGCTCTACAAAAAAGTAAAAAGCGCTCTTTAGAGGTGTATTCATCCTCAAGCTGCATTGATTTAAGCAACATGGGCAATTCGCTGTTTTGCTCTAAAGATTCGTTAAATTTGTTATCCCACTTAGCAATATGATTAAGTGCTAAATGCTTTGCTGTTTTAAGCATGTAACTGCGGGTAAATTGAATATCTTGTTTTAAATCGGCTTCGTAGCTTTTTATAAACGTTTCTTGCACAATGTCTTCTACGTCATCGGGCTGAACTATGCGAGAAACAAAACGCTTAAGTTGACTTGAAATATCAACAAATGTTGACGTAAACGTTACTTTTTTCGTCATCCTTAACATCCACCTGTTGTTATTTTTATTACTAGTAGATTACGAGTTTTGAGCATAAAAACAAGCAAAATGTTAACTTTGGGTTATTTATATGGATAGAAAGATAAATGAGTAAATTTTTAGATTATATTCGATTAAGCTTTTTTGCCTGCGGCTTGCTTTTAGGTGTGCAAATTCCTGCATTTGTAAGCGACTTTGGACAGGCCCTAAATGCACAACTCATTGAAGCCAATAAAGCAATTGCACCATTTAAAAATGATGCCGCACAGTACTTTAACAATGACTTAGAGAAACTAATCAAGCACTATCAAAATTTAGATGATGATATTGTCGGTAAAGGTGCAAACAATATTGATGCACTCAATACTCGCCAGCAAACATTGCAAACTGCCGTTAATGCATTTTCAAAGTCGCCCTATTTATTTACACTCACCAGTAATTTAAGTGATATAAAACAACAAGTATGGCAACGTTTTGAAGGACAAATTATTTTAAAGCAGGACTCAATTACAGCCGCTGTTATTGCAGCCATTATTATAGCCCTACTCGCAGAGCTTAGTGGTTATCTAGTTTTAACAGGAATAAAACGCGCGTACCTGCGATTATTTACAGCTTAAAAATAGCGATTTCATAAAATCATAAAATACATCGGTTTTGCGAGTGGTTAAACTATTTTGCGGCCGTAAAAACCACACTGGCGCGTCACTTTGCGCCATCACACCCGCCATTATTTCAACTAAAGTGCCATTTTTAAGCTCCTCGTTAATGGCTATTTTTGATTTAATTGCAATGCCATGTCCTGCAATAGCAGCTTGAGTCATGTTGTCTGAGTTTGAAATAGTAAAACGAGTTTTAGCATTAAAAGTATGTATTTTTTTGTGTTCGTCAAACAGTTTTAATTGCCGTTGCCACGGCAAACATACCCAATAATGTTCGCTCAACTGCATTAAATTTTTAGGCATACCGTGTTTTTCTATATAACTCGGCGCTGCGCAAAGTATTCGGCTATTATTTACTATTTTTCGCGACAGCAATCCTGAGTCATTTAACTGCCCTACTCGAATCGCCACGTCTTGCGCGTCATCAACCACATTTACAAAATGATCGGTTATTAAAAAATCAAGTTTTAGCTCAGGATAAGCCTGCTCTAACTCATTAAGTTTAGGCATTACATATTTTGAAAAAACCCAAGGTGGCATAGTCACGCGTAATAAACCGCTCACTGATGAACTTCGTGCACCGATACTATGCTCTGCGTCCTGCAGTGCTTCTATTATGGCGCCAACTCGGGTATAAAATATTTCTCCTGCGGGAGATAATCGTATTCGTCGGCTATCTCTAAAAACAAGCACGGTAGCAAGTTCGCGCTCTAATTTACTCAAGCGATGGCTTACCGTTGCAGGTGATAAACGTTGCTCGCGCGCAGCAGCAAGTACCCCTTTGTTTTCAACCACAGCTATAAATGTTTCTAAATCACTTAAGTTATACATAAAGGTGCCATTGAGCATTTTTCAATGTTTAATATTTTCGAATGAAGCTTTCACTTTTGCAATGTTTATTTAAATAACTAAAACACTATACTGTCATACAGTTTAATTATTGAGGTTCAATCATGAGTTTAAAAGCGCAAATAGATGCCTACAACATCCAAAAAGAGGCCAAATTACCGGCTGATGTTTTGGCATTAATGAACACCACAAACGAAGAGCTTATCGCACAGCATATTAAAGACAATGCGTTGCAAACTGGCCAAAAAGTAGAGAACTTCAGCTTAGTAAATCATAAAGGCGAAAACGTTAAACTTGCGGATTTACTACAAAAAGGCCCTGTCATTATTAGCTTTTATCGAGGTGGTTGGTGTCCGTATTGTAATTTAGAGCTAAAGGCACTTAACGATTACTTACCGCAATTTAAAACTCAAAGCGCTCAATTAGTGGCTATATCACCACAGTTGCCTGATGAAACTCTCTCTACGGCTCAAAAAAACGATCTCGAATTTGATGTACTTTCAGATGTTAGTAATGAAGTAGCTGAGCAATTTGGTTTGTTGTTTACACTCGATGAGCGTATTCAAAGGTTATATACCGAATTTGGCATTGATTTTGAACACTACTATGGCGATAAAAGCTTTAAATTGCCGCTACCTGCCACTTATGTAATTAATCAAGCGGGTATTATTACTTATGCCTTTTTAAATGAAGATTACACATTACGTGCAGAACCTATTGATGTTATGGCAGCACTTGAATCGGAGGATAATTAATGTCTATTTTAAAATCGTTAAAAACATTCACTCTTTCACTACTTGTGGGCACAAGCCTTGTATCTGGTTACGCCGTAGCTGATGAACCAAAAGAACAAGCAAAACCTAAAGTGCTTATTTTTGATGTAAACGAAACCCTACTTGATTTGACGTCAATGCGTACATCAATAGGTAAAGCACTAGGCGGACGTGAAGATTTATTACCACTGTGGTTCTCTACCATGCTACACCATTCACTGGTAGACACAGTAAGCGGTAACTATCACGACTTTGGAAAAATCGGGGTAGCGTCGCTACTTATGGTTGCCCAAAACAACAATATTGATATTACCAGTGAACAAGCTAAAACAGCCATTGTTACGCCACTTTTGACCCTTCCTCCCCATAGCGATGTTAAAGAAGGACTGACGAAACTCAAAGCACAGGGCTATAAATTAGTAAGTCTTACAAATTCTTCAAACAAAGGTGTTAAGGCACAGTTTGAAAGCGCTGGTTTAATATCGTACTTTGACGCACGTTACAGTATCGAAGATATTAAAATTTATAAACCAGACTTACGTGCTTATGAGTGGGTGCTTAAAAAGCTAAATGTAGCACCCAATGAAGCAATGATGATAGCAGCGCACGGCTGGGATGTTGCTGGTGCAAAAGAAGCTGGCTTACAAACCACGTTCATTGCACGCCCTGGCAAAGCCCTTTATCCATTAGCTAAAAAACCTGACCACGTTGTGAAAGATTTACATGAATTAGCCGCTCTACTTAAATAAGTATGCGCTAATAAATCAATACCCAAGCGGTCAATGTCAGGATGATATTGGCCGCTTTTTTATAACTAACCCTAAATATGTCTTAGCGTATTTATTTCATAATCAGTATGTTAAAAAATTGAATGCAAACAAAGTATTTAGCTCGTTAAGCGTTACTTTATCTGCTAGCAATTTAGTACTCACAACGCTACTATTAAATAAATACGTGGTGGAGAAGATAATGAATAGTGAAAGATTAGGTGAATTTGAGCAGTACTTTCAAATAAATGAAAGTATAAGAGTGAATCTATTCGCTGTATCGAATGATGAAGTGCCTCAATCGCAACTTGAATTAGAAGACGACATACCCCCACTATTTAGACTCGCTAACGAAGTCAGTGAACTTGAACAAAGCTCTTTACGCCCACTGCGTAACTTAGGCGATATAGCACAAGAGCTAGCTACTTTTTTGCAGGCGCAGTCACGTAAAATTGATTTAATAATGAGCCATATTTTAGCCTCAGAGCAAGCACAAGATAACGCTATACAATGTGATAGCTACGGCGGTGGCGGTATTCGTTTTACCTCACCAGATGTACACCCTATTGGTCAAGCATTTAGAACTAAGCTCTTTTTACATCACGAAGCCTCGGCTGTTTATTGTTACACCGAAGTGGTTGCCATAGAAAAGCAAGAGAGTGAGCATTATCAATACACCATGCTATTTACTGCCATTAGAGCAACCGATCAAGAGCTTATTGTTAGAGCGAGTTTACATGCGCAGACTCGTCAGCTTAAAAAACGCCAAGAACCCGAACCAAACCAAGCCGACCTAAACAGTGATAATTAGCTGACATCTTTATGTAAAATGCTAAACTAGCGTCATCTTAATTAGTATATAAAATTCATGAACTTTAGACTTTTACCAGAATGGGCCGAGCAAGACGCCGTTATGCTCACGTGGCCTCACAAAAACACCGATTGGGCCGACAACTTAGCAGGTGTAGAACCTGTTTATACTGAACTTGCTAAGCACATAACAACGCAGCAACAGCTTGTTATTGTGGCGCATGACAGCGCCTTAAAAATGCATATTACAGCACTGCTAAATAGCGCTAATATCGCTCTAAATCGTGTTCATTTTGTAGTAACGCCTACCAATGATACGTGGGCACGCGATCATGGTCCGCTCACTTGTGGCGCTATTGATACGCCAGGGCAACTAAAAGTATATGATTTTACTTTTAATGGTTGGGGCAATAAGTTTGAAAGCACATTAGACAATCAAATAAACCGTACATTGGTAAAAGAATTAAGTAGTTCAAAAAACCAATATCAAGCACTCGATATGGTACTTGAAGGCGGTGGTATTGAGATAAACGAACACGGTGTATTACTAACAACCAGTGAGTGTTTGCTCAATAAAAACCGTAACCCAGATTTAAACCCAAGTGATATTGAAGCACTTTTAAAAGAGCACTTGGGCGCGACACGTTTTTTATGGGTTGATCATGGCTATTTAGCGGGCGATGACACCGACAGCCACATTGATACGCTCGTGCGTTTTGCACCAAATAATACCCTTGTCTATGTGCAGTGCGATGATAAAACTGATGAACACTTTAGCGCACTTGATGCAATGGAAAAACAACTGCAAACCTTTAAAACGGCCGATAACACCCCATATAACTTAATTGAGTTACCGTGGCCAAAAGCCGCTTATGACGATGAGCAAACACGTTTACCGGCTACCTACGCTAACTACTTAATTATTAATAATGCGGTACTTGTGCCAACGTATAATGATGCCAATGATGAACGTGCTCTTGCTCAAGTTCAAAAAGCATACCCTGAGCACATTATTATTGGCGTAAATTGCCAACCTATTATTGAGCAATTTGGCAGCCTGCACTGTATTACAATGCAATTACCTCGTGGATTTTTAGCTGGAGCAGCACAATGACAAGCCCTGCAAAGTTAACCGTTGCGTTAGTGCAACAAAGCAATACCGATAACGCTCAGCACAATATGGCAAAATCAATGAATGCCATTCGTGAAGCCGCTCAAAAAGGTGCAAAACTGGTTGTACTTCAAGAGCTACACCGAAGCCTCTATTTTTGCCAAACCGAAAATGTTGACGTATTTGATTTAGCCGAAACTATTCCAGGTCCTAGCAGTAATGCCTTAGGTGAGCTTGCTAAAGAGCTAAGTATTGTAATTGTCGCTTCTTTATTTGAAAAACGTGCAACGGGCCTTTATCACAACACCGCAGTTGTATTAGAGCAAGACGGCAGCATTGCGGGTAAATACCGAAAAATGCATATTCCTGATGACCCTGGTTTTTACGAAAAATTTTACTTTACCCCAGGTGATATCGGTTTTGAGCCTATTCAAACCTCGGTCGGTAAATTAGGCGTGCTAGTATGTTGGGATCAATGGTTTCCTGAAGCGGCACGTTTAATGGCAATGGCTGGCGCTGAGATATTAATTTACCCAACCGCTATTGGTTGGGATCCTAACGACGACATTGCTGAGCAAACCCGTCAAAAAGATGCGTGGGTTATTAGCCAGCGTGCCCATGCGGTTGCCAACGGTGTACCGGTAATTAGCTGTAACCGCGTTGGCCATGAAAGTGACCCAAGCGCGCAAAGCGATGGTATTGCGTTTTGGGGCAATTCGTTCATTGCAGGCCCACAAGGTGAATTATTAGCAGAGGCTAATAATACTGATGAGCAAATTTTAGTAGTAGAAATTGATCAAAAACGCTCAGAAAACGTAAGACGTATCTGGCCGTTCTTGCGTGACCGACGAATTGATCACTATAAAGACCTAACAAAAATATACCGAGACTAAGTCACCTGAACTCTGGGTAACAAATATAATGGCTCTTACTTGCTAAGAGCCAACTATAAATGGAGTAATAAATGGCGTTTGAGCAATGGGCAGCCTTGCCTTGGGTAAAATCTCAAAAAGATAAAATTCAATGGGGCCAGCTAAGCGGAAGTGGTTTAAGTATTGCCATTGCTGAAGGCGTTAAACAGCAAGACAACTTAGTCTTGATTGTTACGCCTGATACACCAAGCGCACTGCGCCTTGAAACAGAGTTAGAATATTTATTACCCGATAACCCAGTAATGGTATTTCCTGATTGGGAAACTCTGCCATACGATCATTTCTCTCCCCATCAAGATATTATTTCAGCCCGGTTAGCCACTTTAAATACCTTAAAAAAAGAACAACAAAGTGTGTTAATTGTGCCTGTATCTACCTTAATGTTGCGCACAGCCCCGGCCTCGTTTATTTACGGCTCAACAATAAATTTTAAAGTGGGCGACAAGCTAGACACACATAACTTTCGTGACAACTTAGAGCAAGCTGGTTATTTAAATGTTCAACAAGTAATGGAGCACGGCGAATACGCTATACGCGGCTCTATTGTTGATTTGTACCCTATGGGTAGCCCGCACCCATTTAGACTCGATTTTTTTGATGACGAACTCGACACCATTCGTTTATTTGATGTAGAAACGCAGCGTTCTGATGAAAAAGTAGATAAAATTGAGCTACTTCCAGCACATGAGTTTCCAACTAACGACGCTGATATTGAACGTTTTAGAATAAGCTACCGTGAAAAATTTGGCGCAAGTTCGCAGCAAGATTCTGTATACATGCAAGTGAGTAAAGGTAACTGGCCTGCCGGTATTGAATACTACATGCCGTTGTTTTTTGAAAAACTAGCGACTATTTTTGACTATCTTCCAGATACGACAACTGTTATGCAACTAGGTGATTTAGAGCATGCGGCAGATAACTTTTGGCACGATGTAAATGTACGTTATGAAAACCGCAGAGTTGACCCACTTCGTCCATTACTAGAGCCTAATGCGCTTTATCAGCCTATTGAAGAGTTGTTTTCTAATTTAGGAAATTTTGCACGTATCCGCTTATCGCTTGCAAAGCTTGGCACTAAAGCAGGGAATAAAAACTTAAGTGTTAGCGAGCTGCCTGCCATTCGAATCGATCATAAACAGCATGAACCTTATGGCGCGTTCATAAATTATGTAGCAGAGCAAAAAAAGAAAAAAGGCCGTATATTACTCAGTGTTGAATCCGATGGTCGTCGTGAATCATTACTGAGCATTCTAAAACCAAGCGGTTTAAAATTTAAAGAATTCGAAACACTCGAACAATTTACAAAAAGCCCGAGTGATGTAGGTTTAATAGTAAGCCCACTTGAGCAAAGTGTGGTACTTGGCACTAAACCAAGCCTATCAATTATTACCGAGCAAGAACTGCTGGGTATAAAAGTATCTCAGCGCAGACGCCGCAAACATAAATACGAAGCCAGCCAAGATGCGCTAATTCGTAACTTAGCAGAACTAAAAGAAGGCCAACCTGTTGTGCATCTCGATCATGGTGTTGGCCGTTATCAAGGTTTGCAAACAATTGACGCTGCAGGTGTAGTTACTGAGTTTGTTACGATTACTTACGCAAGTGAAGCTAAATTGTACGTGCCAGTATCTGCATTGCATATGCTTAGTCGTTACTCTGGCGGTGAAGAAGCCAGCGCCCCGCTGCATAAGCTTGGCTCAGATGCTTGGGAAAAAGCAAAAAAACGTGCGGCTGAAAAAGTTCGCGATGTAGCCGCAGAATTACTTGATATTTATGCTCAACGCCAAGCAAAGCCAGGTAATAAATTCACCCTAGATGCCCCTGCATATCGCCAATTTAGCGATAGCTTCCCGTTTGAAGAAACTGACGATCAGCGCAACGCCATAGAAGCCGTATTAGGTGATATGCAATCAAAACAAGCCATGGATCGCTTAGTGTGTGGTGACGTAGGCTTTGGTAAAACAGAAGTGGCCATGCGTGCTGCTTTTGTAGCGGTTAACGATGACAAACAGGTCGCCATTTTAGTACCAACTACCCTGCTAGCTCAACAGCATTATGAAAACTTTAAAGACCGTTTTGCTGATTTTCCTATTGAAGTTGGTGTGCTTTCACGCTTTAACTCCACCAAAGAGCAAAAAGACACGCTTGAAAAAATGGCCAACGGTAAACTCGATATAGTTATTGGCACACATAAACTGATTCAGCAAGACATTAAATTTCACGATTTAGGCTTACTTATTGTTGATGAAGAACATCGCTTTGGGGTGCGTCAAAAAGAGAAAATTAAAGCACTGCGCGCCGATGTAGACATACTTACACTGACTGCAACGCCAATACCGCGTACACTCAACATGGCCATGAGCGGCATGCGCGATTTATCAATTATCGCAACGCCACCGGCTAAACGCTTAGCGGTAAAAACCTTTGTTCGCCAACGTGATGTAGAACTAATACGCGAAGCGGTACTGCGTGAAATTAAACGCGGTGGCCAAGTTTACTTTTTGCATAACAATGTAGAAACTATTGACCGTGTTGCACAAGAAATTAGTGAATGGGTCCCTGAAGCGAGTGTAACATCAGCCCATGGTCAAATGCGCGAGCAAGAGCTTGAGCAAATAATGACTGACTTTTATCATCAAAAATACAACGTGTTGGTGTGTACCACGATTATCGAAACCGGTATCGATGTACCTACAGCCAACACCATTATTATGGATAGAGCAGATAAACTCGGCCTTGCACAGTTACACCAATTACGTGGGCGAGTTGGCCGAAGTCATCACCAAGCGTATGCTTATTTACTGACGGGCGACCCAAAAGCGCTATCTAAAGATGCAAGTAAACGCTTACAAGCAATCGAATCGTTAGAAGATTTAGGCGCGGGTTTTGCCCTCGCTACACATGATTTAGAAATTCGTGGCGCGGGTGAGTTGCTTGGCGATGATCAATCAGGTCAAATGCAAACCATCGGCTTTAGTTTGTATATGGAAATGCTTGAACAAGCAGTAAATGCGCTACGCGAAGGTAAAGAACCAACACTTGAAAATCTACTAAAAAAACAAACTGAAGTAGATTTGAAACTAGCTGCATTATTACCTGACGACTACATACACGATGTTAATGCACGATTAGGTATGTACAAGCGCGTTGCTAGTTGTGCTAACCTTGACGATATGGATGAGTTACAGGTAGAGCTAATAGACCGCTTTGGTTTATTACCCGATGCCGCTAAAAACTTATTTAGCTTACAACAGCTTAAAATGCAGGCCAGCAATTTAGGGATAACAAAAATTGAAGCTAACCCTAAAGGCGGTTACTTTGAGTTCAGCCAAGATACTAAGGTTAACCCTAGCTTCATCATTGGTTTGATACAAAGTGCACCTAAGGTGTACAAAATGGATGGCGCAAATAAACTGCGCTTTGCAATTAGTGAGGCAAATGCCCGCGAACGCTTAAAAATGGTCACTGCAATGATTGCAGATTTCGAAAAAAAGGTTAGCCATTAATGTTGCTAAAAAAATCGCTGGTTATTTTATGCTGCTTATTTAGCAGCACTGCATTTGCAGAGCGTTGGTTTGAGGTTGAAGTGCTCATATTTAAACAGCGCCCCGCCCCCTACTTGCAAGAAGACTTTAGCCTTAAACATAAAGCTATTGCAGATAAAAATACCCTAGACCTGTTGACTCCACTTTATACAGAGCAAGCTAAACAAGCGTGCATAGATGGTGATGAGCGCTTTCAAACACGTTCATTTACCGATTCATTAGTTGGCATTAATCCACAGTCAAGTGTGTGTGATGAGAGCATTGATTATTTACAAAGTTACGATGAACTCCCTGTGACTCCCCTTGTTGAAACACAAGAAGCAATGGAGCAAACTTACCTTTTATCATCTGAGCAATTGCAATTTAAAACTCAATATGCACAGCTCTCTCGTAAAGGGCTAACACCTTTACTGCATACAGGCTGGCGCTTTGAAGGAGCAAGTAAATCACGCTCGCCGAGCATGCATTTAATTGCAGGTCAGCACTTTAAAAATGATCTTAATACAATACCTAGCTATGCTAACCCTGATTTTATTAGCTTGTTAAACGCTCAACCTGCACTGTTTAACGCTCCAGATAAGCCAAACGTTAAATGGGAACTCGATGGTTTATTTAAGATTCATTTACGTCATTATCTCTTTATAACAGCCGATTTTGATATCAGCCAAAAACTAGAAAATGGTGATATAGAATCAGCCCGCTTTTCACAATTTAGACGTGTGATCAGTGGCGAAGTGCACTATCTAGATCACCCTCGTATGGGAGTAATAGTGCAAATAAGAAAGTTTAACCATTAACCTTATACCAATTGCATTAAATTAGTGATTTATTATAGGGATAAGAAAATAGCTCAATAACAAAGCTAAGATTATGATCTAGAATGATCATGTTTTTAATAAAATTGGTATTATTCATCTTTAGGAAATAAAAATGAAAAAACTTCTAATTATCGCAACCTTACTTAGCCTTGCAGCGTGTTCAAAAGTAAGTCAAGAAAACTACGAAAAAATTAAAATAGGCATGGATAAAGCCGACGTTGAAACACTATTAGGCAGTGCTGATAACTGCGTAGAAAAAACACTCCATACTAACTGTGTTTGGGGCGACGAAACTAAAAATATAGAAATCACGTTAGTATCCGATAAGGTAACTTTATACAGCAAGCACGGTTTAACTAAATAAACCTGAATCTCGTTTAAGAAATTGAACTAAATGCCTGTTCCGAGATCCGATCTTTCGACCAAGAACGATTGGATAAACAAGGAACAGGCATGATTAAATTAGTTGAATTGTTTTGCGATGTCGATGATTTTTGCAAAGTATTTATACCCCAATGGAAAAAACAATTACTCGAAGATGGCACCCAAAAACGTCAGCGAGCAGGGCGTATGACGACCAGTGAAATTATGACTATTGTTATTAGTTTTCACATGTCACATCATCGTGATTTCAAAAACTACTACCTTGGTTATGTATCACTTATGTACAAAAGTGAATTTCCTAACTTACTCAGTTACACACGATTTCTAGCCGTTATGCCGAGAGTAATTGTGCCAATGTGTGCCTATTTCACTTCACTTAAAGGTAAACCCACAGGCGTTGAATTCATTGACTCTACATCTATTAAGGTCTGCCACAATATTCGTATTCCAAGACACAAAACCTTTGATGGAATAGCCCAGCGAGGTAAAGGAACGATGGGATGGTTTTACGGCTTCAAGCTGCATTTAGTCGTTAATCATCATGGTGAAATTGTTGCTGCGAAAGTGACAACAGGAAATGTACATGATACTCAACCAGTCCGCGAATTAGCGAGCTGCCTGACGGATAAATTATACGGTGACAAAGGATATTTAAGTAAGGCTTTAGAAGCGGATTTGCTCGATAAAGGGGTAAAGCTCATTACGACGGTTCGCAAAAATATGAAGGCAAAAGCGATGTCATTATGGGATAGAGCGATGCTTTCAAAGCGTTTTATAATCGAAACAATTAATGACCAACTCAAGAATATATCCTTCATTGAACATTCGAGACATCGGAGTATGAACGGCTTTATGTTGAATTTAGTGGCTGGATTGGTGGCTTATTGCTTTAAAGAAAATAAGCCACACCTTAATTTAACTGACGTAGAGCTTAATGCATTAGTTATCGCTTAAGCAGATCTCAGGTTAAATAAGTGTATGCTTATACAAAAAAAGGAGGACAGACTTACATCTGCCCTCCTTTTTATTTTGTAGAATAGATAAGTTCTATATTCACTATTTTACTGCGATTTAGCGTTATTTTATACCGTTGGTAGAGCTTTTTATCTTCTTCAGTTAATATCAGCACCATGTTCAATTGGTAACGCCTTTCTACCGCCTGTTTAGATATTTTATTACTGTCTAAATGATAGAGCTTACCCTCGCCTCGCTTTAAATAACGGGCAAACGGTGCAAGGTTAAAATGTAATGTTTGTTGTAGTGTATCGTAACCTGGTAAAAATTCTTTAGCGCTAACACGCGTTTCACTTGCAAAGTGCAACCACTGCGCGGCTTGTTTATTTTGCTGACGACGTTTTGAAAAAATAGCTTTCACTTCTTTTGGGATTTTTTTAAAGCGCGTATATTCAAGCCAGATAAACTGGCTCGCCACCTTATCTTTAGTAATACTGTTTTTAAAGCTAAATCGCCATTTGGGACGCCCTTGCACGATTGCTCGCCAAATCACCCGTGTAATGTCTTCTTTAAATATTTCCCGTAATCCATAAATAACCCCTAGAATCAAAATAAGTGTTGCGGTTACTTCGGTAAAACTAGAACGTGCATTTAATATCACCACCATCACAAAAGCCATTATAACCGCTGTGACAGTGCCTTTGACCAAACGTTTTAGGTAGCTATTCAGAAAACGAGTTTGTCGCTGTAATATAACGCCATGCTCAATTAAGCGTTGTAGCAAGCGCATCTTATTCGTTATTCTATTAGCATCTTGCATGGTTGTTTCTGAGTTGTAGTTTTTTTCAGCGCGGTACGTATTTTCATTTTTACAAAACTGCAGTAAATCATTACGTTCTTTTGCATAATCGCTGCTACGTGGGCCTTCATCTAAAAGCTTTAAAAAAGATTGCTCAACATGCCAACTTAAATAGTTATCTGCATTGGTAAAAAATGGCAGTAACTTTTCATCATCTGGCGTATACCGACGCAGCTTTTTTAAAAGCCCCTCACTTTGTTCATACACTTCGTTAGCACGTTTATAAAAGTCTTCTGCTTCGTCAATTTTTAAGGCATCTTTTATATCAGCATCGAGTGCTAAACGCACTTGGTAGCAAAATAAATTAAGGTTTTGCCGATAATCTTGCTGCTCGCCTTTGTTTTTACTCACAAAACGGCTTCGTACTAACGGCAAATGTATATTATTGGCGTTATAGGCTAAATGCGATTTAAAGTGGTTATTAAAATAAGATTCTTCAGAAAGCGTCTGCGGGTTGATCCCCATTTCATTCGGGATCGAAAAGTACAGATCAATACGCTGCTCAGCGCGAGGATTTAGCTCTGGTTCAATGACAAAAGATAAGTTTTCGTCTTGTTTTAACAATCAGTTCTCCTTAGCCGATTTGGTTAATTTTGGGGACTACTCTAACGCTGGAGAAATTGCGCTATATTTTAGAAACTTAAGTGTACTTGCCTACTCAGCTTTGTTCAATAAAAAAGGCCCAGTAAATACTGAGCCTCAATAAGATTAATCTGCTAATTAAAGCTTAATGTTTACACCAGCAAATAAACGACGGCCAAGTACATCATATGTATATGGGTCAGTATTTGCAGAGTAATTACCAGTGTAGTAAGGAGGTTGCTTATCAAACATATTGTTGATACCAGCAGACACAGTAACTACATCGTTAATCATGTAAGAACCACTAATATCATGATACACAACTGATGGTGTAGTCGGTGCAATACATTCGCTTTGATCAAGTCGACAAGTAAAGCTATCCATACCAGCAACATAACGTGCTTCGTATGTTGCATCCCACGTGTCACCACTGACAGTTACGTGAAGGTTAGACTTAAGATCAGCATAGCCACCTTTACCGTTTGTAATATAACCTTGATAGTCAATTACCGCACCAGTATCAACAACATATTCATCTAAATAGGTTGTATCAAGGCCTGTTTTCCATGCTAAACCTAACGCATCAAATGAATACTTTAAGTTTAAATCTATGCCTGATGTTTTTTCTGAGCCTATGTTACGCAACTGGTTGTTGAATACGATACGGCCATCAGTACGTATCAACGCACCAGTGTTTTCACACAATGTAGTCCCAGTACCATTAGGGTTAATACACTGATCGACAACAAATTGACTTGTGTAAGTACTGATAGCATTTTCAATTTCAATATCGTAGTAATCTAACGTCATTGAAAAACCGTCAAGCCATTGTGGCTCATAAACAACACCAAATGTTAACGTATCTGCTTCTTCAGGTGTTAAAGCAGCATTGCCACCCACAGTTACTTCAGCTTGATCGTCTGCACCTGGGAAAGTTACGCCATCATAAGAAATAGCTTTGCCTGAGTATAACTCATCAACTGTTGGAGCACGGAAAGCTGTTGAGCGCACTGCACGCATCATTAACTCATCGGTAGCGCGCCAAGTTAAGCCCAATTTCCACGTATTATCTGAACCAAATGTACTGTAATCAAAGGCACGGATTGCAGCGCTTAACTCAACACTGTCAGCGAATGGTGCATTTGCTAGCAATGGTATTGCAAACTCAACGTACGCTTCATCTACATTAAAACCACCACTTGTTGGATCTACGCGAGGGTCGTTCCCTAATCCTTGAGCAGCAATTGAATCAGGATCTTGCCATGCTTTTTCTTGGCGATGCTCAATACCGGCAGCAAATGCAGCATAACCTGCTGGTAGTTCAAACATTTCACCAGAAAGAGAACCTGAAACGATAAACAACTGGCTTCCACCAGACTCTTGCTCTTTATAAATGTATTCGCTTACGTTTGATTGAACCCAGTCAGCTTCATCTAAAGGGTTAAAGTTACCTGCCTCAACATCCGCTTTTAAAGCTGAAACGTTATGCAGGTTACTTGTTTTACTTACAGAGTCATTTCGACCAAAGTTAGCAGAAAGATCCCACGAGTAATCGTTAATAACACCTTCTGCACCTACAACGATACGCACTGTATCCACTGTTTGAGTGTAGTTACGTGTACCACTTTCGCTCATACGACGACGGTAGCTGATTGGATCGCCAGCTGCATAATTTGTTGCAGTTGTTACGTAATCACCATTTGCATCTTTTACAAATGCATTATTAGCAACTTGACGTTTATCAAAAGTTTGACCTAAAAGGCTGTTGCCCATAGTGCTTGGATCATAAGCAAACTTAAAATTAATTGGTTGTGGTGCTAACTGTTGCTCTGACCAGCGTTTTGTATAGGTAAACTCACTAAAAAAACTTGTGTCGTCAGATAACTCATAAGTACCAAGTCCTGTAATATTTAATCGGTTCATCGGCGTATACAAGTAACTACTGCGAGCATAGTTGTATGAATCATTTTCAGCTGAATAACGGTGTAACCCGCCTAAACCGCTCAAACCACTATCGTCAGCTATACCGGTTTGTTCAATTTCACCTTTTTTATTTAAAATACCAGCAGTTAAACTGTTTTGAATATGGCCGCCTTCACTGAATGAAGAACCTCCACAATAAAAACCGTTACTCCCCTCTTCAATTGGGCAATCTGAAAAACCTCTGTTAGCTTGGCTTGCTTCGCCACGATTTGTGTACTGCGCACCAAAAACAATATTACCTTTATCGAATGAAGTACCTACTGTGAAGTCAATAGAGTTCTCAGTCGCATCATGCTTTGATGTCATTGCAGAATTGACGTTTAAATCAAGGCCTTCAAAATCATTTTTTAGAATAATATTTACAACACCAGCAACGGCATCTGTACCGTATACAGCTGAAGCGCCATCTTTAAGTACTTCAATTTGCTTGATCATAGAAACTGGAATTGTATTTAAATCAACAGTAGACGCTGCACCAGTTCCTGAGTTGATCATACGACGTCCATTCACAAGTACTAATGTACGCTGTGAACCTAAACCACGTAAATTGATAGATGCGTTACCACCAGAGCCGTTATTTACGCCGGGGTTGGTCATTGCGCCACCAGTAGCGGTCATTTGTTGAAGTACGCTATCAACAGATGTTGCACCAGATGCTCTTATTTCATCTGCGCCAATGAGTGTTACTGGGCTAGCAGTTTCCATATCTGAACGCTTAATACGAGAACCCGTAACTTGAATTTTTTCGATTGATTTTACAGCTTCATCAGCAGCTAAAACTTGCACACTTGAGAACATTGGAATTGCTGCAATTACAGCTAAGCCAAGAGTTGATTTTTTCATGAAAGAACCCTACTTGTTGGAAATTTACCAATATTGGTAACACTCACTTTTATAAGATTGGTGAGCTGGGCAGGCAACTTAGGCCCAGTTAACTGAACGAAAACTTAATAGCAGGTTGATTTTTGACAGTGGATAATAGGAATGAAACATTCAAGGTACAAAGGTTATAACTTGTTTCATTGTAAACTAAAAAATACAGATAAAAATCAATAAATTAAACAAACTTTGATACAATTAAAAAACAGGTGAAACCAATGTGATGTAGTTTGTAATTATATGTAATCATACAAGAAATAAGCTTAGCAAATGCAAATTAACAAGTTAATCACAGCACATTATTAAAAGCGCAAAACTAAATGTTAATTACTAACTATATTTATGCGGTTATTGTCAGCAATTTTAACGGTTTAACTCACTTTACATATTTACTTGGGCCTGTTGACCTTTCAGAATTAAAATTTGTTTAATCTAGGGGCGATTTAATCGCGGCGCGAGATTTGTAACCTAGTGGGCTAAGTAAAAACCGAGCAACAAAGAGTAAATTGCCCCTGGGCAGAACCCAAGGACAGCGCATGTTTGGCATTTATGCTGCGTTATCGCCAATTTATGGGGAATAACCACACATCATAGGCTCTGCCTTGCCTAAATACCAAGCAGCCTGATGTAAATTCAACCTCGAAAGATAAGCAGGCCCTAGAGAAGCCTCTGATGTGTTTACTGAATAACTCGAATACCCAACAGCAAAGCGCACTTCATAAAAAGACTGGAAAGTGTATAGTGATCGAACGCAATAATCGCTCGTATCAATTTAGGGTATAGAGTGGTGTTATACCAAACTGCATAAATCTTTGATCAATTTAACGAATTAAATTGCACTATAACGTCGTTAAAAATTTTTTATTTAGAACAACTAGATACAAAAATTTTTGCCTAGTTCTAGCGTAATTTTTTTAACGTTAAATAGACCCCATATATAAGCAGATTGGTATTAGTAATTTACATAAAAAGGGTAATGGAGTGTTTTTTCAACTGAGGTGGTTTTATTTACTAAGGTAAGTTCTAAGTTCCAAAGCATGTTTTTTTCAGCGCATATACCCACCATAGTTTCGCTTTGCCAACTATCGCCGTATTGCTTAAATTGTTGGGGTATATAGCCCATATACATAGTAATACCTTTTAGTTTGGCATTTGTAATGTGTAGCCCGCTAGGCAGTTTGCTAAAAATTGTAAAGGGGGTTTCGGGCGAAGGAGAGGAGTCACTTAGCCATATTTTAACACCACTTGGGAAAGTACAGGGTAAATTAGCATCGCATGCCTCTGTATTTTCGAGCAAAACCTCATTGTTTTCAGAAAAATCGCATGCTGTTAATAACAAAGTCAGTACTAAAAATACGGGTAATCTGTATCCAAGCATAATAATCTCGCTGTAAATAAAAGCGAATCTTAATAATCGGGTCTATAAATAACAAGTAGTAATGTTACGCTTAGTCGAAATATGGCACAAACTGTATCAAAAAATAAACAACAAACTCACAAAGTTTGATTGATGTCATAATATTACGTAATTGAACTATCTTTTTTAGGTCAAAAAATTTATCATTTCACCCGCAAAAATTAAGGGTTTCTCGAGTTTGTTTTCTGAAGCATTCATGCTTTGAACGTTTTAGGTAACATGCTTGTGAAGTAATAGTAGGCCCCACTTTTTATCGGTGGGTAATTCATTTCTAAACGCATTTATTGCAGCGGAAGCCAGAAAATGAGCCAAACAGTAGCATCACAAACTGAGTATAACTATAAAGTTGTACGCCAATTCGCTATTATGACAGTGATTTGGGGCATCGTTGGCATGAGTATTGGGGTTCTGATTGCTGCCCAATTAGCTTGGCCAGCACTTAACTTTGATACACCATGGTTAACTTACTCTCGACTACGTCCGTTACACACGAACGCAGTAATTTTCGCATTTGGTACCAGTGCACTTTTTGCGACATCTTATTATGTCGTTCAACGTACTTGTCAAACGCGTCTTTTCTCAGACAAACTCGCCGCCATTTCATTTTGGGGCTGGCAGCTCGTTATTGTATTAGCTGTAATAACGCTACCACTAGGTATTACTAGCTCTAAAGAATATGCAGAACTTGAATGGCCAATCGATATTTTAATCGCTGTGGTTTGGATTATTTATGCGATTGTATTCTTTGGTACTTTAATCAAGCGTAAAGTGTCGCATATCTATGTTGCTAACTGGTTCTACGCTGGCTTTATTATCACTGTTGCTGTGCTTCACATTGTAAACAGCATGGCAGTGCCAGTATCGTTAACTAAATCGTACTCAATCTATGCAGGTGCGGTAGATGCGATGGTTCAGTGGTGGTACGGACATAATGCGGTAGGTTTCCTACTAACGGCTGGTTTCTTGGGTATGATGTATTACTTTGTACCAAAGCAAGCAGGTCGTCCAGTTTACTCATACCGTTTATCGGTTGTTCACTTTTGGGCGTTAATTTCATTATACATCTGGGCAGGTCCTCATCACCTTCACTACACTGCACTTCCTGATTGGACGCAAAGTTTAGGTATGGTTATGTCTATTATCTTATTCGTACCGTCTTGGGGTGGTATGATCAACGGTATTATGACACTGTCTGGTGCGTGGCATAAACTACGTACTGACCCTGTATTACGTTTCTTAGTTGTTTCATTATCTTTCTACGGTATGTCTACGTTTGAAGGTCCAATGATGGCAATTAAATCTGTAAATGCATTATCTCACTACACAGATTGGACAATCGGCCACGTACACTCAGGTGCACTAGGTTGGGTTGCGATGATTTCAATTGGTGCTATTTACCATCTGATCCCTGCGTTATTCGCACAAGGTCGTATGTATAGCGTTAAATTGGTTAATACTCATTTTTGGTTACACACTGTCGGTGTTGTTTTATACATTGTTGCAATGTGGATCTCTGGTGTAATGCAAGGTCTAATGTGGCGTGCAGTAAATGCTGACGGTACATTAATGTACAGCTTTGTGCAGTCTTTAGAAGCGTCGCATCCTTTCTATATCATGCGTTTTGTAGGCGGTGTATTCATCGTAGCAGGCATGTTAGTTATGGCTTATAACGTTTTCCGTACAATTTCAGCTGAGAAAGAATCACTGAAATTAGACGCGCAAGCACAATTAGCATAACGGAGTGAGATGATGAGCAATAAAAATTCACAAAACAAACATGAAATAGTAGAAAAGAACGTTGGCCTTATGGCTATTCTGACTGTTTTTGCTATCAGTTTTGGTGCATTAGTTGAAATTACTCCGCTAATGTTCCAAGACGATACGACTAAGCCAGTAGAAGGCCTACGCCCTCTTAATGCTTTAGAAATGGAAGGCCGTGATCTTTATGTGCGTGAGGGTTGTTCTAACTGTCATTCACAAATGATTCGCCCTTTTCGTGATGAAGTTGAACGTTACGGGCACTACTCTGTAGCCGGTGAATCAGTATGGGACCATCCATTTTTATGGGGTTCTAAACGAACTGGTCCTGATTTAGCACGCGTTGGTAAACGTTACTCGGACGATTGGCATTATGCTCATTTAGTGGACCCACGGGCTGTGGTTCCTGAGTCAAACATGCCAGGCTTTCCTTGGTTAGCAGAGAATACGGTTGATACCAGCCTGACTCTGAAAAAACTACAAATTTTCCGTGATACTTTTGCTATCAACCCAGAAAACCCTAAACATCCGGGCCTGGGCTATGGCAGCGATGAAGAGCTTCAAGCTGATGTTGAAAAGGTTAACGCTATGAATAACGGCGAAGGCGCAACTGAAATGCAAGCCCTAATCGCGTATTTACAGCAACTTGGCACCCACTTGAAGTAAAAAATTATGGATTACGGAACATACAGAGGCATTTTGACTCTGGTAATTTTAGTATTGTTTATTGTGATTGTTGCATGGGCATACAGCAAGCGTAGCAAAACTCGTTTTGATAGCGCTGCTAATGCCATTTTTGAAGATGAAAAAAAACATGACAACACACTCTCTAACGAGGAAAAGGAGTCTGAAAAATGACTAGCTTTTGGAGTATTTGGGTTATTGTATTAACCCTTGCATGCTTATTCATCATCTTTGGCTTACTAGTTTGGAATTTAAAAAACTATACTGGCGTAAAAGAAGGTGAAAGCTGTGGACATGAATTTGACGGCATTGAAGAGCTAAATAACCCACTACCAAAATGGTGGACTTACATGTTCTTCGCTACTTTTATTTGGTCTGTATATTACCTTGCAGCTTACCCTGGTTTAGGTAACTGGGAAGGGTTAGGTAAATGGACTAGCTCTAATCAAGGTATTACTACTTTAGCGGAATCTAAAGAAGCAATAGCGAAAGCGAAAGAAGAAGGTCGTTTTGTAAAGCTTGATAAAGAATATGAAATTGCAGAAGAGCGCTTTGGTCCTATTTTCAATCGACTTGCACAAGTGCCGGTTTTAGATTTAGTTAATTCTAAATTTGAAGGTGATGCGGCTCAACAAGTTGCACTTGAAAACGGTGACAAACATGAGCAAACAGATGGTCAATTAGCCATCGAAATTGGTCAGCGTTTATTCTCACAAAACTGTGCTCAATGTCATGGTTCTGATGCGCGTGGTGGAACTGGCTTTCCTAACCTAACTGATAAAGATTGGTTATATGGCGGTACACCAGACAAAATTAGAGAAACACTCTTACTTGGTCGTATTGCAGCAATGCCAGCTTGGGGCCCAGCCCTTGGCGAGCAAGGTGTTAAAGAAATGACAGCACATGTGCTGAGCCTTTCTGGTCGTACAGTTAACCAAAAAGATGCAGCAGCAGGCGAAGCAAAATTTGCAATGTGCGCTGCATGTCACGGTGCTGACGGTAAAGGGTCGGTTGCACATAACCTGCCATTTGGCGCGCCAAACCTGACTGATAACATTTGGTTATATGGTGGCTCTCAACGCGCTGTTGAAGAAACACTCAACCACGGCCGTGCCGGTGTAATGCCAGCATGGAAAGACATCTTAGGTGAAGATAAAATTCACTTATTAACTGCCTATGTTTACAGTTTATCGCAAGATAAATAAGCACGCGGTTAATAAAATGTTTATAAATTAATTTATTTAATTCAATAGATTAATCCAGATCAAAAAAGCCTCCTCTGTGAGGCTTTTTTTTAGTCTTTTACGTATAATTCCTATAAAATAGCCTTTCCTAAACTAATTTTAGAGACACTATGCAACCTACTCCGTGGTATAAAAATTTTTGGCCTTGGTTTTTAATCTTTTTCCCATTAGCAGCCATTATTGGCTGTATTAGCTTATTTATTACTGCAATAGGTAACGGCCCAGACATGGTTGTTGATGACTACTACAAAAAAGGTAAAGCAATAAACTTAGAACTTAGTAAGTTTGAAAAAGCAAAAGCGCTTTACCTACATGGCGAATTAAATGTGACTAACGAGCGCGTAAGTTTCAAATTTACAAAAGGCGACAGCAGTAATGTGCATGCATTAAAACTTTCGTTTTATCATCGCACTATAAAAGCACATGACTTTGAAGCCATGCTTACTCCAAATGCAAACCAAGAATTCACGGCATTACTGAATGATTTTACACAAGGTGCCTACTCAGTATTTATTGAGCCCGTAGACGGTAGCTGGAAACTAAAAGAAAATATTATTTTACCAACTGAACAAACCGTTTTAGTTACTCCTAACTATAAGTAGTCCTAACTATGTCTAACTCTTGCTTTCATTGCCTTGAGAGTGTGCCAAACGGATTTAGTGCAAGCGTTATCATTGATGATAAAGCACAGCCAATGTGTTGCATTGGCTGTCAAGCCGTTGCGCAAAATATCGTTGATCAAGGTATGACTGATTATTATAAGTACCGTACAGTTCGTGCTGGTAAGGTCGAACAGCTAGTGCCTGAGCAACTCGCATTTATAAAAAGTTATGACAACGAAGACATTCAAGATGAGTTTATAGCCACAAACGATAGTATTTCAGAGGTATTATTAAGTGTTGAAGGCATAACTTGTGCAGCCTGTGCATGGCTCATCGAAAAACAATTGTTAAATTTAAAAACAGTAAAACGGGTTGATGTAAATACCTCAACAAATCGCGCGATGATCCAGTGGGATAAAACCCGTACACCTCTTAGTGAAATAATCACTGCACTTGCTAAAATTGGCTACAAAGCGTACCCGTTCCAATCAGATATTGAAGCGCAGCAAAAGCAACAAACTGCCAAAGCCTATATTCGCCGTTTAGGTGTTGCAGGTTTGATGACCATGCAAGTCATGATGTTTGCATTCGCCATGTACTTTGGCATGTTCTCAGGCATGGATAGTAACTTTGAGCAATATTTTAGGTGGATCAGCTTAGTACTGGCCTCGCCAGTTATTTTATATAGTGCACTTCCCTTTTTAACTAATGCCATCAATGGATTAAAGTCTAAACAGCTCAACATGGACTTACCCGTGTCGCTCGCTATTTTTGGTGCGTATGGCGCCAGTTGCTACGCCACATTTATGGAAGTGGGCGAAGTCTATTTTGAATCGGTATGCATGTTTACCTTTTTACTATTACTTGGGAAATACCTTGAATTTAGAGCGCGTTTAAAAGCCAGTGAATTTACTGCTAACCTACAAAAATTATTGCCATTAACAGCGCGCACAATGAATGATAACGGTGAAGAGCTTATAATTGCAGCCAAAAAACTAAAGCTCAATGACCTAGTGCTAATTAAAGCTGGTGAAACAATTCCTGCCGATGGTGAACTTGTTAAAGGTAAAACTACCGTTGATGAGTCAATGATGACAGGGGAGCATCAACCTGTGACTAAATTCATTGGTCACAATGTTTATGCTGGATGCGTTAATCACGACGGCGTTATTGAAATAAAAATCAATAAAATTGGTCAAAACACGCTGCTCAACCAAATTATACGCTTGCAACATAATGCACTCACTAAGCGCCCTAAATTAGTCGAAATTACTGATAAAGTAGCACAGTGGTTTATTGCCTCTTTACTTATATTTGCTTCAATTACTGCTATTGGTTGGTACCAAATAGCACCTGAGCATGCCTTTTGGATCACTATTTCTGTTTTAGTTGCTACCTGCCCATGTGCACTGAGTTTAGCCATACCAACAGCACTTACTTGCGCCGTAGCGACACTAACTCGAAAAGGCATATTAATAAAACAAGCACATGTGCTAGAAACGCTATCACAAATAACCTTATTTGCGTTTGATAAAACAGGCACTCTCACCCAAGGTAAATTTAGTCTTGATGCCGTGGACATACTCGATAAACAATACACAAAAGGCCAAATTTTAGAAATAGCGGCTATGTTAGAAAGCTACTCGGAGCACCCTATTGCCAGTGCTTTTAATGAATTTACACCCGCTCAACGCACTTTTGTCGATGTTGAAATTCACCCGGGGTTAGGAATTAGCGCGCAAGATGATATGAATCATTACGCAATAGGTAAAAGTGGCTGGTTTGATAGTAAAAAAACCAATGCACAAGCGAGCTTATATATAAACAAACAGGTAGTCGCACGTTTTTACTTTATTGATAAGATTAAAAAAGATGCCAAGCAACTTGTAGACTCACTACAATCACAAAAGCTGACATGCCACATGTTAACTGGCGATGCATCAGATGCAGGGCAAAAAATTGCTAAGCAGCTTAAGCTTAACAGTGTGCAGTCTGGATGCTCGCCACAGGATAAACAAACAGCCGTTGAGCAATGGGCTTCACAAAACGAAGTCGTTGCAATGGTCGGCGATGGCGTGAACGACAGCCCTGTATTTGCCAGCGCACATTTATCAATTGCCATGGAAACCGGTGCTGACATATCAAAAAATAGCGCTGATGTAGTGCTTCTTAATAGCGATTTAGCTTCAATCGATCATTTACTTAATGTGGCAAAACAAACCAGACGGATTATTAAGCAAAACCTTGCGCTGTCTTTATTGTACAATGGTTCGATATTACCGCTTGCTGCATTGGGCCTAGTTGCTCCGTGGATGGCTGTCATTGGCATGTCTGCCAGCTCAATTATTGTGATCTGTAATTCACTAAGGCTATTAAAGTTATGAGCATAATTTACATTTTGATCCCCATTGCTATTTTATTTGTCATTATTGCCATTGGTGTCTTTTTTTGGGCTGTAAAAAGCGAGCAGTTCTCGGATTTAAACAAGCAAGGCCACAGTATTTTGTTCGAAGACGACAAAGAGCAGCATAACAAAAGCAATGATTGACCCTCTTTATACCAGTGCATTTTTAATGGGCCTCATTGGTAGCGGCCATTGCATTGCTATGTGCGGCGGTATAGCTGGTTCATTGCAGTTAGCCAGCGACAAGCGTAAAACATTCACTTACTCATTAGCGTATAATATCGGTCGTGCACTAAGTTACATGATTGCGGGCGCGCTAGTTGCAGGAATTAGCAGCCAATTTGCCAAGCAAAATACATCTTTTTCTTTAATACTTTCATTTATTGCTGCCATTTTTATGTTACTTGTAGGCGTTTATATAATGCGTCTAGGGCCCACTTTACAATGGTTAGAAAAAATTGGAAAAACTTTAATATGGCAGCATATTGTTAAGCTTAATAAATATTTAATGCCAATAAACTCCCCTTTTAAAGCTTTAGGTTATGGTGCTTTATGGGGCTGGCTGCCTTGTGGTCTGGTATACTCAGCTTTAACTTGGGCCATGACCAGCCCAAGCGCACTAGATGGCGCTTTAGTTATGTTATGTTTTGCCTTGGGCACTTTTCCAGCAATGATCACATTAGGTGTTACCGCGCAAAAGCTAAACACACTAATTAACCATCCTTGGACCCGAATTGTATTAGGCAGCGTTATAATTTGGTATGGTATCTACTTATTGATTATTGCAACCGACAAGCTGGTACTTTAATCTAGACAACGTCGTGAATAAAAATTAAAACGGATTAAATTATGGATTTCTCTCAAAGTCGCGCTAAAGGTAATTGTGCTATTAGCTGTAATAATTGCAGTATCAGTCAATTGTGTTTGCCATTCTCACTTAATGGCCAAGAAATGGATAAGCTTGACGAAATCATTGAACGAAAGAAACCACTTCACAAAGGCGACTATTTATTTGAATCTGGTGCATCTTTAAAGGCTATTTATGCAGTGCGCTCTGGTTCATTCAAATCATATACATTATCAGAGCAAGGCGATGAGCAAATTACTGGCTTTCACCTCGCGGGCGATCTTGTTGGCTTTGATGCAATAAATAAAATGACACACCCAAGCTTTTCACAAGCATTAGAAACATCAATGGTGTGCGAAATCCCATTTGATACCCTCGATGAGCTATCAGGTAAATTACCAAAACTACGCCAACAAATAATGCGCTTAATGAGCAGTGAGATTACATACGATCAAGAAATGCTGCTATTACTCAATAAAAAATCAGCAGAGGAACGCTTAGCTAGTTTCATTTATAACTTGTCAGAGCGTTTTGGTGAGCGTGGTTTTTCGCGTAAAGAATTTAGATTTACCATGACACGCGGAGAGATTGGTAACTATTTAGGTCTAACCGTTGAAACTATAAGCCGTTTACTGAGTCGTTTTCAAAAAGCCGACTTAATAAAAGTAGAAGGCAAGTTCATTACTATTTTAGACAATAATGCACTCGCTAAAACAGCCGCAATAGTAAAGCCTTGTTAATAAATACCTCCCCCTAAAAATCAGCACTTTATTCGTAATTAGAGTGTAATTATTGCAATTACACTTCCCCTCAACTAATACTTTAGAAGTGAACTTATACAAATCAGTATAAGTATGAAAACTATTTAACGATATGAAAACTGCGATCTAATTCAGTGTAATTATCCTTACAGTGCGTTTTCATTTATACCAATCTGCTTATATATGGGGTCTATTTAATGTTAAGAAAATTACGCTAGAACAGGCAAAAATTTTTGTATTTAGTTGTTCTAAATAAAAATTTTTAACGACGTTATAGTGCAATTTAATTCGTTAAATTGATCAACGATTTATGCAGTTTGGTATTAGTCATATTGCAATCCTTATCATAGTTATAAACTTCTATTTATTAACAATATAAAAGGAATAACCTATGCCTAATATTTTATATTTCCTGTTTATCTTCTCTTTAAGTATCTTCAGTAGTCAAGCATCAAGTTCAATGTTACCTGATGATAATATTGATGACTCCCAAGTATTAAAAGAGTTAATTTTAAACACTGCGGAAAATAGCGAGTTAGTGATAGAGCAACCAGGTATTTATGATATTTGCTCAGCCATCATTTTTAGAAATATTAATAATATCGTTATTTCTGCGCAAAAAGGGGTAGTACTAAGAAAGTGTGAAAAATTTGACGGTGAATATATTTTAGCTTTTTATAACTCGCGCTTTATCACTATTGAAGGCTTCACCTTTGAAGGGTTAACAAAAGACACTGTTAATTATGTGTGGGGTGAGCAAGGCATACTCTTTGCTGGTTCTTCTGATATATCGGTACGTGATAATCAGTTTTTTAACTTTGGGGATGCCGCAATCAGAGCGACCTCTTCTCATTTATCTTCTTATGATGCGCCAATTAATTCTTTTAGAGTCAAAATTACCAATAATTACTTTGAAAATATCACGCAAGTTACCACCACTCACCCTTGGAATAATAACTTTGGTGGTACGCATGATATTACTGTTGAAAATAATATTTTTGAAGGTTTAAAAGGCTCTTTAAAATTTGCTTCCGTAAAGCCAGTGTCAAAGGGGCTAATAAAATATAATACATTTAAAAATACCAAAGGGACTGCAATTGAGCTGACCTATTATTCCGATGTTAAAATAATTGCGAATACGTTTGTAGATACAGATAAATTTATACTCAATGCGTACCCAAATAAGCCAAGCAGCGTGACAACACCATTTAATTGGGGAAATATATATTTTACGCACAACAGTATTATACGTTCTAAAGGGGGGATCAGAATACAGTCTGATGTCACAAATGAGCTCATTGACGATAAATACGTCAGAGGTATTTATATCAATAATAATCACTTTCTCAATATTGATATGACTGTTTACCCTGAAAAAAAATACTGGGATCTAATTAACTTATTCTCTCGTGGTGGGAAAAGCTATGTATTTTCTACAATTAAGAACAATACTTATAACTTACTCCCAGAAGTAAACTTTGTGAAAAAAACGAGTGGATTTATCGAGAAAAATAATACATTACTCACACCTAAAAGTGATTAGAGCGTGTTGACCTTTCGTGATTGATTTTGGTTTAAATTAACTTTCAGTCTGTTTTATAGCCATTTTAGGTTATTAATTTTTAATAACCTTGGATAAAAAATTTCTTGATTTAGAACAACAATTTTTATGCTATTCCTTTAACTGTCTTGTATTTAAGTTACACTAAAATACACCTGTTCAGTAAATGGAGTAGCATATGGACACTATTAAACGCATTATTGCGATAATCGACCCTACCAAAGACGACCAACATGGTTTGGCGCGTTCAATCGACTTAGCTAAAAAATCTGGCGCAAGTATTACCGCTTTTATGACCGTTTACGATTTTTCTTACGAGATGACGACAATGCTCTCAGGAGATGAACGTGAAGCAATGCGAAAAGCCGTTATTAAAGACCGTGAACTATGGCTAAACGATCTGGTCTCTCCTTATCAAGACCTTGATATTGAAACCCAAGTTGTGTGGCATAATCGCCCTTACGAAGCCATTATCAACACTGTTATTGAGCAGCAATATGATCTCGTTATAAAAAGCACACATCAACATGGCGCACTTAAGTCGGTTATTTTTACTCCTACTGACTGGCACTTAGTGCGGAAATGCCCTACTCCTGTATTGTTTGTGAAAGAAATGGCATGGCCTGCACACGGTAATATTTTGGCAGCTGTAAATGCTGTTAGTGAAAACGAGCAGCATATGGCGCTTAACAAACGCATTATTAAAGATGCGCAATTTCTATGTGAACTCGCCAATGCCAAGCTCAATTTAGTTAACGCCTACCCTGCAACCCCAATTAATATAGCCATTGAAATTCCTGAGTTTAATCCAGGGCTTTATAATGAGTCAGTTAAAAAACACCATATTGATTCAACCAATGAGCTTGCCGCTGAGTTTAATTTACGCCAAGAACAATGTTTTATTGAAGAAGGCTTACCTGAGGATGTAATTCCTGATGTAGCTAAGCGATTAAATAGCGAGTTAGTCGTTATTGGCACTGTTGGCCGCACGGGTTTAAGCGCAGCGCTTGTAGGTAACACCGCAGAGCATGTAATTGATAGCTTAGATTGCGATGTACTTGCACTAAAACCCGATGGTTACGTGAGCCCGATGGCAAAAAAGCGGGATTAATACCAAACTGCATAAACCTTTTAGCAGGTAACAACCCGCATGCTACTTGCTAAAAATACCTTGTTTAATTTCTTTTTTAATTACACCCTAAACTCGCATATTCAGGTGGTTTGGGTATAATACGCCCCTTTATTTTTAGCAAATAACTTTGCTGTGTTGTTTTACTAGGGGGCGTAATTGTCACATTCAGATCAAGCTAAAGCTCAATTTAACTTAAATAAGCTGCAAAAGCGTTTACGTCGCCAAACTGGTCAAGCCGTTATGGACTTCAATATGATTGAAGAAGGCGACCGTATAATGGTATGCCTTTCTGGCGGTAAAGACAGCTACACAATGCTTGAAATGCTCCAGCATTTAAAACGTGTGGCACCGATAAAGTTTGATCTTGTTGTTGTAAACCTTGATCAAAAGCAACCAGGCTTTCCTGAGCATGTTTTACCCCAGTATCTTGATAAACTAAATGTTGAATACAAAATTGTAGAAGAAGATACCTACAGTATTGTTACCGATATTATTCCTGAAGGTAAAACAACCTGTTCACTTTGCTCTCGCTTACGTCGTGGTATTTTATACCGCACAGCAAAAGAATTAGGCGCGACTAAAATTGCGCTTGGCCATCATCGCGACGATATGATTGAAACCCTATTTTTAAACATGTTTTACGGCGGTAAGCTAAAAAGTATGCCGGCTAAACTGATGAGCGATAATGGCGAGCACATGGTTATTCGCCCACTTGCATACTGTAGAGAAACCGATATAGCTCAATACGCATTTGCACAAGGCTACCCTATTATTCCGTGTAATTTATGTGGCTCACAAGAAAACCTACAGCGTAAACACACAAAAGCAATGCTTGCTAAATGGGATGCCGATCATCCAGGTCGTATCGAGAGTATTTTTACCGCGATGCAAAATGTAGTGCCTTCGCATTTAGCTGATGCCGAACTATTTGATTTTAAAAACTTACAAACAGGCGACGTTATTGACGGTGGCGATATTGCCCTTGATAAACCCGATATTCCTAAAGTCCCTGTTAATAGCGAATTTGATGAACCAAAAGTTCCTGACGTAGTAACTATCAATCTAAGCTAGCTATCGTTACGGGTTTGTATGGATATACAAACCCGTAATATTTGCCAACTCGAGCTTACTCTTTATTTTACCCCTGTGCTAAACCTTGTAAAAACTCTAAACTTAATTTTTCTTGTGCATTTACCTGATATGGTAATTGCTGCAAACTATCATAAGCAAAGTCAGTGATCTCAAAATAGCTAATTTCACTGCTGCCAAAACTATTTTTCTCGCCTGGGCTTGGCGACATTCTTTCGATGACAAAATCGCTTAGGCGCATACTTGTTATACCTTGCGGTAACACTGACCAATGCGATTTTAAATCAAGTAATTGATTACCTTCAGTCAGACGCTCTTTTGCAACCAAATGGGCAAGCGGCGTATTCCCATCATATAAATTAGCTCGAACACGGTATAAACCACTTTTTATAACGTTTAAATTAGCAGGCACAATCATATTATCATTCTGTGCATACGCTTTATTAAAGCCTGTTAACGTTGCGCTTGGTGCCATGTATTGAATTTCAGCCACAGCAGGGACTTTTTTACCCGCAATATCTGCTTGAACAAACAGTTGTATATTTCGAGGGTAACTTTCCTCCCCCTTAAACGTTATAATTGCTTCGCCTTCACGTGCACTGCCTTTGTGCGTACTAATTACTTCTTTCGTATCGGTATTGGAAAGTTCAACCACTACCTTGCCTAACCTCTGTGCATTTACATTGACAACTATGTCTTGTGGGTATGTAAAGCGATACTGTTTAAGACTAACGGTAAGCGCTGCGCCGCTTTCATCAATAGGACTCGATACAGGGTAAAACTGATTTGGTTTTAAGCGGTCTTCATCCAAAGCGCTTATCGGCTGAGAGTATGGAGGAAACTTTAGCGCATTTTCGTATTGCATTGCTACCAGATCAGCTGCTTGCGATAAATTATCATCAAAAATAACGTGTTGTTTTGACGCTTGAGCTGGCTTTTTATTTTTAGGTAAATCGATAGGAATAACTTTAACTGGCTGTGTATCAAGCGTACTTTGCATTTTTTTTACCGGTAACGTAGTATGTTCAACCGACTTATTAGACTCATTTTTATTCGTAAACCACAGCGCAAATAAAGTAACGCTAACAATTAAAGCTATCGCATAAAATTTTTTCATCGTTTATGTCTTTATCCTTTATAAAACATGAGGCTTTGTACCAATTCGCTTAATTAAATAATTTATTTTGAGGTAAGCAAACCGTGTCGATAACAAGGCAAATTTTTAACGCCGTTAGCACCTGGTTTAATCCCTCAAGTTGATTACGTATTATTGCAAATTGGTATTATCTTTAATCACACACTTTTTTGCTTTTATAATTAGTGTGTGCTCATCAGATAAAAGCTCAATAAAACGTTAAACAATATTATTGAGCCATTTAACTCGTTAAAATAAACTTAATAAAATTGAGAGTAAATCACGGGATCACGTTATAAATAAGCGCTGATGCACTCACGTTATTTGAATCCTTGACGTAACGGTACTCTTTTTTCCAAAACCAACTCCCCGTTGTTTTATCAAATGTCTTAAAGCCTATATTGTTGTCTTCTACATTTACATTATTCATCGCAATGGTTACATTGCCTTTTCGTTGCGCATTATGAATTTCGCTATGATTGTAGCTTTTACTCATCATTATTGGGTAGTGATTCGGCATAAAACTAGTCACAGCATTTCCTTGTGACTTTAAATGACCATCTGTATCAATATTACCACTGCAGCTACCAAACGATTTTGCAGCACTCGCGCCACACGATGAATGCGATGCAACAACCGAATCATCATTTCCTTTTAAAAAACCACCCGTTAAACCCAAATAAGCATTTCCGTCGGCAACAAAACGTAAACGCGGTGTGCGTGCATCTGGAAACGGTGAAATTTTACGCGCATTATTTACTTTTAAATCGTGTAGAACACCTACAGCTTCAGTAACCTCGCCCCCAAGCCACCATTTGAGTGCAGCATCAACCGCAAAGTTCCATGATGCCCCAGTTAATGCACTTACAGCAACATCAGCCAATTCACTTCCGCCACCAGCACCTGCTAAATCGAACGTAGCAACAATATTAAGTGGTTTTAAACCTGCATTTTCCAGCCAGTTTTCTTGGTTATCTATAATATGGCGAGCAATTAAATCCCCTGTTGAATGGGTTACAAACACACAACCTTGCTCACACAAGTTAGACTGTGACATTTGCTTTAATTTAGGCCACACCCAATCAGTGGCTATCTTTCCTTCCACCCTTTCATAAGCGGGCCAATCAATTCGCTCATCCGCACGGCTATTCCAATATGATTGCCAATATGTTTCACCATCATTAACAACATCACTCCCCGACTTATTCACTATTTGTGATACCTGTAAACCATGAATAAGTACAATTTTGTAGTCTTTACTCGCGGCAGAAAAGCTCATAAGCATAGCCAGTCCTGCGCCAAGTAAATGGCTGGCTTTTATTAGCCCTAATGTGCGCTTTTTATTGTTCATACCATTCCTTAATGTTGTGTGTTCAGTGTTTTTTATTATTTAAGGTATTCGTGTATAACCTGCGCAAACGTGTTAGTTCACACATTCATCAGTATTAGGATTAAACAACAAAATTGCAACAATTTATTATCATTTAACTTGTTCTAAAATTAAATTCACTTATAAACAAGTAATTAAAAAAATATCGTTGTGGTATTTGAAATTATAACGAGGAAGTATCAGTAACTAACCTGAACTTTGGTTAAGAGATTTACTAACGTATTGAACAATGGTGATATTTAAATTTATTTTCTCTAGCCAGAGATTTTCAGTGAAAACAAGGCGAATTTACGCGTCAATAGCGGGCCTATTGCAAGTAAATTCAACGCAGTTAGCGCTGAAAATAGCTGCTCGAGATAGATTTATTATCCAGTTAACTAATAAGGCAAGGCTTGTATGAGTGTAGTGGCACAGTAACCCACTTTAAGCCGCCGTTTTGGGGAAGTTTATTTTTTGAGGTCTTTTAAAGGCTGCATTTAGCACATTAAAGACGTGATAACAACAGTCACAACCCGACCCGATATATGTTGAGCTGCTGCATGGTATTGTTAGCAAATGCAAAGTCGGGGATCGTATCCACTAAACTTGCACCTGATTTTAAAGCAATGTTAATGCTAGCTACATTTTGTTCTAAACATCTAAACTCAATGACTTTAGCGCTTGTATTTTTGAGTATGTTTGGCACTCTGGCGATTACTTGACTGATAATACCATTTCCTTGTGTATCACTACCTAACCAGTAACCAAGTTCCGCTATATTCAGCTCAGGACAAATAGACTTAACAGCAAAAACACCACTCAGATTATCTTTAAAATAAATCTTAAACCACCGCGAACCATTAAGCCCGCTGTTTACTCTGTCAGATACATATTTTTTAGTCGACTCAAAATTATTTACATCCTCTACTCAAGGCAAAAACTGCCCTAAACTTGCTCTACTTAAATTAACAACCCTTAATATATCCGCAGCATCGCTTTCCACTAAAGGAGCTAATTTAATCTGTTCTGTAATTTGAATATGCAAGTGTTCTTCCTTGTGAGTATTAATTTTTATAGTTGTAAGTTTAAGACTACAGCTCACTCTTAAGTAGCCCCAAACTCATTTAACGGCTGAATAACCTTTTATTTATTAAAAGATACAGAAAAGTATTACTCTAGGGCAACGCTTTTTTTATGTTACTTACTTAAAGTTTGATTAAGTAAAAGCATGAGCGAGGGATAAGTAGGCGTTCCATAATTTTGATGTACGGAGTCAAGATTTGACCCTGAGGGATCCCCACAATTGCTAATGAGCTACAAGCACTCACGGCAATCCTTATTTAATTGCTTGAGTGCTTCTAAAAAAGTTTTCAGTTTTATTTTATAACCAAATTTTTCGAAGTATTGCGTCCCCAAACTAAAGCTAGACAGCACGTTTCTATCCTTTATCGTATTCGCCTGAAAGCTTCTATGCACATTCAATATTTTTGCCGTTAAACCTGCTAGCCAAAGGATAAAATTAGCAATTAATGCAATCAATAATGCGATATTCAAGCGGCCTTTTTCATAGCTACGACAATGACGTAAGTTCAAACCATTACTCGTGTTTTTTAAGTCTCGAAAGGACTCTTCTATCTGCATTCGCTGGCTGTAAATTTTAACCATATCTTGCGCTGAATAATTAATATTGCACAGTGAGGTAAATAATAACCATGGCTCCGTGGCGCCTTTAGCATGTTTCAAGCTTACGCTGCAGCGAATCGTTTTTCCTCGAAGATTTTTCTTTTTTCTTTGTTTAGGCTTTGATTTAAACAAGTAAAAGTGACCACTCAATGAATTGGCTTTAGCGAGTTGTGTTTCAAATAGATAAGCGGGTTTTGCTGTCGCTTTAGAATAAAGTGTTTTTACTGGTGACCAACACGTATCATCTTCTGGCTTTTGATATTGTGTTTGATGCCTCACTCTGCCTAAAAAATCCCAACCAAATTTAAGCACTAATTTAAACCAAGGGTTACGAAATCCTGCATCGGTAACGATGATCGGCTTGCAATCAGAAGGTAATATTGATTTAAGTGTTTTGAGGAAATCCTTATGCACGCTTTGCTTCATGTATTCACATTCACGAAAGCTTTGCTCATAGATTGTCATTGCTCGACCTTTAACTGGCACTGCTGCTCGTAATAAATGAAACTCGCCACAAGGTGTTAACCCTGACCAATCAATCGTCACGCATGGGCGTCTAATTTGACCTATAACGCGGCGAGTAATTTCTTGGTAATAATGGTAGCGAGAATGCAGGACGCGAGGGTTGCCAAATAACCTATCTATTCGTTTAATATTGTGTTTAACCTTCGCGTTGCTCTTTAATTTTCGCCCTAAAGCAGCAATGGATAAGAACTTATGTTGGCAGAGTGTTTCTACAGCTTTCATTAATGTGCAGTGGTTACGCTTATCAATAATACCCGCTGTGTTAGAAAAAGTTTTATGTAATAATTTACCCAAGTGCATAGTCGATTTACTCTGTAATTTCTTTGGTCGGAAAAAACATATAAGATCAAAATTGGCTGTGCACTTCAACTGTTTTTTAAGCTACTTTATTGATTTATAGTATCAAATTGTGGGGATTCGTCAGGATTTGACCCTTAGGATTTATTTGAAAAGCAAAGCAATTCACAGTTCAAAAGCTAAGAGAAGCTAAAGTAATAGTGGCTGATGTATTCTTAGATGGTGTATCACTTTCAAATCAATTACTTGATAATAAGCTAGCTGTTACATATTCTGGCGGCAAGAAAAAACATGACTGGTGTAATATTAAGTCTTTAAAAAGTTAATTTAAGAGGGAATTTAAATGAGTACCTATGAAACTTACTCTAAACGACAAGCTAGATTAAATGGCGATCAAGTTGATGTTTACCAATATGACTACTTGCCTGATAAATTGAAAAATCAAATTATTCATATTTGGAATGATGTGATCGGTAACTATGAAAATTGGGATAATGGTCATGTGTACCAAATATATGGACACTTTCATAATATTTTGTGTCGAGAAATGGGCGTATTTGAACTTCCACATAATAATTTATTGACCAAAGATAAACCAAGTTTAGCAATAATAAATTTTTTTACTAAAGCCCAAAGAATAAATCAGAACCTTGACGTTATTGAGCTGATTTTTAGAGGGATAAATAGTTTTCACGATAGATTCAATAAAGATGAAGTTGAAAAGCCATAAATGAGTTAAATATTCGACTCAAAGAAAATGCGGTAGGTTACCAATTCTTAAATAATGAAATTATCCGAATTGATTCTGAGATCATACACGCAGAAGCAGTTGTACCAGCTTTAAGGTTACTCAACCTAAAAGATTATGAAGGTGCAGAAGCTGAGTTTCTAAAGGCTCATGAAGCATACAGAAAAGGTGAAAATAGCACTGCTATTATAGAGTGCAATAATGCTTTTGAAAGTGTAATGAAAGTTATCATTCATAAACAAGGTTGGCTTTATGATTCAGCTGAAAATGCAACTGATTCTTCTGAAAGGAAAGCTAAGACAAGAGCAAGTGCTAGTGGTTTAATTAAAATATGCTTTGAAAATAAGTTATTTCCAGATTATTTACAATCTCAATTGACTTCTTTAAGAACATTGCTTGAAAGTAGTATACCAACTATAAGAAACAAAAATGGTCCTCATGGGGCTGGTTTACAGACTGTAGATATTCCCACTTCATTAGCATCGTTCACGCTGCATATGACTGCTTCAACAATATTGTTCCTAATAGAGTCAGAAAAAAATTTAGCAATTATTGAAAGGATTTAAGAATTTATGGATAAAGCCACATATGGGTTAATAGGTGTTTGTCTTGGTTTTGTTTTAGGGATATTTAAAGATTGGTATCTTCAACACTTAAAACGTAAAAAAGAATATGAGTACCTTTCTATTCGGGTCGTATGTGAGCTTGATCGTTTTGTATATGGCTGCATAGATGTAATTAATGATAACGGAACTGTATGTGGTCAATATGATAAAAACGGCTATGCGATTGTACAAGTTGAACCACCAAGCTTTGAACCTTATAAGTTAGATGTAGAATGGAAATCACTACCGCACAAATTGATGTATGAGACTTTAAACTTTCCGAATAAAATAGAAAATGCGAATGAAATAATATCAGCAGCATTTGAGTATGATGATCTACCAACTTATGATAGAGGGTTCGATGCTCGGCATTTTCATTATACTGAATTAGGAATTCAAGCATTAGAATTAGCAAGTAAGCTGAGAATTTTGGCTGGACTACCTCCTTCAGAAGCATCAGTGTATTGCGATCCAAGTGAAATATTGCCTAAGAAAAAAATAGAGTTAGAAGAACGTAAAAAGTTGAAAGAGCAACATTATAGAGAAGTTGTAGAAAATTTAAATAAAAGTTCAGACGGTACTAAGAGCTAAATTTACTTTTTGTTTACAATTCACTTGCTGAATTCAACAATCTTATATTCAATATAATATCTATATAAGGAAGATAGATTATGGTGATTTTTATTTTAGTTCTACTCGGGGCTTTTCTATAAACCAGAGAAACCAGAGGGGTCAAATCCTGACGAATCCCCACAATTTGATACTATAAATCAATAAAGTAGCTTAAAAAACAGTTGAAGTGCACAGCCAATTTTGATCTTATATGTTTTTTCCGACCAAAGAAATTACAGAGTAAATCGACTATGCACTTGGGTAAATTATTACATAAAACTTTTTCTAACACAGCGGGTATTATTGATAAGCGTAACCACTGCACATTAATGAAAGCTGTAGAAACACTCTGCCAACATAAGTTCTTATCCATTGCTGCTTTAGGGCGAAAATTAAAGAGCAACGCGAAGGTTAAACACAATATTAAACGAATAGATAGGTTATTTGGCAACCCTCGCGTCCAGCATTCTCGCTACCATTATTACCAAGAAATTACTCGCCGCGTTATAGGTCAAATTAGACGCCCATGTGTGACGATTGATTGGTCTGGGTTAACACCTTGTGGCGAGTTTCATTTATTACGAGCAGCAGTGCCAGTTAAAGGTCGAGCAATGACAATCTATGAGCAAAGCTTTCGTGAATGTGAATACATGAAGCAAAGCGTGCATAAGGATTTCCTCAAAACACTTAAATCAATATTACCTTCTGATTGCAAGCCGATCATCGTTACCGATGCAGGATTTCGTAACCCTTGGTTTAAATTAGTGCTTAAATTTGGTTGGGATTTTTTAGGCAGAGTGAGGCATCAAACACAATATCAAAAGCCAGAAGATGATACGTGTTGGTCACCAGTAAAAACACTTTATTCTAAAGCGACAGCAAAACCCGCTTATCTATTTGAAACACAACTCGCTAAAGCCAATTCATTGAGTGGTCACTTTTACTTGTTTAAATCAAAGCCTAAACAAAGAAAAAAGAAAAATCTTCGAGGAAAAACGATTCGCTGCAGCGTAAGCTTGAAACATGCTAAAGGCGCCACGGAGCCATGGTTATTATTTACCTCACTGTGCAATATTAATTATTCAGCGCAAGATATGGTTAAAATTTACAGCCAGCGAATGCAGATAGAAGAGTCCTTTCGAGACTTAAAAAACACGAGTAATGGTTTGAACTTACGTCATTGTCGTAGCTATGAAAAAGGCCGCTTGAATATCGCATTATTGATTGCATTAATTGCTAATTTTATCCTTTGGCTAGCAGGTTTAACGGCAAAAATATTGAATGTGCATAGAAGCTTTCAGGCGAATACGATAAAGGATAGAAACGTGCTGTCTAGCTTTAGTTTGGGGACGCAATACTTCGAAAAATTTGGTTATAAAATAAAACTGAAAACTTTTTTAGAAGCACTCAAGCAATTAAATAAGGATTGCCGTGAGTGCTTGTAGCTCATTAGCAATTGTGGGGATCCCTCAGGATTTGACCCCTTTGGTTTCTGTAATTTCTTTGGTCGGAAAAAACATATAAGATCAAAATTGGCTGTGCACTTCAACTGTTTTTTAAGCTACTTTATTGATTTATAGTATCAAATTGTGGGGATTCGTCAGGGTCAAATCTTGACTTCATACATCATAATTAATTAGCTGTTTATATTCGCCGAAACTCAAATAAGTTACTGTGTCGGATGGCGCTTCGCTTATCCGACCTACGTTTTCAAATATATAATGCGGGGTTATTGGGTGTGGGTATTGGAGGTTCGTTGGGTTTCGCTACGCTCTACCCAACCTACGCGTTTGTCTTAAATTTTTACGCAGACAAAAATGGCGTTGCCTGAGCGCTCTGCCCATAGGGTTATTTTGTCGTAGTCATGTTCAAATATCTGGATTTCGAAGTACGGCTTTAGGGCTTCTTTAAGCTCGGTATAACTAAAAGCAACCATTGGGTGCTCGTCGTGCCATACGAGTGTTTTGTCTGCGGTGGTTTTTTCTATGCTGAGTTTTAATAACTGTTTGCTACCGCTGCCACTGTAGTGCCAACCTGAGCGAAATGTGAAGAAGCTATTTTCGCTTGTTGCGGTGTGCTCTACAAATGAATCGCTGTCGATTTTGTTTTTATCAACCGTGTTAAAACAAAATATTCCACCCACGTTTAATGCATTATGTACACTGGCAAGGCACTCTTTTAACTTATTAATGCCATCGCAGTAATGGATTGAATACAAAAAGCAGGTAATTAAATCCACGTGCTTGGTGACTTTAAATTCACTCATGTTTTGCAATGAAAATTGTGCTTCTGGGCAACGAATTTTTGCTTTATCAAGCATTGGCTGATTAATATCAAGCCCACTACTTTGATAGCCGTTATCAATAAAGTGGCGTACATGCGGACCTGTACCACAGGCTAAATCGAGATGGATATTTCCGCTATTACCAAAAATTTGGTGCAGCCTGTGAATAGAATTGCTCTGGGCTTGATAATCTATATCTGCGCACATTAAGTCGTAGTAATCAGAAAGGTCTGTGTAAAGCGCGTTTGCGGACATATAGGCCTAGTGGTAAGTAGTAGAATATTTTTAAGTCGCGCATAGTAAACTAATTATGACTATTAGCGAAGAAGATATGAGCTTTAGGGTTGTCGGATGGCGCTTCGCTTATCCGACCTACGTAATATAACTTTAAGCTGCGCTTTAACTAATTCCTAAATACTTATGCACTTGTATTGATAGGCGCCAGTTTTTAGCAATACAGGTGTCGATTGCGAGTTTAGTTGCTGATACTTTTTGGCTAATTGGCTGTAAATAAACAAGCTTTGGGTTAACGCCTGTTTTAGCAAATAATTCTTCTAGCTCTTCTACGTGCTTTTGCATAGCAACGGGGTGTTTAATCTCGTTTGCACGCTTCATCGCGCTGGTAAGTACTTCGTAACCGCCGCGCATATTAATTTTTGGCGATACCGTTACCCATGTTTGCTCTGGTGCGAGTATTTCAAACGTGCCGCTGGTTTCTATTTGTGTGCTAAACCCGTGTTCGTGTAATAAGTTACAGACTGGATTTAAATCAAACATGCATGGCTCGCCGCCGGTAATTACAACATGCTTTGCGGTATACCCACGCGATTGAAACAAGGCTAAAATTTGCTCTGCACTGGCGTTAGCCCAATGATCTGAGTCGGCTTTTTTTTCTACGGTTTCATCCAGCGATACTTTATATACATTATCAACATCCCACGTTTGCTTAGTGTCGCACCAAGAGCAACCTACAGGGCAGCCTTGCAGGCGTAAAAATATTGAGGGTGTGCCAGTAAAGCTAGCTTCACCTTGAATGGTTTCAAACACTTCATTAATTTTGTACAAAAGAGATCTCACTTACTACCTAGCAGCCAAATTGCTACTATTAAAAAACCAAAAAGCGCTGTGCAAAAATTGTTATTTAAGCTGCGGCCGTGTAGTATATCGCGCCCTGATATAAACCTCTATTAAAACTAAGAGCAAAACAGATATGACGCAAAAAGTAGTTGTTATTTATTCCGGCGGTATGGATTCATTTACCGTATTAAATAAAGCCCTGCAACAAGGCCATGATGTATATGCCCTTTCATTTGACTATGGGCAGCGTCATGTAAAAGAGCTTAAAGTGGCAGCAAGTGTGTGTGAGAAACTAAACGTGCCGCACAAAATTGTTGATATTTCGGCGATTAACCAACTTATTGGTGGCTCATCACTTACTGATGATATTGATGTGCCTGAAGGCCACTACGAAGAAGAGAGCATGAAAAGTACGATTGTACCTAATCGTAATATGATTTTGCTCTCGCTTGCTGTTGGTTACGCGGTATCACTTAAAGCTGGCCAAGTTTATTACGGCGCTCACTCTGGGGATCATGCTATTTACCCTGACTGCCGTCCTGAATTTGTGCAAAAAATGGATGATGTGTGTCGTATTGCGAACTACGACGCGGTAGAAATTTTTAGCCCGTATTTAAATAATACTAAAATTGGTATTTTAACCGACGGTATTGAAATGGGTTTAGATTACAGCCAAACGTGGACCTGTTATAACGGCCGTGAAAAGGCCTGTGGTAAATGTGGCGCGTGCCAAGAACGCCTTGAAGCATTTGCACTAAATAACATTACAGATCCGTTAGAATACGAATAAGCCGCAATTAATTAGTAATGTAATTGCTGCAAATAAAAAAGGCTATCATCGATAGCCTTTTTTGTTTGTCAGGTTTTAAGTGACTGGTATTGATTACAACCAGCGTTTTACACGCGCTTTATAGGCGGTAAACTCTTCGCCAAATAATTTAGTGAGCGCGCGTTCCTCTGGAATTATTTGAAAAAGCGTTAAATACGCAATAAATCCAACAATACAAAGCATTGCCCACAACGAGCCTAACCAAATACCCCACCCCGTTAAAATAAATGCAAAACCCACATACATTGGATTACGAGAGATTTTATAAATACCGCTCGTAATAAGTTTTGACGCTTGTTCAGGTTTATTAGGGTTTACCGTGGTATTTGCTATTTTAAAACTCGCCACACCCGCAATACAAAACGCACACCCAATAATGACTAAACTTGCCGCTAAGTAGGTAATAAATGCGGTGAAATCAATAACACTGTAATGCGCAATAAGCGCCATTATGCCTGCAAAAAACAGCACAACAATAACCGGTGGAATTTTATTATTTAACATGGCAACTCACTGTATTGACAAAAGTATGTTTATTATATGGTGGCTATGCAGCCATTAAACAATATCTTAAGTGTATAAATGATGAACGCTAATTAGCTAAAAGAAATTCAGCAACACCTTAACTTAACTGGTGCAGAACTCCACGTATTAGTTATCGCTTAAGTCGCTTTTAAATTAACTTAGTCTCAATAAAACAACACACTACACATCACTCATCTAATTTTCTTTTTTACTGCCATATAAATGTATTAGTTAAAATTAAGTACCTAATAAATACAGCTATTCCTTGTAAGCAGTTAAACTGTTGATTATAGTCAGTGTTAAATGTAATAACGCTTAAGCCAATGCCAACTAAGATCTATTCAAAAGCCAAAATACTTATAGTCGAAGAGCAGCCGCTTGCTCAAAGCTATATGAAACAGTCGTTAGAAAGACTTGGCTTTCAACAATTGCGCTTTGCCGATCATGCAAAATCAGCAAAAGAGCAATGCTTAAGTGAAGAGTTTGATCTAATTGTTTGCTCGTTCAATTTAAGTAAACAACAAGATGGCTATCAGCTTTATGAAGAGCTTAGGGTAAAACGCTTAATAAAAAATTCGACTGGATTCATTTTTATTTCTGCAGAAACAACTGGCTCACTGGTGCATAGTGTACTTGAGTTGCAACCCGATGACTTTTTAGTAAAACCATTTACAGTACAAGAATTAAAAGTACGAATAGAGCGTGTTTTAAAGCGTAAACACGATTTACAAACTATTTATACTTTGATCGATGATGGTAACGATCCAAAAGCAATTACATATATAGATACTATTTTAAATAAAGAAAATAATAGCTACAGCCCTATTTTATTACGATTAAAAGGGGATGCACTGCTTCGCTTAAACAGTAAACAAGAAGCTAAAGATTTTTTTAAATCAGTACTTAACATTCAAAAGTTTGCTTGGGCGAAAGTTGGTTTAGTCGAGGCGCTTATAGCTAATAATGAGCACATTCTTGCCCAGCGTATGCTCAAAACTATGTTGGAGCGGCAAGAAACACGCTTAGTTGCTTTAGACTTGTTAGGCCAATTAGAAATAAAACTTAATCAATTTGAATTAGCACAAGAGTTTTTAAGTCAAGCCGTTAAAATTGCTCCGCGTAACATTTCGCGCCAAAAATCGTTAAGTAATGTGTCGTTAATTAATCACGATTACGAAACCAATTATTTAACTCAAAAAGATATAGCAAGCTACGCAAAATACTCTATACACGACCACCCTAGTATCTATCTCAATGCAGCACGTGCAGGCATTGATTTTGCTCTAACAACGGATCAAACGGACCAAATACAACGAATTTCTAGGCAAACAAATCAATATATCAATGATTTAAAAAAGCTATTTCCTAATAGCAGTAATCAAGCTCAAATTGATGTGCTTAATGCCCGATTGCATTATTTAAAAGATGAACATCAAAAAGCAAAAAAACTCATCGAGCAACTTGATGATGACGACGTTATTATTGGCTCAGTTGATAGTGCGCTTGATAAAGCAAAAGCATTTCATGAGTTAGGTTTTCACCAAAAAGCCCAAACACTTTTCACTCAAATAATTAATCATTGTGAGCAACACCCTAATCAAGAAGATATCACTTATTTACGGTACATCCAACAACAACAAAGTGAACGCCGTGATATAAAAATAGGGCCAAAAGAGCTAAACAATCATGCGGTTAATCAATTTAATAGAGGGCAGTTAAATACTGCTTTAGAGGCGTTTACGCAGGCATTTAGGGTCATGCCTCGCAATCCCAGCATTGCACTTAATTTATTACAATGCTTACTTGATTCAAATAAACAACTGGGCCGATCATTTAACCTTGAGCTTGCAAAAAAATGCTACGCCCTGCTTAGTAAAACTCAGCTACCAGCAGAGCAGATGCAGCGTTTAGATAAAATTTTGGATATTGCAAAAGAAATGAAATTAGAACTTGAAACAGACACTAAATCACAAAAGTAACAACGTTAAAGCTTTTTCATTGATGCTGCATTTACGCAGTATCGCAAACCTGTAGGCAATGGGCCATCAGGAAAAATATGCCCCAAATGTGCATCACACACGTTGCAAACAACTTCAATTCGCTCCATGCCATGGCTTATATCACTCACATAACCAATCGCTTCAATTGTGGCGGGTTGTGTAAACGAAGGCCAGCCCGTACCACTGTCAAATTTTTCATCAGCATCAAAAAGTAGATTATCGCAACAAACACACGCGTATTTACCTGGCTCTAACAATGTGCAACTAGCTGAGCTATGCGGACGCTCTGTGCCTTTATTACGTGTTACGTAGTACGCATTCTCTGATAATTGCTCACGCCACTGAGCGTCCGTTTTAATCACTTTTTTACTTGGTGTAGGATTGCCGTTATTGGCAAAGTTAATAACATCATTCCACTTCAACATAATGACCTCATTGAATCGTTAATTAGCGGTACTTTTTAAATTTATAAAAAATATCGTTAAGTATTACGTTATTGATTAGAGTGGAGATCAGCCTAATCAAAGGTAATGGTTTGCTTTTCTGAATCGGTAAGTATTCGTTTAATAAAACTATCTAACTGTGCTTTTTTTACAGGTAGACTTACGCACAATTGGCGCTCGTTGTTGCTGTAGATCGTCAGCTCATCGTCTTTGCTGGTTATGCGTTCGATGCTTTTAATAACCAACCAGTTGGGGCCGTGTTTTTTATCAAAAAATCCCATCAAACTAAAGAGTAATAAATGTTGCGCATCTCGTTGGATAAAATGCTCTAAACGGTTTCTCGATTTAAAAAGCGGTGTGAGCCTATAAATACTTGAACAAAAAATAAATATCCATAAGCCAAATAGTACTTTAAACCACATAAACTCTAAAAGCTCAGTGCTAATCGTTAAAATAATAAGCACTAATCCTATTAGCGAAATCGTTATCGCTATTGTTTTATTTACAGCGTCCACAACCAGTCCTATTTAAGTAACTTTTTCTCTTCGGCTGCTTTTTCTGTTGGCTCAGGCCAATCGTTAAAAAAAACGGTTAAATAACGGCTCTTAACTAAATACCACAGCACCCATAAAACAATCATCATTTGTACTGCTAAAAATAATGAAAATCGATAATGACTATGTGCGGCTTGAATACTTAACCATGTTAAATCAACAACAGCACATAAAATAAGAGGCCAGCGCATATGCTGCCAAATTTTGGCTAACCTGTCGCTCGCACTGTGTGAGTCTCGCGGCCGCCGTAAACAAAATAAAATAGTCGGTATTATTGCAATACTACCAATCGTTATTGCGATAAAAAAATCATTTTTATTTTTAAAAAATAACGACATTAAATCCAGTTCAGGCCTGCGGCTTAAAGCCGCAATAACCCAAATGAAATAGCCGCGTAAGAGCACCAGCAAACTCAAATGAAATGCAATAGGAGTACGGTAACTCCCATACTTATCCCAGTATTCGGGTCCATATCGGCTCATAGTTGATTCTTTTTATCTGCAATCGTACCAAGAATAAAAAATGCAACGATGAGTGTCGCAGTCAGCCATTTTTTTCCAAAGAATAACAACCCTTTGGCTATTAAAGGGCTTAACCATACAACGATAAAACCAAAGCCAAAAGCGGTAATTAATACAAAGCACAAAACTCTAATCACAAAGTTATACCTGGTAACTGTGCTTTTTGTTAGCTTGATCACGTCATTGGCATATAACGACACTAAACACACCGTTAATAACATTGCGATATTATTTACGTAACCAAGCAGCCATTGCCCTGTGTCTAGTTGTAGTGTGTTCAAAAAATGTAAAATACTATCCATTATATTTTTCCAAAAGCGTTATTAAATCGTCTTCCGTTAGAATTTCTATCCCTAAATCTTGTGCTTTAGTTAATTTAGAGCCTGCTTTTTCGCCAGCGACTAACGCATCCGTTTTAGCCGAAACACTACCTGACACCTTAGCGCCAAGTTGTTGCAAACGTGCTTTTGCATCATTACGGTTAAGTGTATTAAGCGTGCCAGTAAGGACGTATATAAGCCCTGCAAGTGGCTGTTCGTCTTCAGACGGCGCACTTAGTGCAGGCCAATTTACACCTTGCTCTATAAGTGCGTTTACTACCGCTAAATTATGCTCTTCATCAAAAAAACCACGCACATGCGCTGCGACGATTTCACCTACATCACTTACTTGCGTTAGATTGTCAATGCTGGCATTTATTATATTTTCAAGGGTTAAAAAGTGATTAGCCAAATTTTGTGCCGTCGCCTCGCCCGCCTCACGAATACCCAGAGAATATAAAAACTTAGCAAGCGTAGTGCCTTTAGCCTCTTCAAGTGCTGTTACTAAGTTTTTAGCTGACTTAGGTCCCATACGTTCAAGCGACTCAAAATGCCCTTGCTTTAAAATAAACAAATCCGCAGGTGTTTTTATAAGTTCTCTATCTACCAGCTGATCAACAATTTTATCGCCAAGACCATCTATATCTAGTGCTTTTCGTGATGCAAAATGCTTAATCGCTTGCTTACGCTGTGCAGGACATACAAGTCCACCCGTACAACGGGCTACAGCTTCGCCTTCAACCTTTTCAACATGCGAATCGCAAATTGGACAAGTCACTGGAAACTCAATATCTCTCGCGTCATCAGGGCGGCGTTCAAGCACCACTTGCGTTATTTGTGGGATTACATCTCCTGCACGGCGAATAATAACTGTATCACCTACTTTCACGCCTAAACGCGCAATTTCATCACTGTTATGCAGTGTTGCATTTGATACGGTTACACCGCCGACAAAAACAGGCTCTAAACGTGCAACGGGCGTAATTGCCCCTGTGCGCCCGACTTGAAAATCAACATCAAGTAATTGAGTTATTTCCTCTTGCGCCGGAAACTTATACGCAATAGCCCAACGCGGAGCACGCGCTACAAAACCTAACCGCTCTTGTAAGGCCTTTTGATTTATTTTTATTACTACGCCATCTATTTCATATTTAAGCTCACCACGGCGCGTTAAAATATCGCTATAATACGCAAGCGCGGCATTTGGACCTTCCACTAATTTTGTTTCTGGGCACAAAGGTAGTCCCCAATCAGTCAGTTTTTCTAATTGCTGATAATGATCCTCAGGAATGCTGCCATCAGCAACAAGCCCTGTGCTGTAGGCATAAAACATGAGCGGGCGTTTAGCGGTAATTTTAGAATCGAGTTGACGTAAACTACCAGCAGCTGCATTACGTGGGTTAACAAATACTTTTTCACCGCGTTTTTGCGCTTCAGTATTCAATTTATCAAAGCCAGCGCTGTCCATAAATACTTCACCGCGCACTTCAAGCTCTTTTGGGTAATCGCCACGTAACTTAAGTGGTACATTACGAATGGTTTTAACATTTTGAGTAATGTTTTCGCCAGTAAAACCATCGCCTCGGGTCGCGGCCTGCACCAGCACACCATCGCGATAAATAATTGAAACAGCCAAACCATCGAGTTTTGGCTCACAACAAAAAGTAAGCTCATCAGCGCTCATTAAACGCTCTTTTATACGGCGATTGAACGCAATAAACTCTTCTTCACTAAAGGCGTTATCAAGCGATAACATAGGTACTTGGTGCGCGACTTGCTCAAATTTACTCAGTGCTGCACCGCCTACTTTTTGTGTGGGCGAGTCGGCGGTTAAAAATTCTGGATGCTCGGTTTCCAATGCACTTAGTTCGCGTAACAACCTATCATACTCAGAATCAGGAATACTGGGGGTGTCGAGCACATAATAATTGTAATTGTGTTGCTCTAAAATAGTACGAAGATGATTAACTTGCTCACTAATGCTGCTAGACATTTAAACCTCAATAAACATAAAAAAAGCCACTTTGATGAGTCATCATCCAGTGGCTTACAAAAATATAATATATGCGCTATTTACGCTGAAAAAGAACGAACCTGTTCAACATACTGCCTGATGCGCTCTACGGTCATTTCTTCACGTTCTGCATCTAAAATTTGCGCACCAAACTCATCCGCTAACTTTTTAGCTGCACTGTGCAACATATTAAATGCCGCTAAGCCATCACCGTCGCACGGCAATGTCATAAATAAGCTAACCCCTGCGGTACTAAACTGTTCCATATTATCAATATCAAACGTACCTGGGTTGTACATATTTACTAATCTAAATAACACAGGGCCTTGTCCTGCGGGATCGAGATGGCGATTAAAAAAGCCTTCCTCTGAGTATTTAAACCCTAACGTGTTAACGGCTGGCAATAATTTACTGCCCTGCATGCTAAGCCCTTCTGGCATTTGAATATGCACAATAACAAAGTCAGACATTTGAGCTGACGATTCTTCATCGCTTTGCTCTTTTGTTTCTAGGTCATCGACTATTTCTAGGTCATCTTCAATCGGCACTTCTGGCACGCTTGTATCAATTTGCGGCTCATCTGCAGCAAAGTTAAGCTCACCAAATTGAGGTTCGTCACGTTCTTCTATCACAGGCTCCTTTGGCTCAGCCTCAGGACGAGAAGTATGCGATGACGCTGGTGCACTTTGTTGTAATGGTTCAACCCGTTCGTTATTTGACGCTTCAGGGCGATCTTTTTTTCTGACCGACCACAAACCATGCACTAACAAACCACCAATGACAATTACACTGATAACGATTAAAACCCATCTTAATTGTTCGGCCATCCCCTCACCTTTTATTATTTGATATGCCTAAAACCTGTATATTAATTAAAAACCAATACACGTGTTATAAAAATTTATGCATGTGCAAGTTGCACAGCTTGTTCTATATCTACAGCAACCATCCGCGATACGCCAGGTTCTGCCATAGTTACACCCGTTAATCTACCTGCCATTTCCATCGCAATTTTATTATGACTAATATAAATAAACTGCACCGATTGTGACATTTCTTCAACCAAACGGCAAAAACGAACAACGTTAGCATCATCTAATGGTGCATCTACTTCGTCCAGCATACAAAATGGCGCTGGATTGAGCCTGAATATAGAAAACACTAATGATAATGCGGTCAGCGCTTTTTCTCCACCACTTAACAAATGAATTGTTGAATTTTTCTTACCTGGTGGTCGTGCCATTATACTAACACCACTTTCGAGTAAATCATCACTGGTTAATGTTAAATACGCACTGCCACCACCAAAAACTTTAGGAAATAGTTCAGCAAAATCGTCATTAACCTGATCAAAGGTCTCTTTAAAGCGCGTTTTGGTCTCTCTATCAATTTTACCAATAGCACCTTCAAGCGTGCTTAACGCTTTTGTTAAATCTTCTAATTGATTATCAAGATAATCACTTCGCGCTTTAGCTAAATCGAACTCTTCTATTGCCGCTAAATTTACCGCACCTAATTTATCCAACTGATTAGTAAATCCGGTTAACTGATTTTGTGCAGCGCTTAAACTTAGCGAGTCTGGTAACTCATTAAGTATCGCTTTTAAGCTTTGTTTTAATTCTTCTAATGGCTCAAGCGCCACTTGTGCTTTTATCAATAAACTTTGCTCTTCAATCGCTAACTTTTGATGCTGCTGTTGTAAGCCCACCAGCTCACCTTGTGAATTTTTAAGGCTCGCTTGCTTGGTGTTTAAACTTTCCTTCGCTTGAGCCAGTTCTTTTTGCAGTGATACAAAAACCCACTCACCTTTTTGATGCTGCGCCAAAAGCAGGGCTATTTTATCACTCAATTCTTGCTCTGGGATCAGCAGCTCTTTTATTTCATTAAGTAGTTCTTGTGCGCCTTCAGAAGCACTAACGTGCTCTTGCTCTGCATGGCTCAATTTAGTTTGACTCAATTGCCATTCACTGCGCGATTTTTGCAGGGCAAGCGTTCCATTGTGTGCTTGCGTTTTATATTGCTCGAGCATGTTTAATGCTTGGCTATAATTTTTATCGCTTTGTGAATGTAGGCTATTTGCAGCGTCTACCTCATTTTTTAAATTGAGTTGCTGCTCATTTAATACTTCATGTAGTTTGTTTTGCTCGCCAAGCACAGTATTTAATTGCAAAAGCTGAGTTATTAATTGCTGCTTTTGCTGCTGTAACTTTTCTAACTGTTGCAGATGCTGCGCTACTTGCTGTTTAAGCATGTCAGTGCGCGTACTGGCGACGGCACTATTTTGCGCAAGCTCATGTATGGCTTCTTTTAGCTCACTTTGCTCGTTAATTAATTGCGCTTGCTTGAGTGTATATTTATCAAGAGTGAGCGTGACGTGATGTAGCTCGTCCTCGACATCAATTAACTGCTGAGTTTTATCTTGTAACTGCTTATGCTTTAAAAGCAATGAGTTGTCAGCATTACGATCGGCGCTTACATGCCAATTACGACCATGTAACGCACCGTTTTTATCCATAACGGCTGTATAAAAACCATCATTTAATATTGTTAAATCACCGTTTTCGTTATAAGCAATACGCGTTAAATGCTCTGGATACACGCCGCTTGTTATAAATACCGCTAAGCTATTTGTTGGCATGTGATCATCATGACTTGCCCACACGCTGTTACTAGTTTGCTGCTCGCTTACATTTAAATGCTCTAGCGACTTAAGTGCTTGCTCTATTAAAGGTTCAAAGCCTTCTTTGACGCTTAGCTGGTTAAACAATCCGTTAGTACGCTCAGTTTCTTCATCGAGTCCGAGTGTACTTTTAAGCCCTGTTATACTTGCTTTTAACTCGTTTGCTTTTTGAGTGAGCAAAGAGTGCTGCTTTTGTGTATCGTTAACATGTGTGTTTTGTAATTCAAGTTTAGCGCTGCACTGTGTATGCGCAGTTTGTTTTGCGGCAAGCTGTTGAGTTAATATTTGCCTTTGCTGTATTTGCTGCGTTAATTGTTGCTCTACATCACTACTTTGTAGCTCGCTAAGCTGATCCTTTAGCTGATTAATTTGCTCGTTAACGTGGCTTATTTGCTGTTGAGTTTGTTTGATATGACCACTATGCAGTTGCGCATTAGTATTAAGCTGCTGCTGTTGCTCACTCAAAGCTTGCCAATGAGTACTGTACTGCTGCTTAAGTGCTAATAACTCTTTAAGCTCAAGCGTTAACTCGTTAACTTGCTCTTCGCACATTAAGGCATTTTCACTTGCCTCTTGCAGGGTTTCATTTAGTTGCTCGCACACAATTTGCTGCTGCACTTTAACTTCAAGGCTATGTGTTTGGCGTTGCTGTAATTTAATTAAATTTTGCTTAAGCGTTTGAGTTTGTTGTTTTACGTTTATTTGTTGTTGCTCAGCGCGAGTAAGCTCGGTGTGTATTACATGTTGTTGATGCTGGGCATCGCTTAATTTATCTTGCTGGGTTTGTACTTGCCCTTCTAAGCTTGCAAGTACATCGTCATGCCCTGAATGAGCTGTTTCAAAAAACAAAATTTGATCATTAAGTTTATTAATTAGGGCGCTTTTTTCAAGTTGCAGCTGGTGTAACTTTTGCCATTTTAAAACCGCTATTTGCCCTTTTAATGTACGTTCTTGCGCTTTTAACTCGCGGTATTTTTTTGCATCAACCGACTGCACAGCCAATTTATCTAACTGACTTTGCAGCTCTTTTCGCACATCTAACAGACGTTCAAGATTTTCGCGGGTGCTTTTAATACGAGTTTGTGTTTCGCGGCGGCGCTCTTTGTATTTTGATACACCGGCAGCTTCTTCTAAAAATACGCGTAATTCTTGTGGTTTACTTTCTATTAAACGCGAGATCATACCTTGTTCAATAATCGCGTAACTACGCGGACCAAGGCCAGTACCTAAAAATATATCGGTAATATCACGTTTACGACATTTACTGCCATTTAAAAAGTACAGTGACTCTCCATCACGCGTTACTAAACGCTTAATAGCTATTTGGTTTCGATCGGCAAATGTATTTGAAGAACTACCACTATGGTTATCAAAAACCAGCTCTACAGAGGCTTGCGATATGGCTTTACGATTAGTGGAACCATTAAAAATAACGTCGGTCATGGCATCGCCACGCAGGTTTTTAGCAGAGCTTTCACCAAGCACCCATCGCACTGCATCAATAACGTTTGATTTGCCACAGCCATTAGGGCCTACAACACACGTCATTTGATCAGGAAATGGAATTTTAGTGGGCTCTACAAACGATTTAAAGCCCGCTAATTTAATAGTGCTTAAGCGCATCTTGTTGTTATTACCAATTATTATTGTTATTGATTACAAACAATTTAACTCATAAACAGTTAAATTGTTAAGCTTGTCGTTTAAAATTATCTAAAATAATACCGGTTGCCATTGCAACATTAAGCGATTCTGCACCACCAAAAGCGGGGATGGTGATTTTATTGGTTACTAACTTTGTACATGCCTCACGTATACCATGCGACTCACTGCCCATTAGCAAAACGCCTGAGCCAGTAAATTGGGTTTTATGTACACTTTGGCCATCTAAAAAAGCACCGTAAACAGGTAAATTTAAAGACTTTAGGTAATCAGGTAAATCAACTTGGCTTACCGATACCCTTACAAACGAGCCCATTGTGGCGCTAATTGTTTTTGGGTTATAAGCGTCAGCACTGTCGGCGCTAGTTACTATATGTTTAATACCGTACCAGTCTGCCACTCTTATTATTGTGCCTAAATTACCAGGGTCTGATACGCCATCAAGCGCGAGTATTAAGCCATTTGCGTGTGGTAAAGCCGCCGTTGGCATATCAACAATAGCAATGGCTGCATTATTGCTAACTAGCGTGCTGGCTTTGGTGAGGACTTCTTCATCCGCTTCAATAAAATTAGCGTGCTGATACTTACCTTGATACGCGTTTATAAATTCGTTTGTAGCAAAAATATTAACCACATTTAATGGGCTGTTTAATAACTCAAGTACGTTTTTTTCACCCTGCACAAGGTATTGATTATATTGCTTTCGGTACTTTTTTTGGCCAAGTTGGCGGATAAGTTTGAGTTGGTTTTTTGAAATCATAACAGCCCCATAAAATTGTCCGCCCAGTATAACAGATTTAGCTATAACATCTGAACTCGAAAAATAGCAAGGAAGGTCAATTTATACTTTTTTTTATTACCCGATCAGAACTCGTGGATAACTAAAATTAAGATCTGCTGAACTGTTGACGTAATTATAAACATTGAATTTTTCACTAAAAACAGGTAAATTAACAAAAAAATCATGGAGATAGACTTTAAATGGAATCAATACACCCAACCCCTCCCGAATCTAATGAGACAATAAGCCAACCTGCAACGCCAATTTTTAGCGGCAAAGTACAATTTAGTGGTAAAGGCGCTGAGTTTTTTGGTATTTGGATTGTAAATATTTTACTTAGCGTTATAACACTCGGCATATACTCTGCTTGGGCAAAAGTGCGCACGTACCGTTATTTTTATGGTCATACCCGCATAGATGGTCATAGTTTTGATTACCTAGCAACGCCAATACAAATTTTAAAGGGCCGGATTTTAGCGGTTATTGTGTTTTTTATTTACACCTTTACCACCAGCTTTTTACCAATCGTCGGCTTTCTGTTTGCCATTGGTTTTCTATTCTTAATGCCGTGGATCATAAATCAAGGTCTACGTTTCAATATGCGTATGACACGCCATCGTAACGTCCGCTTTACATTTAAAGGCGATTACGGCGAAGCGTTTGTTAACTTTATACTCTTACCTATCGCCAGTGTATTTACGCTTTATTTATTGATGCCTTATGTTATAAAACGTATCGATAGCTATATCCATAGCAACATTAGTTACGGTGACAAACCGCTTAATGTTAATTTAAAAGGCGAAACCTATTACCTGACAGCGCTCATTTGTTTTGTGGTTAGCTCAATCACTATGGTGCTCTTTATGGGTGTTTTAGGGTTATTTGGGTTCGGTTTAATGGACATAGAAAATCAGCAGAATTCGGCAGTAATGGTTATACTTCCTATCATTATGATGATTGCCTATGTACTAATGATAGCCATAGTCACCGCCGTATGGACAGCCGCTATTCGTAATCATATTTTTGATAATAGCCAGTTTGAAAATGTTGCAACATTTAACTCAGAGTTAAAACCAATTCCATTTGCCATTTTACTACTCACTAACATGTTAGCAATTGTATTTTCACTAGGGCTAGCTTACCCATGGACAAAAGTACGCACATCAAAAATGCTTGCTGATGTAACAACGGTAACTATTTACCCTGAGGCATTAAACTTAATTGATACACAACAAGAGCAGCAGTCGTCATTCGCTGAAGAAGCTGCAAACGTATTTGATATTGACCTTTCTCTAACTTAAGAGCTCACCATGCATGTAAAGGGACATTTTTTCCCCAAAGCATCGAGTAATTATCAAGTGTGTGTTGCAACTATTAGCGACACACACATTGAGATTATTCACGATGAACACGTTATCGCTCGCCATACAATCTCAAGTCTTAATTTAAGCTCGGGGATGGCAGGACTTGCCGATGAACTAAACTTTGAAGATGGCAGTCGTTTTATTCCTCTAGATGTAAGTTACAGATGGCCATTTAAAGAAAAGAGCCATCACGTAATGGAACGGCTTGAAAAAAGTAAATGGGCAATTTTAGCCGCTGTTGTTTTTACGCCTTTATTTATGTGGTTAGTGCTTTATAAAGCCGTACCAGCCATTGCGGTTTACAGCGTAGATACGTTACCACACAATGTTATTAACCAAATGGGCGAACAAAGCTTTACGGTTATCAAAAAACTGGCACTCGATCCAAGTGAACTACCTATTGAGCAACAAGCGAAAGTACAAGCACATTTTAAAAGTATGCTTAATGCGTTATCGCTTGATCAATCGGTTTATAGGTTATCGTTTTATAAATCAGACAGCTTTGGTGCTAACGCATTTGCGCTGCCCCATGGGCGTATAGTCGTTACTGATGAGTTGGCAAATTTACTTGCCGATAAACCCAATGCCCTAAAAGCGGTATTACTACACGAAATGGGCCATGTAGTCCACCAGCACAGCGTACGTATTACAGCGCAATCTGCCGCAAGTACGATTGTGTTAGCGGTTGTATTTGGTGATTTAGAGGGTGTTGCAGAAATTGCCCTTGGTACCGGTGCATCGTTTGCTCAGCAAGGGTTTTCACGAGATATGGAGCGTGAGGCCGACAGCTTTGCACTCACCCAATTAGAATCGCTAGGGTATTCGAGTAATGACTTTGCTGATGCAATAGAAGCGCTACAAAAAAGCCATACCAGTGAAAACGAACACCTAGAAAAAGTGAATAACTTATTAGAGTACTTATCTAGCCACCCAAGTGCACAAGAGCGTATTGACAATGCTAGGAAATAATCACGGTTACATTCAACTTGCTCGCTACATAGTGAGTTTAAGTTGGATATACCACGGTTTTTTTCCAAAGCTTTACCACGTAGCGCCACTTGAAAAGTTAATGACGGGCAGTGCTGGTTTTTCAGCCGAAGTGTCTGACTTAATTACACGTTCGGCGGGTGTTGCCGAAATTATATTTGGACTGTGTTTATTTGTGTTTTATAAACATAAGCACCTAGTCACTTTAAATATATTAGCGCTTATTGGGCTTTTACTCGCTGTAGTTGTTATGCAGCCACAATTACTGATTGAAGCATTTAACCCTGTAACCACCAACTTGCCGCTTATTGCGTTAAGCTTTATTTGGTTAAAGGAAATTAAGCTGCAGAATAATCGATACCTCTAACTAAAAAAGGGTATGCGAGCGCATACCCTTTTTTGTAGTATTTAATTTGTAAAGTTAGTACTTATTTTTATGCGTCCACAAATGCAATAATTCGCTCGCAATGGTTGCTGCAGCAATAGCGGTAAGCTCGCTTTGGTCGTACGAAGGTGATACTTCTACCACATCCATACCTACCATGTTTATGCCTTTTAGCGCACGCAGTACTTTAAGTACTTTATCTGACGTTAAACCGCCGCACACAGGAGTGCCTGTACCAGGCGCAAACGCAGGGTCTAAACAATCTATATCAAACGTTAAGTAAACAGGTAGGTCACCTACTCGTTTAAGTATTTGTGCTGCAATATCATTTGCATGTAAATCGTTGGCTTGCATTGCATCAATCACAGCAAACTCATGTTTACTTTGATCAAAGTCGGTACGAATACCTATTTGTATACTGTGCTCAACATCAATCAACCCTTCCATTGGTGCATGATAAAACATAGTGCCGTGATCAAAACGCGAGCCATTGCTATAGGTGTCGGTGTGCGCATCAAAGTGCACTAACGCCATTTTGCCATGTATTTTTGCATGCGCACGTAACAGCGGAAGCGTCACAAAGTGATCGCCCCCTAAACCTAATAGCGTTTTACCTTGACGAAGTATTTGCTCAGCAGCCATTTCTAGTTGCGCAGTAAAATATTCAGGATCGCCAACGGGGTAAGTAAAGTCTCCTGCGTCTGCTACTTTTAAGCGCTCAAACAACGGGAACGTCCACGGGTATTTAGTGTCTTCCCATGCTAAATGAACCGATGCACGACGAATTGCATCAGGGCCTAAGCGTGCACCTGGGCGACCCGATGTTGCTAAGTCAAACGGTAAGCCTAAAACCACTACGTCTGCATCAATTGCATTAATGTTTTGCACCATAGGACGACGTAAAAACGTCATCCCATTTGAGTACAATGAGTGATCTGCGTGACCAAACAAAGTTGACATTGCTTATAACTCTTCTAAATAAGTGTAGCCGTCTAGGCCGCTTTGCAACTCGTCTAAAACGCTTTGCTGTTCATTTTTTTCTATCTTTGCAGACACTAACTGTTCGTATGATTGCTGAAAAATTTCAACATCTAAATGTACATAGCGCATCATATCGGCAACAGTGTCACCTTGGTTTATCTCGGTAATACTTGCAACGCCTTGCTCATCCATATTGACAATTGCGCTGTGTGTATCGCCAAACAAGTTGTGCATATCACCTAAAATTTCTTGATAAGCGCCCACCAAGAAAAAGCCCATTAAATAAGGTTTGTCAGCACTAAACTCTGGTACAGGTAATGTGCTTTCAATACCTTGTCCATCTACGTAATGCTCAAGTGCACCGTCTGAGTCACAGGTTATATCAAGTAATACAGCACGTTTTTTTGGTGCTTCAGTTAAGCCACTTAATGGCAGTACCGGAAACACTTGATCAATGCCCCATGCGTCTGGAAGCGATTGAAATAACGAGAAGTTTACAAAAAACTTATCGGCTAAACGTACGTTTAACTCGTCAATAATAGGACGATGAAAACGGTTTTTATTATCCATGTGCTTGTTAAGTTCATAACAAATACGAATATTAATTTGCTCAGCCCATGCACGTTGCGATAAATCAAGTAAACCGAGTGCAAATTGGTTATGCGCTTCAGCTAAATCACCTTGGCTGTCGTGATAAATCTCAATTAATGCACGGTCATCCGTTAAATCAGTTAACTGTACAAACGATGCCCACATGTTTTTTAATAACAGGGGTGCATCTGCTGCTGGCGCTACTAACTCTTCTGGCGTGTAACTTTCAGTACCAATAACATTAGAAATAAGCACAGCATGATGCGCCGTAAGCGCACGACCTGACTCAGAAATAATAGTCGGCATTGGTTGCTCATATTGCTTACATGTATCACCAATGGTGTACACAATGTTATTTGCGTACTCAGCTAAGCTGTAATTCATAGAGTTATGCGATTGGCTACGTGTGCCGTCGTAATCAACAGCTAAGCCACCACCTACATCAAGGCAATCAATTTCTGCGCCTAATTTGCGTAACTCACAGTAAAAACGCGCAGCTTCGCTTACACCTAAACGTACGTCACGAATGTTCGCCATTTGTGACCCTAAGTGAAAATGTACTAGCTGGAGTAAATTAAGCTGGTTTGCGTCTTTTAAACGATTAACTACATGCAAAACTTGCGATGCAGATAAACCAAATTTTGATTTTTCACCGCCACTCGCTTGCCATTTACCTTTACCTTGCGACGCTAAACGTACGCGAATACCAATGCGTGGTTTTACGTTAAGCTCTTTTGCTTGGCTAAGTACCATGTCTAGCTCAGAGAGCTTTTCAAGTACGATATATACTTTATGACCTAGCTTTTCGCCAATCAGTGCTAAACGCACGTATTCTTTATCTTTGTAGCCATTACAAACAATAACGGCGCTGGTTTTTTCAGCCAGTGCTAGTACCGTTAGTAATTCAGGCTTGCTGCCTGCTTCTAAACCAAGTTGCTTTTTTTCTACTTGTGCTTGGCTTGCTACTATTTCTTCAACCACTTCACGTTGTTGATTTACTTTTATTGGATAAACTAATAAGTAGTCTTTAGGGTAACCATAGTTTTCAATCGCAGTATTAAATGCGCCGCATAAGCTGTGTACACGATGGTGTAAAATCTGCGGAAAACGAACTAAAGCAGGTAAGCTTAAACCTTTATCTTGTAGTTGCTTTGCGATATCTGTTAATGCAATGGTTTGCTCTGGGGCATGAGCCTTGGGCGCCACATACACATCACCTTGATCATTAATACCAAAAAAACCTTGGCTCCAATGACGAACATTGTAGCTCGTACGAGCTTGTTCTAGTGATGTTGTTTCTTTCATTTATCTTTCTCTTTTATTTGATGAATGCCAATAGTGAGTATCGGCTGATTGCGCGCATTAAAAGAAAAATAGGGATTTAAGTCCAACAAGTATTTTTACTCGTAACGAGTAATTTTTAATATTAAAAAAACAATCAATAGCGTTCAGCTCGCTAGCACAGATAAAATAAGGTGTAGATAACTATTCGAGATGAAAAAAATTTACTAGAGGAGTCATTTTAAATACAGTCGACGGTGAATTTTATTAGTAAAAATGTGCAACTCGATTAGGTAAAATCAACCTTGGGTTACTTTGGTAATAGAGTCTGCTTTTGATGATTTAGAACCAACTATTCTCCACGCTTCATATTGCTCACTGTTTAGCCAAGTGATACCTATATATTCTTCAAAATGAATAAAATCTGTACTTCTAAAACGCTCAGTATTGCACCCACCAGCACCCATAGCCGTTCGGCACATATTAAACGTTAGGTATTGTCCATCGTACTGAAGCTGATTAGTTCTATTATACTGGCAGTTTGTAAATAATCGAGGTGGGACTTTTAGGATAATATTTGCCGTTTTTACGCCATTTTGGTTAATAACACGGGTAATTGACTCGCAGGGCTTTACGTAAAATTCATTATTACTAATAACTATATTGGGCGATAACGTTGACCACCAAAAGGCTTTGGCTGAAGATGTTTGGACTAGGGCTTTATCACTGCAGGCAACTAGCTGTATCATGTTAAGGTATAAGATTAAAAGCACCTCTTTACTATTTTTCATAATAACATTCATCATTTACTCAAAAAATAGGCGTGTTCTATTTAGTGAGTATAAGCTAACTACGCGTTTTTGGGTGCGAACATAATTATTGCCATACCAAGCAGTGCAACTAAACCACCGATAATATCCCACATAGTTAGCTTTACGCCATCAACAACCCATAACCATAATAGCGCAACGCAAATATACACGCCGCCATAAGCTGCATACACCCGCCCTGCGGCAGTAGGATGTAAAGATAGCAACCATGCAAATAGTGCAAGACTTAAAGCAGCAGGAATTAAAAGTAAAATGCTTTTATCTTGCTTAAGCCACAGATAAGGCAAATAGCAACCTACTATTTCTGCTAAGGCAGTAATTGTAAAAAGTGCGATTATTTTTAATTCAAACATAATGCTCCGCGCTAAAATAAAAGCATAACAACCCATATGAGTTGTTATGCTTTATCACTCTTTGTTAATCTGCGCTTTTATTCACTAAGCGCCATTGTGGCAAGTTTCATTGTGCTTTCAAACGATTTAGTACCGGCTATAAATAAACCATTGTGACAGAACACAGCGTCGTCAATACCGGTTTCATCTACAAATGCTTGATCAGATAAACCTGACCATGCTTTAGGAAGCGGTTTTCTGTCTTCAAATGATCCAGGCTCAACGGGTACTGTTTGTAATATCCATTGCCCAGAATGCGATGGGTAAACCATGTATAGCGCATCACTTGATAAAATATGCACTGTTTTTTTCCACGGTGTGTACTTTTCAAGCACGATAACTCTGGCGTCTTCTGCATTTTCAATTGCTTTAGCAACAATCTCTTTTGCATTTACACTTCCGTGGGCTGAGGCGATAAAACGAATGAGCATACGAGCTGCAAATTCAACAGCTTCATCAAAACAGGTATCAAAGTTACTTTCTTCTTCCCATGTAGGATTAAACATTGAGATTGTTTGGCTCAGGCTTATCCCTTTTGAGACACCTTCAACATGACCACAATCAATGGCGTCAATGGTTGAAACTAAGCCTGAATCAACTCTGTCGGCTACCGCTTGGTTATCATTACACAGTGCTAAACCATATTTTTTCCACACTAAACCAAACGATGAAAAAGGAATGCCATTTTCACGCTCGCCTGCACCACCACGTTGATGATGATCAAAGCGATTCGTTTGAGGGTCGTATTCGCCACCTACATCAATTACAAAGTCGGCACTTTCTATCAGTGTTTTATCGCGAGTACGTACCAGTTTAAATGTTGGCAAAACATGTTTGAGTACTGCAATACTAAAAACGTCATCTGCATGAAAATTACCATTGTGAGTTACTACTGTTATATCTGTCATTGATTTAGTGTCATTTTTAGAAAGGATAAGAAAGTCTCGCTATTTAAACGTTATGATTTGAAGGTTTGATGATAAAAATTACAAGGCGGATTTTATACGAAGCGCACTAAAAAAAACAGCAAACAGTTTTGCACTGTCTACTGGAAATCATTTTAAAAAAAGGAGATAGTAAAAACGCAGAGAGCTAAATGTACAGCTAAATCAGTTCAAACGCTAATACGCTTCATCTTCACCATATACATTAACAATCAATTCATCATCAACATTGTGCGAAACTAAAAAATTTATAGGCTTGCAACACACTTGGCAATCTTCAATGTACTGCTCGTTTAAATCCGACGCATCAATTAAAATATCAATTGCTTCACCGCAATAAGGACACTCTATTGTTCTTTCTGTTAATTGGTTCATTTTAATACCTTATGAGAATTAACTATCTAATAAACCTGAACTCTGAATAATAAATCTATCTCGAGCAGCTATTTTCAGCGCTAACTACGTTGAATTTACTTACAATAGGCCAGCTATTAACGCGTAAGTTCGCCTTGTTTTCACTGAAAAGTTCAGGTTAATAAATATATTTGGATAAATTATACCCATTGCATTAAATTAGTGATCTATTATAGCGATAAGAAAATAGCTTAATAACAAGGCTAAAGTTAGGACATAGTGTTGTTCTATATAAATAATTTTTAACGCAGTTAGTGAGTTATTTAACACGCTAGAATGATCATGTTTTTAATAAAATTGGTATTATAGTGTCTTTTCAAAGTGATCTTTGTGCCATTGCAAGTAATGATTGTGAGGCATGGGCTTTGCAATTAAATAGCCTTGAATTGAGTCAATATTCATTAATTTAAGCATTTCATATTGTGCTAATTGTTCAACACCTTCAGCCACCACCGATAAATTTAAGCTTTTACCTAAATTTATAATTGTTTGTACAATGCTAAAGCCTGTGCCGTTATCTAAAACCTTATCAATAAAGCTTTTATCTATTTTTAATTCTTTGACCGGAAAAGCACTTAAGTGCGTTAAACAAGAATAACCGGTACCAAAGTCGTCGATGGAAAACATAAACCCTTTATCTTTTAGCTCTTCCATTTGATAAATCATGCTGACTATATCACCAGATAACATTGACTCAGTGATTTCTAGCTTAATTTGTGATGGCAGTACATTAAAATGAGTAATGGCTTTGAGTAACTCACTTTTTAAAGTGGACGAATTAAATTGGCATTGGCTTATATTAATTGAGATGCAAAATGATTCATTAATGATTTTATTGCTACTCAATTCATTAATTAGAATACATATATCGCGAAGTACAATATTTTGTAACTTTTGAATCAGCCCGTATTGTTCTGCTATCGGAATAAATTCATTGGGCGCTATTAACCCTTTATTCGGGTGTTCCCATCTAATAAGTGCCTCGGCCCCAACAATGTGTCCTGTGGCATTTATTTGAGGTTGAAAATACGCACAAAATTCATCACACGCTATCGCTCTTACAATGTCTGTTTCAAGTTCAGCTTGATTCTCTAGTAAGGTTTGCAGCGCCGGATCATAAAAACTACAGCTGTTGCCTCCTTTCATTTTAGAACGGTACATAGCTGTATCAGCAAACTTTAATATATTGTCAGGAATTAAATTTATATCATCAATTAAGCAAATACCAATGCTACAACTCACCTGAAATGCTAAATTGCCAACTTCAAACTTCTCATTGAATACGCCTTGTAGTTTTTTTGCAATATTTTCTGATTCTATATTAGCGTGATTTTGTTTTTCGCCAACATGCTCTAACAAAACAATGAATTCATCCCCTCCGACTCGTGCTAATGTACCTGAATTATTTAAAACGGCACTGAGCCGATTCGCCAATTCAATTAACACTTCATCACCTGCACTATGCCCTAGCGAATCATTAATTCTTTTAAAATTATCTAAATCTAAAAATAATAAAGCCGCCGTCTTATGAGTGTGTTTTATTTTTTCTACACATAAAGCGAGTTTATCACTTAACATTCGCCTATTGGGTAGGCCCGTGAGTGCATCAAAAAAGGCGAGCTTTTCGATTTCTTTTTCTGCATTTTTACGGATCGAAATATCTCTAGCCATCCATACAACATGCCTTTGCGATGGATTATTTGGGTGATAATGATCCAAAGGAGCTGTTCGCCCTTCAAAAGTAATTTTACCTTTTTGGGTTTCAAGCTCATATTCAAAAAATTGAACATCGTTGGTTGCTAATGTTTGCGCAATCACATCCATAACCAACAATGCCTCTCTTTCAGGAAGCGCGTCACTCACATTTTTATTAATTATTTCCCTTGGTGATTTACACAATAAATCGTTAGAGGAACCATAAATGTCAGTGTATTTACCTTCTTCACTTAAAATTAAAATCAGATCAGGCATAACTTTAGTGAATGCTTTAAATTTTTCATTACTTTGCTGTAAATCAGCTATCAGTTTTTTAGCATTGAGTGATTCAACATTTTTTTCTAATGCAATACTTGAAAAGTGTACAAAATAATCAATTAACTCTAAATCTTGAACTGATGGTGATTTGGCTGTCCCATGATAAATAGCAAAAGTGCCTAAAGTCTTTGATTGTGTTGAAATAATAGGTGTTGACCAACATGACTTCAAACCAAAACCCAAAGCAAGTTCTTTAAATTCTAGCCAAAGAGGAGAAACCGCAATGTCTTCAACGATGACACGACGATTAGAATAAGCGGCAGTACCACATGATCCCATGTTAGGACCGATCGCAACTCCATTTATAGCTTGGCAATATTTTTCGTCAATATTGGGGGCGGCACAATGAAAAAGTTGCCCATCTTTTAACGATAGAATTGAGCACTTAGCTGATTCATCTTCAATAATTTCTTCAATAGATAAACAAATGTCATTAAGAATATCATTTAGGGGAGTGCCTAATGCAATTTTAGACAAGATCCCTTGTTGATGGGATAATAACTTTCTTAACCTAGTTGTATCCATATTCCACCATACGTATTAATTATTTTTATTCTTGATTTATAATATGTTAATTAAAGATTCACACTAGAGCTAAAGCGGTTCACCCTCAATTATTTAATGTAGCTGCCATAACCTGTAATTATAGTCATGATTTATGAGGTTTTTTAATTCCCACGAATTATATTAAGTTAATAATATACATATTGTTAATTATTGACATTAAAATATACATTTATGGGTACGTGATACAATTTAACAAGATGAGGTAAATTTAATACAGAAAAATACGTTCAACGCTTATTGACTCAGTCCTAGTTCCATAAATACGCTTTGTGGGTTGTCTTGATAAGCTCCAAAACTGCTACATTGCTTAAAACCAAGGTTTTCGTATAACTTTATTGACTTAATTTGTTTAGGTCCAGTTTCTAACCTTATCAGCGGAATTTGTTCTTCGCCCGCATGATGCAATAAAATTTGCATAATACGACGAGACAATCCTCGATTACGGTAGTTGGGGTTTACATAAAGTCGTCGGATCTCACCGTAAGCAACTTCATCAAACTGCTTAACAATGGCCCCACATGCAATAATTCCATCTTCATTCTTTAATCCAATAGCATAAACATTTGCATCATTGAGTTCACCAACGGTAAGCGATTGTGCTGTTGCAACAGGGTACAAAGAATTTATAAGTCGGTCGATATCAGAAAAAACATTAATCACATCCTGGTCATTTGGGTTTAAATCGACTAACTGCATAGAGAAAATCTCAATTTTATTTAAAAATATGTTAGCAAACTATACCGAATTGTAATAAATGAACAACCTTGTTTAGTTTATTTATCATTGATTTGAATATTTACTTAAGATTACTTCGATATAGAGAGATGGCCTGCTGGCTATTAATTTATAATGCCTATAACAATAGAATTGAATTAAAGAGTATTTAGTCGCCTCTAAATAGAACGAATTGTAATCCACAAAGGTCAACACGCCCTAGTAATCAAAGTATTTTCTATGCTCTGCGCCGGCCAAATTAGAGTTAATTTTATTTGGATGTTTATACTCCTTCCAATTCGCAACTTGGCGACCAACATTTAATTTAGGAAAATCAGTGTCTCCTTCTACTGTTTTGCCTAAAAATTGTTTTAATTTAAGTAAACTATTAGGTTCACTAACGTCAATGGCTAAAAAATCATTACGGTCTTTAAAATAGGTGAAAACAGCACGTTCGTGGTTTAAATAACACTCAGCTAATGCATTGTGGGTTAAAGGCAATGTTGCCGGAAATAAAGAATGAAAACTACGTTTGAGAATAGGATTAAATTTACCTGTTTTTGGCTCCAAATGCGGTGCCATTTTCTGAAGTAGCATGGTGATTGAAGGTACCCATTTATCTACATCTCGGCTTAGATAAATAAATTTTGCGCCAGGAAATAACGTATCTAAATGCATATAATCACTGAAACAAGGCGCATCTGATACAGCATCTGCCATCTCGAATGCTTTTTTGGTAAACGCGGTGTGCGCTACTAACAACCCCATTTCTAACAAGGCTACACTAATACTGGTAGTACCGGTTCTTGGCAAACCAATGATAAATATTTTAGACATCAAACGTTACTCGTTTTAAAACAGCAACGTATTATTACATGTTTGCCATACGACCATAAATAAATTAACAACGATTGTTGTAAATTGATAAGTAACCTGAACTCTAGTTAAGAGATTTATTAACATATTGAACCATAATGATATTTAAATTTATTTTTCTCTAGCTAGAGATTCTCAGTAAATTCAACGCAGTTAGCGCTGATAATAGCTGCTCGAGATAGATTTATTATCCAGAGTTCAGGTTAAGTATCAATGAAGCAGCCAGAATTCAGGTTATTTAACTTTATTACTTTGTATCTTAATACGTAAAATTAAACACTTTGTTACTTAAAAATACTGTTCAAAAAAGCTCAGCTACTTATACTAGCCTCAGTAGTAAACATTTTTGAGGTTGCTGTGCAGATCACACAAGGTATGGAATATTTTTTTTCAGGTTTTAAATTAATTAGTCAAAAAGGATTAAAGCGCTTTGTTTTGATCCCGCTGTTAATTAATATTTTACTTTTTGGTAGCTCGCTGTTTTTTTTATTTGGATGGCTAAGCGACAGCTTCAGTTACATTAATAATATGCTTCCTGAGTGGTTAAGTTGGCTTGAATGGTTAATGTGGCCTATTGCTATATTAATCGTTTTATTTAGCTACAGCATGCTATTTACGGTGATCACCAACTTTATTGCAGCCCCCTTTAACGCTTTATTGAGCGAAAAAGTGGAGCTTTATTTAACAGGTCAAAAAATTAATGATGATGGTTTTGCCGATTTAGTTAAAGACGTACCTCGTATGCTTGCCCGTGAATGGACAAAGTTGTGCTATTACCTACCACGCGCAATTGGCTTTTTTATATTACTGTGGATATTACCTGTTATTGGGCAAGTACTGTGGGTACTATTTACCTGCTGGATGTTCGCTGTGCAATATGAAGACTATGCATTCGATAACCATAAAGTTAGCTTTAAACACATGAAAGATGATTTAAAAAGCAAACAAGGTTTGTCGTATGGGTTTGGCTTTGCCGTTATGTTATTAACAACCATACCATTTATAAATTTAATCGTAATGCCGGTAGCGGTATGCGGCGCAACTCGCTTATGGGTTGATAATTACAGGTCTAAATATCGTAATTAAATCTATAAAAATGGGTCAAGTGACCCATTTTTATTGCTAATAAAGCTTAGCTGTATAGATTTTGTGGCACCTTAATAACGTTTAAATGAACCGTTATTTCCTCACGATCATGATACAAATGCTTAGCTTGCAACTCATAATTAATACCCTGTTTTTCAAGTTCTTTTCGGATCATTGAGAGGCATTCGTAAACACTATCAAAGCGTTTTTTCATCGGTAACTTTAAGTTAAATATAAATTCTTTTGCATAGGCGTTCACGGCCCAGTCAATCATTAACGTGGTCACCTTAGTTGGTTTTTCTACCATGTCACAGACTAACCACGTGATGTTTCTTTTTTCTGGGCGATATTTAAAGCCATCAGCTCTAAAGTGCTTAACTTGCCCTGTTTCCATTAAATCATCGTTCATTGGGCCATTATCAATCGCGCTTACAAACATGCCTCGACGTACAAGCTGATAGGTCCAACCACCTGGGCATGCACCTAAATCAACGCTGCGCATACCCGCTGCCACGCGTGACTCGCGTTGTTGTTCAGGAATAAACACATTAAATGCTTCATCTAGCTTTAACGTTGAACGACTTGGTGCATCACTTGGCATACGTAAACGTAAAATACCCATAAAAAATGGAGAATTATTAAAGCTATAAGAGTAACCCACGTAAGCCGTGTTATTTGTTAAAAACATAACATGCATTACTGGACGATTTGCTTTTGGTTCACGTAATACTGTGTTTTGTTTTTCAAGCGCTTTTTTTAGCGGGGTTGATATTTTTTTACAAAACGTTAAAAGCTCTTTACCTTCGTTTGTATCAGGTGTTTCAACGCGTAATTCAGAGCACAGTGTAAACTCTTTTGCAGCTTCAACTACCGCGCCTACACGATCCTCTACTGGCATGTTTTCTAGTAATGTACCGGCAAACCATTGGCGTGCAAACACCATATTTTTAAAATCGACTTTTTTGATTATTTCGTCGCTGTGATGCGCTTCAAAGCATTCATAAACAACGTAACCTGTATTTGGTTTTGCTTTTACATAACCTGCAAACCCTTGCTCGGCAGCGTGAAATGTTATTTCAGCAGCGGCATCGTTTTCAAAACCATTACGACAGTAAATCACAACACTAGACATATTAACCCTTAAACTCTTTAAAACTTAAATCGTGCAACTTGCACTAAAATAACAATCCAACCAATAATAAAGCACAACCCACCAATTGGTGTTATTGGCCCTAGCCATTTCATCTCCGTTAGAGCAAGTAAATATAAACTGCCACTAAAAAGTAGTGTGCCTGTTATAAAAAAACCACCAGCCCAGCTCAGATTTATGCCCCACTTAATTAAAATGGCAACCGTAATAAGCGCAAGTCCATGCACCATTTGATACTCAGCGGCGGTTTTAAATACTCCCAACGAATACTCCGATAAACGACTTTTTAAACCATGAGCCGCAAATGCACCTAACATGACCGAAAACATACAAAAAAGACTGCCCGCCATCAAAAATAACTTAACCATTAATTACTCTCTAAATTTGAATCCAAATTGTTTTTAATAAACTCAACTGCGCCAAGGGCAGCAGTTTCTCTATTTTGTAACTCAGTAACACCACTTTTTTTACGAGGTTTAAGTGAGTGATCACCGTCAGTTAACCATATATATTGAGGCTGCATAGGCATAGCCATTGTTGCAAGCTCCTCGCGGGTACCAAATGTATCTCGCTCGCCTTGCAGTACTAAAAATGGACAAACAACATCCGCAAAGTGATCAGTGCGAAGCTTTTCAGGCTTACCAGGAGGATGAAACGGGTAGCCAAACGCAAGTACACCTAAAACTGGGTGCTCTGTCGTACACGCAAGCATGGATGCCATTCGCCCCCCCATAGACTTACCTCCAATAAATAACGGAACGTTTGGCTGAATGTGGTTAAGTATTTGCTCAAAATAACTGAGTAATTTGGGTGCTCGCTCAGGCGGCCTGCGCTTATTCGTTTGTTTGGCTATTTGCATATATTCAAAATCAAATAAGCCAACATCTACGCCCTGATCACTGATTAATTTAGCCATTTGCTGCATAAAGTCAGAGTCACTGCCTGCACCTGCGCCATGGGCAAATATAAATTGTGCAAAAGCAGTCTGCTTAGTACTTTTAAACCATTCAATCATATTAATATTCTTGCTCTTGCTCAACTAAACTCAACATCCACTCTTTAAAGGATACTATTTTACCTAGCTCTGTTTGTGATTCTCTAAGGACTAAATAATAGGCGTTTTTACTTTCAAGACTGTGATTAAATGGGATCACTAAGCGCCCCGCGTCAATGTCAGGTTTAGCTAACACACTGTTACCAATTGCAACTCCTTGCCCGTGCACAGCAGCTTGCAACACCATAGAAGAGTGACTAAAAATAGGTCCTTGGTTAACTTGAACGTTGCGCACACCGGCCGTTTTCATCCACGTTTTCCAATTTTTACGTGTGGTATCGTGCAATAAAGTGTGTTGTGCTAAATCGCTAGGCTGATCAAGCGGCTTTGGACCGCTCAACAACATCGGGCTGCACAAAGGGACTAAATATTCAGTATGCAACTTATACGTTTGTACACCGCTCCAATGACCGCGACCATAATAAATCGCCACATCAACATCATCTGTTAATGAGTTTTCGTCTTGGTCTTGTGCTTTGATCCGTACGTCAATCTCGGGATGTAACTCATTAAATAAACTTAAGCGTGGCACCAGCCATTGAATTGCAAAACTTGGAGTTAAACTTACCGTTAATGATCCCTTAGCCCCTCGGGCTAATAACTTTTCAGTTGCATCAATAAGCTGTGTAAAAATCTCTTTAATATCGAGGAAGTAACCTTGCCCCTCTTCGGTTAATAATAACGAGCGATTTTTACGTAAAAACAGCTTTAATCCTAAATGTTCTTCAAGTGTTTTTATTTGATGACTGACAGCCGCTTGCGTTACATAAAGCTCTTCCGCCGCTTTTGTAAAACTTAAATGACGCGCTGCCGCTTCAAAAGCTTTTAGTGCGTTTAATGGAGGTACCCGTCTTGACATGATAACCAAGCTTAGAATTAGTTTTTCTTATGCGGTGAATTATATACCTATGCTGAGAAAGAGTATATTTAAGGTGTAAAAAAAGCGACCTAAGTCGCTTTTAAATATAACCCGAACATAGAATTATAAGTCGTTTGCGCTTGTATCAAGTGGTGCAAAACTTTTAATTAAATCGTCAACCGCCTTCATTTGCGATAGATAACCTTCTAACTTGCTAAGCGCTAGCGCACAAGGACCATCACATTTAGCTTCGTTAGGGTTAGGGTGCGCTTCTATAAATAAACCAGCAATCCCTAATGCCATACCACTGCGTGCAAGCTCTGCAGCTTGTGCACGACGCCCATCAGCCGAATCTGTACGACCACCAGGGCGTTGTAATGCATGTGTAGCATCAAAAATGACAGGCGCCATAGCTTTCATGTCATCCATGCCTAGCATATCAACTACCAGGTTATTGTAACCAAAGCTCGAACCACGCTCACAAAGCGCGATGTTATTGTTACCCGCCTCATTAAATTTAGTAATGATATGACGCATTTCGTGCGGCGCTAAAAACTGTGGTTTTTTCACGTTAATAATTGCACCCGTTTTTGCCATCGCAACCACTAAATCTGTTTGGCGCGCTAAAAATGCAGGTAACTGAATCACATCAACTACTTCAGCAACAGGTGCGGCTTGATGTGGTTCATGTACATCGGTAATAAGTGGAATATTGAAGGTTTTTTTAATCTCTTCAAATATTTTTAAACCTTCTTCCATACCCGGTCCACGGTACGAATTAATTGAAGAGCGATTAGCTTTATCAAACGAGGCTTTAAATACATAAGGAATATTTAATTTAGTGGTTACTTCGACGTAATGCTCTGCAACACGCATAGCTAAATCACGAGATTCTAATACGTTAATACCACCAAACAACACAAATGGTTTGTTGTTTGCTAATTCTATTTCATTGATTTTAATAATTTGGTCTTTCATTTTAATTCCTTATGGTGCAACTGCTTGCATCATTAATCCACAAAAATAAGCCATATACGTACCCACGCCATAACCAAGTACAGCTAATAATACACCCACTGGTGCAAGCGACGGATGAAATGCTGATGCAACAATAGGCGCTGAAGCGGCTCCGCCCACATTAGCTTGTGAGCCCACTGCCATATAAAATAATGGTGCTTTAATTAGTTTAGCAACTAATAACATTAAGCTTGCATGCACCAGCATCCAAATAGCCCCCACTAAAAACAAGCCAGGATTATCAAAAATGGCGGTTACATTCATATGCAAACCAATCGCAGCAACTAAAATATATAAAAAGCTAGAGGCCACTTTTGAAGCACCAAACGCTTCTATTTGCCTCACTTTAGTAAACGATAAACTAATACCAATTGTCGTTGATATAACTATTAACCAAAAGAACTTACTGTTTAAGCTGTATTCTTTTGCCCATTCATAGGTGCTACCAAAATAAGGTCCAAGAAAGTCAGCGCAAAAATGCGCAAAACCAGTAATACCAAATGCAATAGCAAGCAACACCATATAATCATTAAGTGTTGGTATACGAGCATGTTCTGCATGGTACGCTTCTATCCGACGTTTTAAACCTTCAATTGCGCTGGTATCTGCACCAATTGCGGCATCAATTTTTTTATGATTTGCTGCCATTAATAATAAAACAGCCATCCAAATATTTGCCACGATAATATCAACCGTCACCATAACAGAAAAGATATCTCCCCCGACTTCAAACATCTCTTTCATAGAAGCTTGGTTTGCACCACCACCAATCCAGCTACCAGCAACCGTTGTCATACCGCGCCAAACAGCATCAGGACCGTGGCCACCAACAATACTCGGATCAACAGCACTGACGACTAAAATAGCTAGAGGCCCACCTATAACGATACCCAAGGTACCGACTAGAAACATAATAAGTGCTTTAGGGCCTAAATTAAGTATGGCTTTTAAATCAATGCTAATGGTAAGAAGTATTAAACAGGCAGGCAGTAAATAGCGCGAAGCTACATAATAAACATTCGACTTATTGCCATCAACAATACCGAATGTATTGAGCAATGATGGTAAAAAGTAACAAAGTAATAAAGCGGGTACGTATTTATAAAAGGTTTTTAGGGCTGGGCGTTCGCTGCTCGAGGTTTTAAAAATAAACCCTAAAATAACAGCAAGTAAACCAAGTACAACGGCATCATTGGTGATTAATGCGCTTTGAGCTTCAACCATAACTATTCCTATTCTGTAGATGTATTAATCTTTCAACATCAATTTTGAAAGGTCAACACACCTCAATGGTGAGTTTTATTATTATCTTCTAGTTCTTCTATTTGATATTGAATGATCTCAATAGCGGGATCGTCTGGGCACTCATCAATAAAAAACTGTAAATCTGCGCGTGCCATTTTAGGGCAATCTAATTGATTTAATAAATAGCCTCTGTCGCGTCTTTCATAAGGGTCATCACCTATTAATTCCATTAGCATTTCTACACAGGCTAAAGCGTGACCAAATTTATTTTCACTAATAAACGACCATTTTTGCTGCGCTAAAAACAACTTATATACCTCATCATCAAAAATGAGTTCTAGGGGTTCTTGCTCTTGACCATCATCTTCATCAGCATTTTCAGGGATTATATACCAGCTTTGTTGCCCACTACTTGGCTCTATTATGTAACCTTCTTCATCACTGATGGCAACATGAACACCTAGTTCACCTTGGTTCAAGCTGATGCTGGCATCAAGTTTAGCATGTTGTAAAAAATGGCAAAGCAAAATAGCTAACGTTGTTGGAGAACCACTTCGCATCGTTAGTGCGTAACTTAAACTATTTAATTTATACTCAGGTACTTTCAAGCTAGAAGCACTGAATAGCCAATTGCTGTAAAAAGTATCAAGCAATTTATCTAAGCGTTCGTGCTCGTCTCTTAATTTTAAACAAAACGCATCAATTTTCTGCTCAAAGTCAGTTAAGGTTTCGAAACTTGCTGTTAAATCTATCTGAGGATCCCATTTAGATTCCGCTTTTATACAACGATAGATGGCCGCTGGCGTAAATTCGTCATAAGCATCATCAATATATGATTCATCGTGTTCATCAAACCCGAGGGTGGTCATCAATACTACAACATTTCTAGAAAACGAAGACGTAGTTTACCTAATTTTAAAGTTAGATACCAATATAGTAATGTGTTGATTATTTAAGGGGGGAGCTGCAACGAGGGCTTTACAAAACAAGTATAAAGCCCTAATTATTAAATCGTTAAAATAATAAAGCGGATTTAGACGTCGCTAAATAGCCTATAGCTAAAATAACTAACGTATTAATAATTGTGTAAATAATTTTTGCTTGCACTTGCGTTTGTTTAGAACTTTTAATGCCAATAAAAATATAAGCCACTACTAATACTATCTTTTCTAAAAGCCATAATTGCTCAAGCGGGTTGATTTTTGCCACATATACTAGTGCCAATGCAGAAATTAGTAGCAAGGTGTCTGTACTGTGGCTACCAATAAATACCAGTTTGTTCTTTGCTATTTTACCACTTCCCATTCTCGAAAAAGAACGAACATAAAATAAAATCACACTTAATAATGCAATTGCCATGTGTGAGTGTTTTACTGCTAAATAATCCATATGCCTCTAAACTTCTGTTTTAAAAAATACTTTAATCGGGAAAACGGATAAGAACCGCTTCCAACTCATTAATTTTGTCGTTAAAGATGTCAACAAGCTTAGGCTCAAAATGCTTGCCCTTTTGCTCATTTATTTCATCGATTACATTTTGTAATGTCCAAGACTCTTTATAACAACGTTTGTGGCGAAGTGCATCGTATACATCTGCTAATGCAACAATGCGGCCAAATATATTAATATTTTCACCTTTCAAACCTTGAGGATAACCTGAACCATCCCACTTTTCATGGTGTTCTTTAGCTATAACCGCACCGGCATTCACTATTTCATGCGGTGAATCTTTTAAAATAATATACCCTTTTTCTGTATGGGTTTTCATCACCTCCCATTCTTGGGCATCTAATTTGGCAGGTTTGTTCAACACTGCATCAGGAATACCGACTTTACCGACATCGTGCAATGGTGATGCTAAGCGGATCAACTCCGCATTATGCTTAGATAAACCATAACCTGTTGCTAAAATATGGCAAATATGTGCAACACGTTTAACATGATTACCTGTCTCACTTGAGCGCTGCTCAACGGCTTCACTTAATCTAAAAACAAGCTCTTGCTGCGTCGCTTCAATTTCAGATTGTAACTGTACATTTTCAAATGCTAATTGCACATTTTGCGAAAAAATTTCAATTAAATGGCGCTGCGTCTCTGTTAAATTTTTCGGTATGCCTGATATAAACAGCATTGATTTATGATTATATTCACTCGTACAGTATGCAAAAAGATAATTATCTTTGTATATAATCGACTTATTAATTAGCGCTTGTTCACAAGCCATTAATTGGCCTTCTTCTAGTACCTGCTCTAACTCTTTACCTTCACTTTTCTCAAAATCCCCCGTGCCAGAACACACAATTAGTTTTTTATTATTTCTTTCCTCTGGATTTTTGGCTACTAATGTGGTCGCGTACATAGCTTGTTCGGCGATACCTAAGAGAGAAACGAGCTGTTGCATCACACCTTCAATAAAGCTCTCTATTGAATGCGCCGAAAATATATCTCTTGATGCTTTTATTATTTTTTCTAGCCCTTCTCGCGATTGCTCTATGGTTATGATATCGCGATAAGAGCGAAGGCTTGACATAATAACAGTAAATAGCTTTTGCGCGGTTAATTCTGTTTTCGATTTGTAATCATTAATATCGTAATTAACAATTACTTGCCTCTCGGGCGCTTGGCCTGGCTGGCCTGTTCTTAATATAATACGGATATGGTTGTTTTGTGCTATTTCACGGATATACTTAGCGACCTGTAAGCCAGCATCATCCGTTTCCATGACAACATCGAGCAATACAATCGCTGCATCTGTATGCACGTCTATTAGTTGTTTTGCTTCAGCACCAGAATAAGCGCTTATAAATTCTAAGCGCTTATTCTGAAACTCAAAATCACTCAATGCTAACTTTGTAACAGCATGAACTTCAGGCTCGTCATCAACGATTAATACTTTCCAGGTGCCTTGCTCAATCTCACTAACTGATTCTTCTGGCTCGTCCGAAAACAAAAAATCACCCATCATAATAAAAATTCCTTCATGGCATTATTTAACACACAAGCAGGCAATTGTTATTTTTCAAGTCCACTGTGCGAGTGTTACACGGTCATTATCACCAAGATCTTTAACTGTTTTAATATTAATAAACGCCATTTGTTTAAAAAAATCACGAACAGCTTTACCTTGATCAAAACCGTGCTCTATTAAAAGATAGCCATTAGATAGTAAATAGTCACGTGATTGTATAATTATTTGTTTTATATCAGACATTCCCGAATCATCAGCAACCAAAGCTGAAAGCGGCTCAAAGCGAACATCACCTTGATTTAAATGTATATCATCACTCTCAATATAAGGAGGGTTAGTGACAATTAGGTTAAATTTTTCATTTTCCAGCGCACTAAACCAATTGCTTTGTTTAACGTTTACATTATTGATCGCCAAGCGCTGTTGGTTGCGCTTAGCCAATGCTACCGCTTCATTCACTCTATCTACTGCAATAATATTCCAGTTAGGCATTTCACTGCCAAGCGCCAGTGCGATTGCCCCCGTGCCAGTGCCTAAATCAAGCACTTTAGCTGTAGCAGGTACAGCCACTTCAAGTGCTTGTTCTACTAACGTTTCGGTATCAGGTCGAGGTATTAAAGTTGTTGCGTTAACTTCAAGCGACAAGCTCCAAAATTCACGTTGCCCCGTAATATGTGCAACAGGTTCACCGTTTAAACGTCGTTGGCAAAATGTATTAAATTGCTGTTGTTGTTCAGCATTAAGCGCATGCTCTGGCCAAGTGAAAAGGTAACTGTGAGGTTTTTGAAGAATATGAAGCAGTAAAACTTGTGCGTCTAATTTGGCGCTTTCGCTGCTAGCGGCTAATAATTCAGCCCCTGCAGCAATAGCTTGTTCGAGGGTTTGGCTCACAATTACTCGTCGCCCATCGCGGCAAGTAAATCAGCCTGATGCTCTTGCATTAACGGGTCAATAATCGCGCTTAAATCACCGGCTACCACTTCGTTTAAACGATAAAGTGTTAAGTTAATACGGTGATCAGTAATACGACCTTGCGGATAGTTATAAGTACGGATTCGTTCAGAACGATCGCCACTTCCTACTAAATCACGACGTTCAGATGCTTCTGCTGCATGACGCTTTTCATCTTCAGCTTGCTGCAGTCGAGCTGCAAGTACAGACATCGCTTTAGCACGGTTTTTATGCTGCGAACGTTGGTCCTGACACTCAACCACAACCCCTGTTGGTATATGCGTAAGTCGAATAGCAGAATCTGTTTTATTAACGTGCTGGCCACCTGCGCCTGATGCACGAAATGTATCTACTTTTAAATCAGCAGTATTAATTTGAATCGCTTCGGCCTCCGGTACTTCAGCCATTACCGCAACAGTACACGCAGAAGTATGAACACGGCCCTGAGATTCAGTTTCAGGAACGCGTTGTACGCGGTGTACACCTGATTCAAACTTTAATTGACCGTAAACGCCTTCGCCACTGATATTCGCTATAACTTCTTTGTAACCACCGTGCTCACCTTCATTGGTGCTCACAACTTCTACTTTCCATTTTTTAGTTTCTGCATAACGGCTGTACATACGAAATAAGTCACCAGCAAAAATAGCCGCTTCATCACCGCCCGTTCCAGCACGTACTTCAACAAACACATTGTTGTTATCTCGCGGATCTTTTGGCAGCATTAATACTTGAATTTGATCTTCAATTACCAGGATTTGTGCTTTAGCTTCTTTATATTCTTCTTGCGCCATTTCACGCATATCAGGGTCAGAATCTTTAAGCATTTCTTCTGCACTGGCTAAATCGTCTTGCGTTTCTTTATAAGTTAAAAACGTTTTTACGATTTCTTCAAGCTCAGAATATTCTTTTGAAAGCCCACGAAAACGATTTTGATCACTAATGACCGACGGATCGCTTAGTAGCGCTTGTACTTCTTCATAACGCTCAACTAAGGTTTCTAATTTGTTGTAAACAGACTCTTTCATTTAACGGTTATTCCTGGTCAATACCTAACATTTTTTTCAATTGATTTAATTGAGCCACTTCACCTTTTTTCGCTGCATCTTGAATAGCACGGGTAGGCGCGTGCATTAAGCGATTGGTTAATTTATTGGCCAACTCTAAAATTACTTTTTCTGCATCTTTACCACTAGAAAGTTGGCTAACAGCTCTTTCTACTAATTCCGACTTTATTGTTTGAACATCGTTTCGATAATGACGAATTAACCCCACTGAATCGAGTGAACGCAACCACATTAAAAACTCTTTAGTGCGTTCGGTAATAATAATTTGCGCTTGCTGTGCTGCTTGCTCGCGCGCAGCCATATTTTCGCTGACAATCGTTTGCAAGTCATCAACTGAATATAGATAAGCCGCATCGAGTTCACCAACTTGGCTTTCTATATCGCGCGGCACAGCAATATCAATAAACAACATAGGTTTATTGCGACGCTGTTTAAGCGCCTGCTCTACCACGCCTTTCCCTATAATAGGAAGTGTACTTGCAGTAGAACTTATAATTATATCCGCTTTATGTAAACGCTCTGGTAACTGCGCCAATGCAATAACATCAGCCGACACTTCATCAGCTAAATTGCGTGCTCGCTCTATTGTTCTGTTTGCTACTGTAATTTTTTGTGGCTCATTTTGATATAAATGTTTAGCAACAAGCTCTATGGTTTCACCCGCGCCTATCAATAGCACATTTGTTTTATCAAGTTTGCCATAAATATGCTTTGCTAAATTAACAGCTGCAAATGCAACAGACACGGCACTGGCGCCTATATTTGTTTCTGTGCGAACTTCTTTAGCTACCGAAAATGTTTTTTGAAATAAGCGATCAAACGTAACACCTACAGCGTCGTGGGTTTTAGCACTATAATAAGCTTGCTTTATTTGCCCAAGAATTTGCGGTTCGCCTAGGACTAATGAATCTAAGCCACACGCGACACGCATCAGATGATTTATTGCGTCATTGTCTTCGTGACAATATATATTACTACTCAGTTCATGTTCATCTAAACCATGGAAACTGGCAAGCCAAGTCAACAGTATTTGGGAATTTTGCTGAGCAAGGCTACAATAGATTTCGGTTCTATTGCACGTAGAGACAATAACCGCTTCATTAAAGTCAGCATGACCGCTTAATTGTTGTAACGCCTCTGAAATTTGCTCAGGCGAAAAAGCTACTTTTTCACGTAGTTCTACGGAAGCGGTTTTGTGATTTATACCTAGTGCTATTATGGTCATATTTGCCAAATATTGCTGAGCCCTACTTTAGGACGGCAATTTTACCAAAAATCAGCGGAATATGGAAAGTAAGGAACAACATTTGACTCGACAATATTTATTTTTAGCTATAACTTTTTTATTTTTAGGCGGCTGCGCTCAACAAATCGCATCTAAAACAGTGCTTTATGATGATTGGAAGCCTCGCCTTGTGAATCAAAAAACTTGGCATGTAGAAGGTAAACTTGCGTTTATAAGCCCCGATGAACGCCAATCTGCAAACTTAAATTGGCAACAAAGGGAAAATAATAATGATTTAGTGCTCACATCATTTATTGGTACACGTATTTTGCAGCTTAAGCAAACAAGTAAAATGGCTGAACTTGAGTTTGATGACAAAAAGTATTTCGATACGGATGCTGCACGACTTCTTAAGCGGTTAACAGGTTTTACACTGCCCGTAAATAATGCCGGCAGTTGGCTAAAAGGCACCATTGACGATCAAAGCTTAGTCGTTGATCAACTTGGTCGGGCAAAGCAAGTACTGTGGTTTGATAACAACGGAAAAAAATGGCAAATAGATTACAGTAGCTACATACAAAGTGAAGGCTATTGGCTACCAACCAAACTGACGTTAAAGCATCAACAGATTAAAATTAAAATTCAACTCTACGATTGGCGATTTAATTAAACATGGTTAGAACAACTTCTTTTTCAGTTATTGCACCTGCAAAGCTCAATTTATTTTTACACATTAATGGTCGTCGTGCTGATGGCTATCATGAGCTTGAAACGCTATTTACCTTTTTGAACTTTGGCGATGAACTGTCTTTTGAACTTACAAGCACACCCACTATTTTAGTAACGGGTGATACTAAAGACATACCTTTAAAGGATAATCTCATCTACAAAGCCGCTTTATTATTACAAACGCAGAATAAATCGCAGTTAGGTGTAAAAATAAATTTAATTAAACGCCTGCCTATGGGAGGCGGTGTTGGAGGAGGTTCATCAGACGCAGCCACAACATTATTAGCACTTAATAAACTCTGGAATATAAATAGTAGTGTGGATGAATTAGCTGATTTAGGGCTACAATTAGGCGCGGATGTTCCCGTATTTATACGCGGTCAAAGCGCCATAGCACAAGGCATTGGCGAGAAATTACAGCATGTAGAACTTGAACGAAAATGGTACTGTGTTGTGCATCCAAATCAGCATGTAAGTACGGCTAAAATATTCACGCATCCAGATTTAAAACGCGATACGCCAAAAATTTTAGGTGATTGGAAATGCCAAACTTTGAGCAACGATTGTGAGCCTTTAGTTAAAAAGCTCTGTCCTGAGGTTGAAAAAACCCTCCAGTGGTTGCTAAAATACGCCCCGTCGAAGATGACCGGAACAGGTTCATGTTGTTTTGTTGAATTTGCTAGTCAAGTTCAAGCACAAGATGTACTTGCTAATCTCCCCCATACTTGGCAGGGGTTTATCGCATCAAGCGTTAATACTTCCCCTGCTCATACGGAGTTAGCCGCCATATTCGATCAATGAAGTAACGTAAAAGTAATCATAAGTTAACTCGCAATGATCTTTATCATTGCTCGTTAGTCCAAAATTTCAGTGCCTGAGGAACCCAACCGTGCCTGACATGAAGCTCTTCGCTGGTAACGCAACACCTGAGTTAGCTCAAAAAGTTGCAAAACGTTTATATATTGAATTAGGCGATGCTGTTGTTGGCCGTTTTAGCGACGGTGAGATCAGTGTTCAAATAAATGAAAATGTTCGTGGCTCGGATGTTTTTATCTTGCAATCAACCTGTGCCCCTACAAACGATAACCTTATGGAACTTATCGTTATGGTTGATGCCCTACGTCGTGCGTCTGCAGGTCGTATTACTGCCGTCATTCCTTATTTTGGTTATGCCCGTCAAGATCGTCGTGTACGTTCTGCTCGAGTACCAATTACAGCAAAAGTTGTTGCCGATTTCTTATCAAGCGTAGGCGTTGACCGTGTTCTTACGGTTGATTTACATGCTGAACAAATCCAAGGCTTCTTTGATGTACCTGTTGATAACGTATTTGGCAGCCCAGTATTGCTTGAAGATATGAAAGCTCGTCATTTTGAAGATGTTGTTGTTGTATCTCCAGATATTGGTGGTGTTGTACGTGCTCGCGCAATTGCAAAACTTCTAAACGACACTGATTTAGCTATTATTGATAAACGTCGCCCTCAAGCGAACGTTTCACAAGTAATGCATATTATTGGTGATGTTGAAGGCCGTGATTGTATTATCGTTGATGATATGATTGATACCGGTGGTACGTTATGTAAAGCTGCTGAAGCACTTAAAGAACATGGCGCTAAGCGTGTATTTGCTTACGCTACGCACCCTATTCTTTCTGGTCAAGCGGCTGAAAATTTGCGTAATTCGGTTATCGATGAAGTAATCGTAACTGATTCAATTCCGTTATCTGAAGAACTAAAAGCACTTGATATAGTAAAAGTACTAACGTTAGCAGATATGTTAGCAGAGACTATTCGTCGTATTAGTAACGAAGAATCTATTTCAGCGATGTTTGAACATTAAAGTTAAACATTTTTGAATATAAAAGCGCCTTTTGGCGCTTTTTTTGTGGACTGTGTATATTTTACAAGTTCGCAGTGGTATGATAGCGCGCCTTTTGGCTGGGGTCCTTGGTCGCAAAGGCCCCACACTTATAATTATTGGAGACATTATGTCTAACAAAACTTACACTTATGACGCTGAACTTCGCGTAGAAACTGGTACTGGTGCGAGCCGCCGCCTACGTCGCGAAGACAAAGTTCCTGCAATCCTTTACGGAGCTGATAAAGAAGCCCTATCTCTTACTTTTGCTCATAAAGATATGATCAAAGCACAAGAAGACGAAGGTTTTTACACGCATATCCTTACGCTTAACGTAGATGGCGAAGCTGTTGAAGTAATCTTAAAAGATATTCAACGTCACCCATTCAAGCCTAAGCTTACTCACCTTGATTTCCAACGTGTAGATGCTACTCATAAATTTCAAACTAAAGTTCCTCTACACTTCATCGGTGAAGAGATTGTAACTAAAGCTGGCGCAACTGTTGTTCACCAGTTAACTGAAGTTGAAATTACGTGTCTTCCAAAAGCACTTCCAGAATTCATCGAAGTAGATGTTTCTAAGTTTGTTGTTGGCGATTCAGTTCATATCTCAGACCTTACTTTCCCTAAAGGCGTTAGCTCTGTAGATTTAGCTAAAGGCGAAGGCCATGATCAGTCTATCCTGACTATCAAAGCAAACAAAGCAGCTCCAGTTGAAGACGACGCTGCAGCAGCAGAATAATTTTTAAGGTCTCGCAACCTTGAATTCTATTCAAATGCTTGTGGGCCTGGCTAATCCAGGCCCCGAATACGCAAACACACGCCACAATGCAGGTGCTTGGTTCATCGAGCAAATCGCTGCACGCTATAACTGCACTCTAAAACACGATCCTAAATATCACGGCCTTACAGGCAAAGTGATCATTCAAGGCCAAGAATTCAAATTATTGATCCCCACTACTTACATGAATTTAAGTGGTAAAGCGGTCGGTAGTTTAGCTAATTTTTTCAAAATCCCTGTCGAAAGCATTTTAGTTGCTCATGACGAATTGGATTTAGACCCAGGCGTTGCCAAATTAAAAAAAGGCGGCGGGCATGGCGGTCATAATGGCTTAAAAGACATTATTGCAAAAATGGCAAATCAAAAAGACTTTATGCGCTTGCGCATTGGTGTAGGTCATCCGGGGCATCGTGAAATGGTAACTGGTTGGGTGCTTGGAAAAGCGGCCAAAGAAGACCAAGAAAAAATGGATGCTGCTGTTGATGAAGCAGTTCGTTGCATGGAAATACTTGCAAAAGATGGTGTGTTAAAAGCACAAAACAGACTACATTCGTTTAAACCCTAGTAACTTGGGTCCAAGTACACCGTTTAAACGAATTCTAAACAAGGTATCTTACTATGGGTTTTAAATGTGGCATCGTTGGCTTGCCTAACGTTGGTAAATCAACGCTTTTCAATGCACTAACCAAAGCGGGTATTGAAGCCGCTAACTTTCCTTTTTGTACCATTGAACCTAATACAGGTGTGGTGCCGGTGCCAGATCCTCGCTTAGACGAACTTGCTAAAATTGTTAACCCGCAACGAGTTCTTACCACGAGTATGGAATTTGTAGATATTGCCGGTTTAGTTAAAGGCGCATCCAAAGGTGAAGGCCTTGGTAATCAGTTTTTAGCTAATATTCGTGAGACTGATGCAATTGGCCACGTAGTTCGCTGTTTTGAAGATGAAAACATCATCCACGTAGCAGGCACTATTGACCCTGCTGACGATATTGATGTAATCAACACTGAGTTAGTACTTGCTGATATGGATAGCGCTGAAAAAGCCCTTTTCCGTAATGCAAAAAAAGCAAAAGGTGGCGATAAAGATGCTAAAGAGCAAAATGCTGTACTTGAAAAAGTAAAAGTGCATCTTGACGAAGGCTTAACTTTACGTGCTTTAGTATTAACTAAAGAAGAAAAAGCAGCAATCAGCTCTATAAACTTTTTAACTATCAAACCAACAATGTATATTGCAAATGTTGCTGAAGATGGTTTTGAAAATAACCCATACCTTGACCGTGTTCTTGCTATAGCTGCTGCTGAAGATGCGATTGTTGTTCCTGTATGTGCCGCTATCGAATCTGAGCTTTCAGAATTAGATGACGAAGACAAGCTTGAGTTTATGGCTGATCTTGGTCTAGAAGAGCCAGGTCTTAACCTTGTTATTCGTGGTGGTTATGAATTACTACAATTACAAACTTACTTCACAGCTGGCGTAAAAGAAGTACGCGCATGGACAATCCCTGTCGGTGCAACTGCACCACAAGCAGCGGGTAAAATCCATACCGACTTCGAGCGTGGCTTTATCCGTGCGCAAACGATTGCTTTTGACGACTTTGTTGCTTTTAAAGGCGAAAGCGGTGCAAAAGAAGCTGGTAAGATGCGTCAAGAAGGTAAAGAGTACATTGTTAAAGATGGCGATGTAATGAACTTCTTGTTTAACGTATAAATAAAATTAAACCCATTTAGATGGGAATTAATTTTTAAAGGCTCGTGTTTACGAGCCTTTTTTGTATCAGCTAAATACAACAGCCACTCAGCATAACCCCCTCCACTGCATTAGCAAAGCACCTAAAAGCGTGTTTATACCAACCTGTATAAGTATAGGAGCTATTTAACCTGAACTCTGGATAATAAATCTATCTCGAGCAACTATTTTCAGTGCTAACTGCGTTGAATTTACTTGCAATAGGCCAGCTACTGACGCGTAAATTCGCCTTGTTTTCACTGAAAATATCTGGCTAGAGAAAATAAATTTAAATATCACCATGATCCAATACGTTAGTAAATCTCTTAACCAGAGTTCAGGTTATTTAACGATAAGAAATAACCCATTAATGAGGCTAAAATTTTGAATAACGTTATCATGTGCTCCAAAGGGCAGCACATGTTTGGCATTAATACTGCGTTATAACGTATTAATGCCAAACATCACAGGCACAGTCTTACATAAAACCAAACACACTACAGCCAAATTTAACCACCAAAGATAAACAGGCCCTAAGTTCTCTTAATGCGTGTACGCGCATTATGATCAAACAAGTTTAAGTTTAAATTTAAATCATTAAAAACCAACCATCTCGAATGTTAAAAGGCACTAGTTGCTAATTTCTCTACTTTGGTTATGAGGCTGAATTAAAAAATTTCAGAATAAACGAGATGTTGAACTTTAAAGGGTGTTAAAAAAACAGCATTTTTATTAAAATTTAGCCGGTTAGCTTAATTTTCCTGCAAACAAACACAGTTAAGTGTTTTTTTGCAAAAAAGGTGTTGACGAATTTGGGTCATATCAGCATAATACGCCCCGCACTCAGCGATGAAGTGCTAACAAAAAAGATGGCTAAGTAGCTCAGCTGGTTAGAGCACATCACTCATAATGATGGGGTCACAGGTTCAAATCCCGTCTTAGCCACCATATTTTTTGTTGCTCAATGAAGAGTTTAAAATAACTACCTTGTGTGCGGGAGTGGCGGAATTGGTAGACGCGCTGGATTTAGGTTCCAGTATCTTAGGATGTGAGAGTTCAAGTCTCTCCTTCCGCACCATAATTCTTGATAAGAATTAAAACTATCAATTGTTATTGTTGGGATATCGCCAAGCGGTAAGGCACCAGGTTTTGATCCTGGCATTCCCAGGTTCAAATCCTGGTATCCCAGCCAACAATGGCTAAGTAGCTCAGCTGGTTAGAGCACATCACTCATAATGATGGGGTCACAGGTTCAAATCCCGTCTTAGCCACCATTTCTTTTTTAGAAGTGGCTCTGCAAGAGTTAAATTGCACTCAATGAAGAGTTTAAAATAACTACCATTTCTTTGATTAATTCAAAGTGATATGCGGGAGTGGCGGAATTGGTAGACGCGCTGGATTTAGGTTCCAGTAACTTAGGTTGTGAGAGTTCAAGTCTCTCTTTCCGCACCATGTTCTTGATAGGAACTCAAATTATCAAATATTCTTAGTTGGGATATCGCCAAGCGGTAAGGCACCAGGTTTTGATCCTGGCATTCCCAGGTTCAAATCCTGGTATCCCAGCCAACTTCTTCTACCAAAGAAAGTTGGATATAAGAATTACTCTTGCTTAGAGTTTAAATTAGCAGACTAGTAATGCGGGAGTGGCGGAATTGGTAGACGCGCTGGATTTAGGTTCCAGTAACTTAGGTTGTGAGAGTTCAAGTCTCTCTTTCCGCACCATGTTCTTGATAGGAACTCAAATTATCAAATATTCTTAGTTGGGATATCGCCAAGCGGTAAGGCACCAGGTTTTGATCCTGGCATTCCCAGGTTCAAATCCTGGTATCCCAGCCAACTTCTTCTACCAAGGAAAGTTGGATATAAGAATCACTCTAGCTTAGAGTTAAAATTAGCAAATTAGTGATGCGGGAGTGGCGGAATTGGTAGACGCGCTGGATTTAGGTTCCAGTAACTTAGGTTGTGAGAGTTCAAGTCTCTCCTTCCGCACCATGTTCTTATTAAGAACTAAAATTAATTCAAATTTATAGTTGGGATATCGCCAAGCGGTAAGGCACCAGGTTTTGATCCTGGCATTCCCAGGTTCAAATCCTGGTATCCCAGCCAATTTGTTAAACAATTTTATACCTCCTCATAAAAATATTTTTTAATAAAATCATCAATACTAATTGGCTTACTATAATAATATCCTTGTAAATAATCACAATTCATTGATATTAGCGCTTCTTGTAAATATTCATTTTCAATCCCTTCTGCAACAACCTTGCAGTTAAGTCTATTAGCTAAAAATAACGTTGATTCAACAATCGCGTAATCTGCAATCTGTGTCAGCATCTCTTTAATAAACGACTGATCTATTTTTATTTGGCTAATTGGTAATTCTCTTAAGAGTGATAACGAAGAAAACCCAGTACCAAAGTCATCAATACTAAACTCAAAACCATGTGCATTTAGTTTGTACATCATACTGCGTGCTGTATCTATATTAGTCATCATTGCACCTTCTGTAATTTCAAACATAATAAAATCACTTAAAGTCGGATCTAAATTAATTAACGGCTCTATAAATTCATAAAAGTCTAAGCTCTCTAAGTCCCTTGTTGAAAGGTTGACATGTAACGAGCCTTTAAACCCTGCTTTTTTGAGTTTTTTTAAATGCTGGATTGTTTCTAACACCACCCATTTTGATATAGCTAAAATTTGCCCCGTTTGCTCCGCCGTTTTTATAAATATATCAGGGCCAATGAACGTGCCATCATTTTGTGGCCAGCGAATTAATACCTCTGCGCCATGCATATCATCGTGTTTTGAAGCAAAGATGGGTTGTAAAAAAAGCTCGAACTCTTGGTTTTTTAATGCTCTTTTAATTTTTGTCGACATATTAAACAAATCGTCTGCTCGTGCACTCAAATCGCTGAAATAATTAACAACCTGTTGCTGTGTTTTTTTTGCTTCATGAAGAGCTAAATCGGCTTGCTTAAATAACTCATTTGTCTGCATGCTGTCTTTTGGGTAGTCGCTCACTCCTATTTTTAAGTAAACTCGTATACTTTGCTCATGAATAGAAAACGGGTTTGCTATAGCGTCGTTAATTAAGCGTATGCAGTTAATATAAGCGTGTTGAGAAACCGCATTTAATACCACAGCAAACTCGTCGCCACCTATTCGATACAATTTAGCAAATTCAGATAAATACTGGCTAAGGACTTTAGAAAACAAGCATAATAACGAGTCACCAAAGCTATTACCATAAGCATCGTTAACGCGTTTAAAGTTACTCAAATCGATCAGTAATAAAATGAAAGGTTCGTTGCATTCTATTTTTTTATTAACAACTTTAAAAAACTTTTTCCGATTAGGAAGGTTTGTTAGGCTATCGTGCTCTGCTAAAAAACGCTGATGTTCAGCAGAGCGTTCAATTTCTAAAATGCTTTTTAGACTTAGCCGAATAACCAAATAAACAAATGCACCACCTCCTAATAAAATAACCGAGACGCTTAACGCTATAGATTGATTAACATCATTATTAACAAAGTAATAAAGTACCCACCAGTAGCCAAAAATAAAGCACACAATAAAAACAAGTAATAAACCCCAAGCAAATCTATTTGTTTTTGTGCATATTTTTAAGGCCGGCTTTATGCTTACAGCTAAAAGTAACACTCCTACTGAAATCATAAAAATAAATAAATTGTCCACACACACTCTTTTAATACGCTTTGTTATCTATTTATTATGGCTAATAAAACAGATAACGGAATAAAATACATAAAAAATGTGGGGGATATCAAGGAGAAACTAAGCGCTGTTGTGCTTTTAGGATTGGAATTTTTTCTATCTTGAAGAATCTAATCGCGCCGTAAGATTTGTAATCGAAAGGGCTTAGTAACTGCTCCTGCGTTATTCTTATATCAATCTGCTTATATATGGGGTCTATTTAACGTTTAGAAAATTACAGATTTATGCAAGTTGGTATTAATGCTTACGTCCCTGTAAGCATTAATCGGCTCACTGTTCATGAGCAATTAATTGTATCTATCGTTGAGCATGCTTTATTAGGGTCTGTTGATCTTTGCGGATTAAAATTTGTTCAAACTAGGGGCTATTTAATCGCGGCGCGAGGTTTGTAATCGAGTGGGCTAAGTAAAAACCGAGCAACAAAGAGTAAATAGCCCCTAGGAAGAACCCTTTGGGCAGCGCCTGTTTGGCATTAATGCTACGTTATCGCCCATTTATGGGGAATAACCACACTACATAGGCTCTGCCTTGCCTAAATACCAAACAGACTGCTGCAAATTTAACCTTGAAAGATCAACAGACCCTAGCCAATTTCACCACTAATGGCGTATTTTAAAACCCAATTTTTTATCGGTCCGGTATTATTAGCCATTTTTAAAAACTGGCTACGTGCCCATTTAAGTGGCGTAATTTGATTAGAAAACCCAAAGTAACACGCATCCATCATGCTCATCATTAATAAATTAGCCCTACGGCGAGCTCGTTCGTATTCTTTAAGTTTTAGCGGGCAACCTATATCTCCTGCTTCATTTAAAGCCTCAGCAAGTGCCACTACGTCCTGAAAACCTAAATTAACGCCCTGCCCTGCAAGTGGGTTAATTGTATGTGCCGCATCGCCCACTAAAACCAAGCGCCCTTGCGAATAATTGTTTGCATGTTGTCGAGTAAGCGGAAATATCGCATGGCTTTGTACTTCAAAATCCCCAGCAAGCTCAGGGAATTTACTCAATATGTGGGTTTTCAACTGAGCTGAGTTTAGCCCTTTAAACGCTTGCAGTGTGTTGGCATCGTCGTACCAAATTAAATTAGCGTATGGTGCCTGCATTGGTAAAAAGGCTAACGGCCCACTTGGCGTAAACTGTTGCCATGTTTTAATTTGTTGCGGTGCATCGAGTTTAATTAACACCCCCATGCAATGCTGCTGATACTCCCAGCCAGTCATACCTATATTTGCTTTGCTTCGAAGTTGCGACTGCCCGCCATCGGCTGCAATCACTAAATCGGCTGTATAACTCTGCTTGTCATAAATAAGCGTAATTAAATCTGCCGTTTGCTCTATTTTGGTTATTGGTGCTGCTTGCTCTATAACCTCGATATTATATTGTGAAAATTGCTGCCACAAACTCGCTTGAATTAAATTATTTTCAATCAAGTGGCCTAAATGGGTCGTATTTATATCGGCGCAATCAAATAACAAATTGTCGCCACCGCGCTCAAATGCTTCTAATTGTTGATAAGGCGCTATGCGGTTTTGCCTTAAAAGCGCCATTGCCCCTAATTCATCAAGTAAATTTTCTGAAAAACGATTAATAGCCGACACTCTAATATCCACCTTATCGCTACTAAGAATTTGCGATGGGTCTATTAGGTGTTTTTCAATTATACGTACGCCAAAGCCTTGCTGAGCCAACTTTATCGCCATAGCCGCGCCAACCATGCCCCCGCCAACCACTATCACATTATTTTTGGTCATGTTTTTCATCATTTTATTATTACTTGAGTCTGTTTTGATTGTATCAAAATTAATTTGTTTTATACCAGAGGATATCCCTAACAGCTGATTAAACTCGCCCTGTATTGATTTGAGATCACAAACATGAAAACTATACTTGGATCTGGGCGGGTATCCAGCTAAAATACGCGTCCTTTAAGTGAGCATGCTTGCTCCTTAATCCTGTTTTAAGCACATTTTTGTGCCACTATCGAATTGAACACGAGGCTATATTTCAATGAGTAAAAAGCTGCATATTAAAACCTGGGGTTGTCAGATGAACGAATACGACTCTCAGAAAATGGCTGAACTTTTAGATGCGACCAACGGCTATCAGCTAACTGACGATGCAACAGATGCCGACGTAATCTTACTCAACACCTGTTCAATTCGTGAAAAAGCACAAGAAAAAGTATTTCACCAATTAGGCCGTTGGAAGTTGTTAAAAGACGACAAGCCAGACTTAATAATTGGTGTAGGTGGTTGTGTTGCCTCACAAGAAGGTGACTCTATTCGCCAACGCGCCCCGTTTGTAGATGTTATTTTTGGCCCGCAAACGCTACACCGTTTACCAGAAATGATTAAACAAGTGCAAGGCGATAAAGGCTCATCGGTTGTTGATATTTCATTCCCAGAGATTGAAAAGTTTGACCGCCTGCCAGAGCCAAAAGCGGATGGCCCATCTGCCTTTGTATCAATAATGGAAGGCTGTTCTAAATACTGTACTTTTTGTGTTGTACCGTATACTCGCGGCGAAGAAGTTAGCCGCCCAGTCGATGACGTATTACTTGAAATTGCACAGCTTGCTGAGCAAAACGTACGTGAAGTAAACCTGCTAGGTCAAAACGTAAACGCCTACCGCGGGGACACGCACGATGGCGAAATATGTTATTTCTCAGATTTAATTCGTTTAATAGCTGCTATTGATGGTATTGACCGCATTCGTTACACCACATCGCATCCGGTAGAATTTACGCCAGACATCATTGACGTTTACGCCGATGTACCTGAGCTTGTAGATCATTTACACCTACCAGTACAAAGTGGTTCAGACCGTATATTAAACTTAATGAAACGTGGCCATACGGCAATTGAATACAAATCGACAATTCGTAAGTTACGCAAAATTCGCCCTAACTTAAGCATGTCGTCAGATTTCATTATTGGTTTCCCAGGCGAAAGTAAAGAAGACTTTGAAGCAACTATGAAGCTTATTAGCGACATTGGTTTTGATATGAGCTTTAGCTTTATTTACAGTGCACGCCCAGGTACACCAGCGGCAGATTTGCCAGATGATGTAACAGAGCAAGAGAAAAAAGAACGCTTATACTTATTACAAAATCGTATTACACAAATGGCGCAACAAATTAGCCGTCAAATGTTCGATACAGAGCAACGTATACTTGTTGAAGGTCCTTCAAAAAAGAACCCAATGGAATTACGTGGCCGTACCGAAAACAACCGTGTAGTAAATTTTGTTGGCCCGCACACGGTGATCGGACAGTTTGTTGACGTACGTATTACCGAAGCACTACCTAACTCTTTACGTGGTGACTTAATTCGTACAGAATCAGAAATGAACTTACGACGTGAAATCGCGCCTTCAGCTATTTTAACTAAAGCTGCAGCTGCAGAGCCAAAACCAGACACTGTTAACGAAATTGGCGTAGCTACTTTCGTTCCTTAGTCAAAATTATTAGCGCCAGTTAACACTGGCGCAGTACGATAGGAAGCAATTTTGAGTAATCAGTTAAAAACATTAGAGATTTATTTAGAACCTGCCGATAACAAACGCCTTTCTTCTTTATGTGGCCCGTTTGACGAAAACATCAAACAAATTGAACGCCAACTAACTGTTGAAATAATTCACCGTGACAACTTTTTTAAAGTAACCGGTAAACTACACAACTGCGCCGGCGCTGTAGAAATCTTAAAAAACCTTTATGTTGATACTCAGCCAGTGCGTGGTATTTTAGGCGAAATAGAACCCGATGCCGTTCATTTAGCTATTACCGAATCAAAAGCCCTAGAGCAAGATGCATCAAGCAGCGCTTACGGCAAAGAAATGGTGATTAAAACGCGCCGTGGTGTTATTAAACCACGTAACGATAACCAAGGTGTTTATGTGGCTAATATTTTAAACCACGACATTACCTTTGGTATTGGCCCTGCTGGTACTGGTAAAACCTACCTTGCCGTTGCTGCCGCCGTTGACGCCCTAGAGCGCCAAGAAATTCGCCGCATATTATTAACGCGCCCCGCTGTAGAGGCAGGCGAAAAGCTTGGCTTTTTACCTGGTGACTTAAGCCAAAAAATAGACCCATATCTGCGCCCGCTTTACGACGCTTTGTTTGAAATGCTAGGTTTTGAAAAAGTAGAAAAACTCATCGAAAAAAATATTATTGAAGTCGCACCGCTTGCTTACATGCGCGGACGTACTTTAAACGATGCCTTTATTATTTTAGATGAAAGCCAAAATACCACCGCCGAGCAAATGAAAATGTTTTTAACCCGTATCGGGTTTAACTCAAAAGCGGTTATTACGGGTGATATAACACAAGTCGATTTACCTCGTGGTACGCGCTCAGGCCTTCGCCATGCAATTGAAGTGCTTGATGGTGTAAACGAAATTAGCTTTAACTACTTTAAGGCTCACGATGTAGTACGCCACCCTGTTGTAGCGCGCATAGTTGAAGCCTACGAGCGTAACGACGAAAGCGAGCGACTAAAGCGCATTGAAAAGCAAAATGCAAAAGACGCACTTGCCGCTCAACAACTGTCTACAAAAGAGTAATGCCTTGACAACAGAACTTGATTTACAAATAGCCTGTGAGTTTGACAACCTCCCAAGCGAAGCACAATTTGCACTGTGGGCCGACAAAGCCCTTAGCCAATACCGTGACGAGTCAGAGCTCAGCATCGTTATTAGCGACGAAGCGCAATCGCAACAACTTAATAACGACTATCGCGGTAAAAACAAACCGACCAACGTATTGTCGTTCGAATTTGAAGCACCACCGGGAATCGATATTCCCTTGGTTGGTGATTTAATTATTTGCCCAGCCATTGTATTAGCTGAAGCAATTGAGCAAGAGAAGTCATTTCATGATCACTTTGCGCATATGGTTATTCATGGATGCTTGCATTTACTTGGATTTGACCATATAAAGAGTGAAGATGCTTTTGAGATGGAAAGCATCGAAAAGCAATTACTTGCAGAGCTAAACATAGCAGACCCATATCGGGACGATATTTAAATTAACGGAGCAATTAGACGCAATGAGCGACGGTAACTCGCAATCTAGCCAGGGTTCTTCTGGCAAAACGTGGTTGGGCAGAATAGCTCAAATGTTGCAAGGGGAACCCCAGAATAGAGAAGAGCTGGTCGAAGTAATTGCCGATGCGCAAGAACGAGACGTAATCGATCCAGAAACAAAAGAGATGATAGAAGGTGTGCTTGGTGTTTCCAAGCTTAAAGTGCGAGACATTATGGTTCCGCGCTCACAAATGATCACTCTTGAGATCGACAGCCCGCTTGAAGAGCTAATTCCAATGATGGTCGATTCAACTCACTCACGCTTTCCGGTGGTGATTGAAGACAAAGACCATGTAGAAGGGATTTTACTTGCTAAAGATCTATTACCACTGATCTTAAATAAAGACGAGCTACTCCCTTCGCTGCGTGATTATTTACGTCCAGCTATGGTAGTGCCTGAAAGTAAACGTGTTGATACACTGCTTAACGAGTTTCGTCAGCAACGATACCATATGGCGATTGTAATTGATGAGTACGGCGGCGTATCGGGTTTAGTGACCATTGAAGATATTCTTGAAATAATTGTTGGCGAAATAGAAGATGAGCACGACGAAGAAGAAGATCAACAAGATATTCGTCGCCTCGCTAAACATGTTCACGTTGTACAAGCACTTACGCCTGTTGATGACTTTAACGAGCATTTTAAAACAGGTTACAGTACCGATGAAGCAGATACCATAGGTGGCACTGTACTGCATGCCTTTGGTCATATGCCAAGTCGTGGTGAAACAATTGACATAGAAGGTTACCAATTTAAAGTAACCAACGCCGACAATCGCCGTATATTGCAACTGCAAGTCACCGTTCCTAAGGCTGATGATCACGACAGTGAAGAAACTGCTAACTAGACTTACCCTACTAGCAAAAGATAAAAAAGCATGGCTCGCATTTATTGCGGGCCTTGTTTTAACTTTTGGCTATGCCCCTTTTGAAATTTGGCCCATTGTATTTTTAAGCCTTGCTGCCATAATTTTTTGCGTTAATCCTAATAATACCGGTAAAGCACACGCAAAAACCGCTGCTAAATATGGTTTTATATTTGGCCTAGGCTGGTTTGGCGCGGGCATTAGCTGGGTACATGTATCTATTGCTACCTTTGGCGGCATGCCCCTTATAGCATCACTGTCGTTAATGGCCTTGCTGTGTTCATACTTAGCGTTATTTCCAGCACTCGCCTTTTATTTAGCGTCTCGCCTTGCCAGCGGTCCGAAAAGTTTTGGTGCGCTGCTTATTACCAGTTTTGCGATTAGCGAATATTTACGTAGTACACTGCTCACTGGTTTCCCGTGGTTAAGTTTTGGCTATACACAAACTGACGGACCACTTAGGCTATTAGCCTCTTATATTGGCGAGTTTGGCCTGACTCTTGTGTGTATTATCATTGGTTTTGCGCTTTATCGTGCAACTCAAAAAGATTTTAAAACCCCTGTAGTTACCGCGATTACCTTTGCCCTTATTTTTACAGCAGCACTTACCACAGGGTCGGTGCAATATTCAGGTAAAAGCATGTCGACTTTACTGGTGCAAGGTAATATAAAACAACACCTGCGCTTTGAGCCAAGTGAGTTTTGGACCACCATGAGCAAATACCAAGACATGACGCGTCCACATTGGGATGCCGACTTAATAGTCTGGCCAGAAGCCGCAGTGCCTGAAATAGAAATGCTTGCTGACTCCTACCTAGCAGGACTCGACAGCGCCGCCTCGTTTAATAAAACCGCCCTTGTAACCGGCATTGTTGACTACCAGCGAGACACCAAAAACATATTCAATACGCTTATTGTGGTTGGTAATAAAGAACGCGGCGACGAGCACGGCCATTACCGCTACCTCGATAAAAACCGTTATCAAAAACACCAATTATTACCGATTGGCGAATTTGTGCCATTTCAAGACTTTTTGCGCCCTATTGCCCCATTATTCGATTTACCTATGTCGTCCTTTACGCGTGGCGACAAAGTGCAAAACAACTTGCGCGCCAATGGCTATAACTTACTCCCTGCTATTTGCTACGAAATAGTATTTGCCGACTTAGTACGCGGTAATTACAAAAGCGATTCCGACCTACTATTTACTGTCAGTAACGATGCTTGGTTTGGCGACTCTATTGGGCCTTTGCAACACATGCAAATAGCCCGCATGCGGGCGCTCGAACTACAACGCCCTCTAGTGCGCGTTACCAACAATGGGGTAAGCGCCGTATACGACCCCATAAGCCACACACAACAAACCATGCCTCAGTTTGAAGCTACTATATTAAAAGCCAACATTAAGCTTATACAAGGCGACAGCGTATACAGCCAATACGGCAACATGTTTGTGTGGGGATTTGTGGTGTTATTAGGGATTGGTGCATTTGGAGTTAGGTTAAGGAAGTAAATTGAAGTTTATAGTTGGGTTTCGCTTCGCTCTTCCCAACCTACGTCAATTTACTTTTTAATCCAACCTATACTTAAAATATAACGAATACCTTGTTCTATTTTTAATACTTGATGCTGCTCAATATCGGGCCTGAAAAGTTTAACTCGGCTGTAATTTATAATTGGATTTCCACAAATAAACTCACCACCTTTTGCGGCATGCTTCAACACAATATTGAGCCTAAAATGTCTGCCAGTTTTTACTTCATCGATATGCGGTTTTATTTCACTCCCTTGTGGGAATTTAATTAAGTATACATCAAATTTTAAAGGGAATAGTATGCGGCACAATAACATTTTATCGTAGCCCGACTCTTGTCGCCCTTGCTGCCAACTAAATAATTTTCTTGCCATAACTACACTTTCACTCGTTCTAAAAATCCTTTTTAAAATGTTAAAACCACTTAAACTTTAATTCTGCAGAGTGTACTCTGCTCGCCTGCGGTCTTAATAGATTGCAGTGAATATCAATATAGCTACTCTTATTTGGTTCTATAAATATGTCATCGCTTTTACTTAAACAATTACCAACAAATTTGCCGTTCTCATCAAATGTAGAAGCAATAACTCCACCAGCATATATGCTTTCGTTGGTTATATTTTTTAGCTCTGCAGTTATTCTTACACGCCCATTTTCTTTAAAAATATCAGAAAGAGTAAGTTTGTAATCATTACTTAAATCAGACGTGCTATCTAATACGTTATTAGAAACCAGCTCTTTAAATCCACTATCCACTTCAGCGGCTATTGTTAGCGCGTACACACTAATACCACCTAGAGTTGCAATTACAAACCCTACTCCCCAAAAAAAGCCTTTTATAATGTCATTGAAATTATTATTCATTTAATTCCCTTTTAATTTTTACCACTGAATTTCGTAAATACTATACCCAAAGTAACTCCTTTTCTCTTACCAAGTTTACAGGTTAAAGTTTACCGTTTTAATAAGCTTTTTAACCCATAATACCAACTAAGTGCGGCGGCTGTGCCATGAGTTTCATCTTCAAAGTAACGTTGATTTATAATTAGATTATCGCTTGAGTGTGCTTTTAACTTTTCAACAAATGCTAAACCCCATCGGTAATTTGTTTTACCAATTTCGCCAAACGCTTCGCCGTTATTTGCAAAGGTAAAATACACATTGCCTTTAAGCAGCTTATTTATTAGCTGCTTCTCATCAAAATAACGGTTTAGGAAGTTATTATCCCACAGGTAGGTTGCATCAATAATTAACCTGAGATCTGCTTAAGCGATAACTAATGCATTAAGCTCTACGTCAGTTAAATTAAGGTGTGGCTTATTTTCTTTAAAGCAATAAGCCACCAATCCAGCCACTAAATTCAACATAAAGCCGTTCATACTCCGATGTCTCGAATGTTCAATGAAGGATATATTCTTGAGTTGGTCATTAATTGTTTCGATTATAAAACGCTTTGAAAGCATCGCTCTATCCCATAATGACATCGCTTTTGCCTTCATATTTTTGCGAACCGTCGTAATGAGCTTTACCCCTTTATCGAGCAAATCCGCTTCTAAAGCCTTACTTAAATATCCTTTGTCACCGTATAATTTATCCGTCAGGCAGCTCGCTAATTCGCGGACTGGTTGAGTATCATGTACATTTCCTGTTGTCACTTTCGCAGCAACAATTTCACCATGATGATTAACGACTAAATGCAGCTTGAAGCCGTAAAACCATCCCATCGTTCCTTTACCTCGCTGGGCTATTCCATCAAAGGTTTTGTGTCTTGGAATACGAATATTGTGGCAGACCTTAATAGATGTAGAGTCAATGAATTCAACGCCTGTGGGTTTACCTTTAAGTGAAGTGAAATAGGCACACATTGGCACAATTACTCTCGGCATAACGGCTAGAAATCGTGTGTAACTGAGTAAGTTAGGAAATTCACTTTTGTACATAAGTGATACATAACCAAGGTAGTAGTTTTTGAAATCACGATGATGTGACATGTGAAAACTAATAACAATAGTCATAATTTCACTGGTCGTCATACGCCCTGCTCGCTGACGTTTTTGGGTGCCATCTTCGAGTAATTGTTTTTTCCATTGGGGTATAAATACTTTGCAAAAATCATCGACATCGCAAAACAATTCAACTAATTTAATCATGCCTGTTCCTTGTTTATCCAATCGTTCTTGGTCGAAAGATCGGATCTCGGAACAGGCATTTAGTTCAATTTCTTAAACGAGATTCAGGTTAATTAAGTAATCTGTAAATAGCGCATGGTTGGAAAGCAATACATAGCTGGCAAACAAACCACCAAAAGACTCGCCAATTAATACGCGTTTAGTTGATGTGCGGTAATTTTTATTAATCAGTGGAATCAGTTCTTTTTCAAAAAAGGCGCTGTAGTTTGCAGCGTTGCCAATATTTTCAAACTTTTCTAGAAGTTTACCGTTAAATATCCAATCAACATTGGTTGGGGTAAAGTCACGTTCTCTTATCGCATATTTACTATTAGGAATGGCTACTATAATTGCTTGTTGTATTTGCTGCTCTAGCCGTTCCGTACTAAGTGCCTCTACTAGCCCGGCGACAGCTTTTAGATGTGTTTGGTCACCATCGAGCAAGTAAATAACTGGGTATACTTTATTAGAATTTTCATTATAGCTTGGCGGTAAATAGACACTAAAGCTGCGTTGCTCATCTAAAATAATAGACTTAAGCTGGTGGGTTTTAGCTAAAATAATAGGCTCTGAGGCATTTACATTTACTGTAAAAAATAAATATAAAAATATTATTGATAAGACTTTCATACCTATCCTTGTATTAATAACAAACCAAGAAGAAACGTCTGGCTTTCTTTGAACAAGCAAAACACTGCTTTTATTGCTAAGCTACTCCTTAGTTCGTGACGCTAACTTTTTATATATTGCATCTTTATCGCGTTTACCAATTGCCAGTACATAAACCACAATTTCGTCATCAATAACTTCGTAAGCTAGGCGATATCCTGCCGTACGCAATTTTATTTTGTAAACATTATCGAAGCCGCGTAATTTAGAGGCTGGCACATGCGGATTATCTAAGCGCTCAATGAGCTTCTTTTTAAACTGGCTTTTAAGTGGAGGTGCAAGCTTCCCCCACTCCTTTAGTGCCGCAGGTAAAAACTTTAACTTATAAGTCATCTATACTAACTGCAATCGCTTGAGATAAATCGCCTCTGCGGCTCTGAACAACTTTCGTTAGTTCATAATCATCCAGTTGTTCCATTAGTAGCTCATACATTTGTGCAGGCACTAAGTAAGCTGCGGGCTTATTATGATTTAATATGGCTATTGCAGCACCATCTGCTTCATTCAAAAGCGCGGTTGGATTTTTTTTAAGCTCTGAAATACTTGCCGAACAATCAGCTAAAACCTGTCTCATAAAACACCTAAAAAGAACTAAATTAAGCTCTAATTTTAGACCTTTTTTTATTTTTAGCTATACTTTTTTATAATTTCGTCAGTTTTTGTTACTCTTTCACTGTATCTACAACGGTTTCAACATTTACAACTTGATTCAAGTTACCTTTAATAACCACTGTTGCTGATATTTTATCTTGAATGGCTTGTCTGTTTGGATCCCAGTATATCTGCAGGAACCCCAATAACCCCGTAGCAAAACCTGCGCCGTAGCCGCCGTAACGGCCAAAGCAATCGAGCAACCCTAATGCCTCACCATTTAAAGCAACAACACGGATATTGCATGCTTTTTTACCCGGTGTTTGGCCGCGCCAAAGTAAGGAGAACAACGTAAAGTAAACAGCAGCCCAGCCAAAGCCTAGTCCTAAATCTTCAATAATGCCTTTGCCCCACTGCAAAATACTATTTGTGGTTGTTTGTGCTGGTTTTTCTTCTATTGACTGTGCAGCCTTTATTTCGTTATTTTCACTGAGCACTAAGAGTTGTAAAAATACAGTAGCAAGTTGTGGGTTTTGTAGGTCATCCATTTCTGCTAACTTGGGAACTTGCCCAATTAAATTATCAAGTGCGTTTTGTTGGCAAGGTTGATCACAGCTTTCATCGGCTGTTTGCGTTAAATAAGCATTTACGCGTTGTTTTTCTGCGGGAGTAAGCTCAATTTCATCTTGTATTTTTACGCCCTGAACAGCCAAACTTTGATCTGCGTTATCGTCTTCTAGGTAATCTATGCCAATTGAAAGTACAGTAAGTGCGCTTACAAATAAAAAACCTGCTGCAAAAACTTTTAGGGCTCTGCGCCAAAACGATGACATTTTTGGAAGGTATTGCTGCGCAGTGCCTTTATAAAAAGCCATTGCAGCGACAAGTGCGATTAAAGCCGCGCTGAGTTTAGCGGCTAAAAATATCAGCGCTACATCAATTATTATCGCGAATGCGCGTCGTGTGGGTGTTGCTAAAGGCAAACCTAGTAAGGTCTGATCAATTTTAAAGGCGTATGGCGTAATAACCTCTCTAGTTTCAGAGCTCGATAATTGTAATTGCTCTATTTCTTTGGCTTTCATTTATATGCTTATTATTAAAATAGGTACTCGTACTAACTTACCCGTTTTTGATTTTTTGCTCAAGATTAAAAATTATAAAAAAATCACATGCTTATAATACTTTACAAACTTTAACAAACCAACAAATTACATTATTTACAATTATGTAAACTTTATCTATATTTACCGCCCCACATAGCATTTTTAGCTGTGTATTTAAATATATGGAGTATATTTTGAAGTTTATATTAAATTTATTTTTCTTGTTTTCGGTGGTTGTGTTGAGCGGTTGTGCTCACCAAATAAGTTTAAATCCCGATACAGAAAAACTACAAGTGACAGAAAAAAAATCAGCATCGATTGTAGGCTATTATATTTCTGAAGATGACATTAAAAAACAAGTAAAAACACCAGGCGGTGGTGGCGATAATGTTAGCTATAAGCCTTATAAAGACACAGAAGCGGCTTTGTATACCGTACTTTCAAATAAATTTGAAAACGTTTATAAAATCGAATCTTTAACCGATAGTGCTTTTTTAAAAGACAAGAATATAAAGTACGTATTTATTCCAACAATAACAACAAACTCTAGCTCAGATAGCTTATTTACATGGCCACCAACAGAGTTTACATTTACGCTAAATTGTAAAGCTTTAAATAATGATGGTGATATAGCGTGGAATAAGGAAGTTAAAGGTTTTGGTAAAGCTGAATTTGATGAATTTAAAAGCGATTTTTCTTTATCAGCAAAACGCGCAACAGAAGAAGCATTTAGCAAGTTAGTTGTAGAACTTGATAATTCAAATTTATAAAGGAATAAAAATGAAATTCAAAAGCTCATTTGGATTGATTGCTGCTTTGTTTCTAAGCGCATGTACTATACAAGTCCCACCTTACAATGCTGACATTAGCAATGTATCAAAATTAAAAGAAGTATCAAAGAATCCTATTTCTGTTGGTAAAATTGAATCAGAAAAAAAATTAAACAAAATATCGTTACGTGGTTCTCCTTTAATTTCCTCTGTGGGTACTAGCTACGGTGAGTATATTGAAAACGCTTTATTACAAGAATTAAAGCTTGCTAAGCTGTGGTCTGGTGTTGCAAAAAAACAAGTAACTGGAAAGCTAGTTGATCACGATATAGATGTGACTGGTTTTTCAAATGGTAGTGCATTTATAAAAGTTAACTTTGTTGTTTCAGAAGGAGATAGCATTTTATTCGAAAAAGTAGTGTCTGCTGAGCATACCTTTGATTCATCTATTATGGGTGCAATTGCAATTCCAAATGGTCAAAGAAGTTATGTGGCGTTAATTCAGAAACTACTTAAAAACTTATATTCTGATGAAAAATTTATTGAATCAATACAATAAAATACATAACATCTAACTAAAATAACTAATTTAAGTTCACAAGGAGCGGTATTATCTACCTCTCCTTTTTTATAATACACGCTAATTAGTATACCTACCATTGCTAAAAAAAATCACTCCAACCATGCTAACGTTATGTAAAAGAAGTAATCTGAATTCTGAATAATAAATCTATTTCAAACAGCTATTCTCAGCGCTAACTGCATTAAATTTACTCTAGAGAAAAACCCATATCCTTTAATAATGACTAAGTGGATGCGTAAACATAAATTAGTTTTGAAATAAGTGAACAAATAAAGTGCGAAGCCGTATATCTAACCTGAACGCTGAATAATAAACCTATTTCAAGCAGCTATTTTGTGCTAACTGCGCTGAGTTTACGTGCAATAGGTTCTCTATTGACGCGTAAACATGCCTTGTTTTCACTAAAAACCTCTGGCTAGAAAAACAAACTTAAATATAATTATGATTCAATATGTTAGTAAATCTCTTAACCCGAGTTCAGGTTAACTATTTAAATCAACTAGGAAAACTCTATGACCACTAAGCAACTTTCATCACTTTTTATATTTAACGCATTACTATTAAGCACTGAGGCCAATGCTGATCAACGCTGGTATGTTGTTAATGATTCTGTAATGGGGGGTATGTCTAATAGCCAAGTGGTTCAAACGCAAGACAGTTTAGTGTTTACGGGTAATGTATCGCTCGATAATAATGGGGGCTTTGCATCAATACGTACGGAGCTAAATACACAAAGTCAAAATACTAAAGGTATAACGCTGCGTGTTAAAGGTGATGGGCAAACTTATCAGCTCAGACTCAGGACCACAGATTATCTTGATGGTGCAGCGTACACACACTCATTTAAAACAGTAAAAAACGAGTGGGTAAATATTAATTTTATCCCGAGCGATTTTACGCTAACCTTTCGCGGAAGAGTGCTAGATCAACAACCTACTATTGATTTTAACGATATAAAACAGCTCGGCTTTATGATTGCAGGTAAGCAAGAAGGTAAATTTAAGCTTGAAGTGAGTAAAATTCAGTTTAGGCCCTAATCCACCAGCATGTTGGTGGCGCTAAATAGTATAGTCATCGCCTCGCCTTCTCATTTCGTTAATTATCAGCTCAATCATTTGTTGCTTTAGTGCAGCTTGCTCTGTTTTTAACTCACCTAGTTGCAGCTCTAACATATTTATTTGCTGCTGTTGTTGCTCGCTTTTATATTTTTTAGAACCCATATGCTCGGTATCTATAGTCAAACGGGCATCGTCTTTATCTTGTTCATATGCGCTACTATCTATGGTTAAGCTACGTTGTAGCGGGCTCTGTTTAAGCTTGTTAATTTGCTCCTGTAATGCAACAACCTGCTGCGTGAAGTACTTATATGCTTTTTCTAGATTTTTATACTGATCACTAAATGTTGCATTATCTTCACTGTACTTTTGCACCTTAGCGTCTAAAAATTCTGATAAAACATACTCAGGTTCTTCTTCAGGGACTTCTTCAGATGTGTCTTCAGCACGTTGCTGTCCTAATTGTATTAAAGGCTGGTTGCTGTAGTTGTATGCTTGATGTTGAATGGGTGCGGGTGAAATTTTCATTATTTTATCCCTAAAATAGCTTTGTCACATTTATACCAATTTTATTAGCGCTATAATAGAACACTAATTTAATGCAATTGGTATTATAACTATCGACCTCGTATTAAAATCCTTGAGTAAATTTTAACGTGAACTAAAAGCAAAAAGCCCCACTTTATTAAAGTAGGGCTTTAGCAATTAATTACTTCAAATCAAGTTACGACTCAATTGCCAGTAACTCTACTTCAAAAATAAGTACTGAGGCAGGAGGAATACTCCCCACACGTTTTTCGCCGTATGCTAATTGGTGCGGTACATAAAAAGTGTATTTATCGCCAGGGCTCATTAGCTGTAAGCCTTCTGTCCACCCTTTAATCACTTGGTGCAACCCAAAACTAATCGGTGTTTTACGCTCTACTGAACTGTCAAACACAGTGCCATCGATTAATGTGCCATGATAATGCACGTTAACCATGCTTCTTGAAGTTGGTTTATTTACGCCTTCACCTTTGTGCACTACTTTGTATTGCAAGCCAGAAGCGGTTTCAACTACCCCTTCTACTTTTGCGTTAGCCGCTAAATAGTCAGCGCCTATTTGTGCATTTATGCCTGCTTGTTGTTTTGCTTTTTTACTATTTTGAAATATTAAAAAACAAAAAATAGCGATTACCACCGCCAAAATTATATTGATCATCATTAACCTTTTTCGGTGCCTAGCTTTTCATTATCTAGCTCTTCGTCTTTTTCATCATCGCCGTTTACTATGTCGGCAATCTCTTTTAGGCGAGCAAGCGCAATACCGTTTACTGAGTTTTCTGGATACTGGTCATCAATAATATCGCCTGCTTCTATATCCATTAGTAAGTTAAGCGCTTGATCAACAGTTTCTACCGCGTAAATATTAAATTTACCACTTTCTACTGCGTTGAGTATTTCATCGTCTAGCACTAAGTTAACTTGGTTTGATTTAGGAATAATAACGCCTTGCGAGCCAGTTAAACCACGCATTTTGCACAGTTTAAAAAAGCCTTCTATTTTTTCGTTTACGCCGCCAATGGCTTGTACATCACCGTGTTGGTTAATAGAACCTGTAAGCGCGATAGACTGGCTAATAGGCAAACTAGTGATGGATGATATAAGTGCACAGAGCTCAGCTAAAGATGCACTATCGCCATCTATGTAACCATAGCTTTGCTCAATAGCAATGTTTGCACTAAGCGTTAAGCTAAAGTGCTGGGCGTATTTATTGCCTAAATAACCAGTAAGCAACATCACCCCTTTTGAGTGAATTGCTTTGCCAAGCTCGGCTTCACGTTCTACATCAATGACCCCATCAGCGCCGGCATAAACGGTTGCCGTAATACGCGCCGGTGTACCAAATGAAGTGTCACCAATGTGCAGTACCGTTAAGCCATTTACTTTACCAATAGCTTGGCCGTCGGTTGCAATAAGCGTGTGACCTTCTTTTATATCACTTAGCATATTTTCGCTAATTTGACCAGTACGGTATTGCTTGCCTTCAATAGCTTCATCAATATGGTGCGCATCAACTAATGTTTGATTATCTTGCTTGGCGTAGTAACTCGCCTCTGCAACAAGCTCTAAAACATCAGCAAAACGAGCAGATAATTTATTGTGATGCTCTGCTTGTCGATAGCTAAATTTAAGTAACCTCACCATCGCCGCTTGCGTAGTGGTGCATTTTAAAGTTTGCTCGCAATACTCTGTAACTTTGGTAATAAACTGGTACTGTAATTTATCGCTGCTTGGCAGGTAGTAGTCAAAGTCGGCTAATACTCTAAATAGTTCAGCAAATTCTTCGTCATATTCACCTATGGTGTAGTACAGCTCGCGAGAGCCTAATAAAATAATTTTCACATCGAGTGGAATGAGCTGCGGGCGAAGTGTAAAACTCGTCCCGACTGTACTATCTTGATACGGTAAATCATTTTTTATCTGATGCGTTTTTAAACACAATTTCAAACCATCCCACACTTGCGGGTTTGCCATTATTTTTTCAGCATCCATTATTAAGTAACCGCCATTAGCACGATGCAATGCACCTGGCTGAATTGACCGGTAACTCGTAATTAACGTGCCTTGTGATGTCGCGTATTCAATTTTACCAAATATGTTACCAAAGGTTGGGTTTGGCTCATACACCACTGGCGCTGCATCGTCTTCTTTAAACTCAACTAAAATATTGGGTGCAAAAAAGTCGGTCAGCATGCCTTTGCGGTCAAAGTCTTCTTTGCTTTCTTCACTTTCATCTTCGTCATCTAGCCATTCAAGTACAGCATCGATAATTTCAACGCGTATATCTTTTAAATAACGCAGTACGCCAATGTGTGTGGCGTACTTATGTTCTAAATCTTTTAGAAGTGGTTTAGTGGCTTGCTCTGCAGTCGACTTTTTAAGATTACGAAGTTTTTCTTTTGATTCACGCTTCCAACGCGGCAATTCTATTAACGCTTCTATTAGTGCGTCTTCTAGCTTTTCTATTTTTTCAAAAAACTCTTCGCGTAATGTTTCTTCAAGTTCGCCAAATTCACTGTCGCTTAATTGTTTACCGTCAACAAGTGGTGCAAACCCTACTGAGCTTTTTTCTTCGACTAGTGCAACGCTTTGCTCAAGTGCCGCTATTTCTACAGCCGTGATGGCGCTGTCGTAAGCGTCATTAAATTCGCGATCGATTGATTTTTTCTTGCGTTGATACGCTGGGTTATCGAATGCAGCGGGAAACGTATCGAGCACTTCATCTAAAAATGAGTCGATGTCGTCACTGAGTAGTTTGCTTTGCCCTGCTTGCATAAACAATGCAATGGGCTCTCGGTGATCGGCGTAATTATTTACGTATAACCATTCGTTAGGTGTCGCTCTGTCTTTTGCATGTTGTTTGAGTTTATCTTTTACGAGTGTATAACGCCCATGAGCCGCCTCGCCCATTACATAAACGTTATAACCAGGTAGATCCATCCCCAAGGAAAAATCTAGCGCACTTTGGGCACGTTGTTGGCCTATAAAAGTAAGTGGCTCTGGATATGGATTACTCATACATGTGTTTACATGATGAGTCGAAATACTCGGTGCGAGTGCAGATACAGGTAATGGCAGCAATTTTTTCGTCATTCTAACTTCTTTGTTTACCAGCATATTCACTGGCTTTAAATGCATTAAGTGGCTTAGCGCCACTCAATACTACTATTTAGGGTTGCAAAGCCTTGCGGCTAAACTCTATTGAATCACATTCTATGCAAGGCGTTATTTGCGTCGCGTGATAAATGTCGTGGCTATGGTTACAATTCTTACATACTAATGTGCCTATGGCTATCCATTCGCCTACGTGATACACACCATTATGCTTAAAATCTTGACTTAACGATTGCCATTCAAGCTGTGTTTTATCTTCTATGTGCGATAGTTCAAGCCAAATAGACTCTTTAAGTTCTTGCCATGCAAGTGAATTATAATGAGCCTCGTGCTCTACAAGATGTTCAATGTCGTTCTTTAAATAGCTTTTATAAAGCTCATATCTTTCTTGGCTTAAATCTTTTAGTGCCTGCTCAGATCCAACAAACCCAGAAATCACGTCTTTTACACCATGCTCTTTCACCTCTTTTAGCCAATGGGTAAAACTGCCAAGCCATGTTTTGTAATCAGTCATTTTTTACTCCTTCAAAATTGCTGTTAAATCAGTCTGTAACTTATGTTTTTAGCTAACTACAGTATAAAAAGGCAGGTTAACCTGCACTGAAAGTTACAATTTAATAAAAGCATGTTTTTGACGCTGTGAATAGTGTTTTATTTGGGGTATCCTAACGGCAATTTTTTATTAGTTTGCAAGAAGTCTGGAACCATAGATGCAAGAGCAATATAACCCGCAAGATATAGAGTCAAAAGTACAAAGCTACTGGGAAGAAAACCAGGTATTTAAAGTCACTGAAGATGAGAGCAAAGAAAAGTATTACTGCCTTTCTATGTTCCCTTATCCGAGTGGTCGACTGCATATGGGTCATGTGCGTAACTACACCATTGGTGATGTTGTTTCTCGTTTCCAGCGCCTGCAAGGCAAAAACGTAATGCAACCTATGGGTTGGGATGCGTTTGGTTTACCTGCAGAAAACGCTGCTATTAAAAACAAAACAGCACCAGCAAAGTGGACTTACGAGAACATTGACTACATGCGTAACCAACTTAAGCAATTAGGTTTTGGTTATGACTGGGATCGTGAAATTGCAACCTGCCACCCAGAATACTACAAATGGGAGCAGTGGTTTTTCACTAAGCTTTACGAAAAAGGCCTAGTGTATAAAAAAATGTCTACAGTTAACTGGGATCCAGTGGATCAGACAGTACTCGCTAACGAGCAAGTTATTGACGGTCGCGGTTGGCGTTCAGGCGCTGTGGTTGAGCAAAAAGAAATTCCACAGTGGTTTATTAAAATTACCGACTACGCACAAGAGCTACTTGACGATTTAGATAAGCTTGAAGATTGGCCAGAGCAAGTTAAAACAATGCAGCGCAACTGGATTGGCCGCTCTGAAGGGTGTGATATTGAATTTAAGCGCACCGATAACGACGAAACATTTAGCGTATACACAACTCGTCCAGATACCTTTATGGGTGTTACGTATGTTGCTGTTGCCGGTGGCCACCCGATTGCACAAGAAGCCGCTAAAAATAGCGATGCTATTGCAATGTTTGTTGAAGAATGCAAAAACACCAAAGTTGCCGAAGCAGATATGGCAACAATGGAGAAAAAAGGCATAGCAACAGGCTTTTACGCCACTCACCCATTAACGGGCGAGCAAGTACCAATTTGGGTCGCTAACTTTGTATTAATGCATTATGGCTCAGGCGCTGTAATGGCAGTACCTGCACACGATCAACGCGATTTTGAATTTGCAACCGCTTACGGTCTTGATATAAAACAAGTCATTGCACCGGTTGAAGGTTCAGACCTTGAAGTAAACCTTAAAGAATCAGCATTTACCGATAAAGGTGTACTTGTAAATTCAGGTGAATTTAACGGCCTTGATTTTGACGCTGGTTTTAAAGCGATTGCCGATAAATTAGAAGCACTCGGTGTGGGTGAGCGTAAAGTAAACTTCCGCCTGCGTGACTGGGGTGTTAGCCGCCAGCGTTACTGGGGCTCACCAATCCCAATGCTTAGCGACGAAGAAGGCAAAGAACTTGCTGCAACAGAAGATATGCTCCCCGTTCGCTTACCTGAAGATGTGGTAATGAACGGTGTAACGTCACCACTTAAAGCAGACCCAGAGTGGGCTAAAACAACAGTCAATGGCGCACCTGCGTTTCACGAAACTGATACGTTTGACACCTTTATGGAATCGTCTTGGTACTACGCCCGCTACTGTAGCCCACGCTACGACGAAGGTATGCTAGACCCAGCTGCTGCTAACTACTGGTTGCCAGTAAATCAATACATTGGTGGTATTGAGCACGCTATTTTACATTTATTGTACTCGCGCTTTTTCCATAAATTATTACGTGACTTTGGTTTAGTAAACTCAGACGAGCCGTTTGACCGCTTACTTTGTCAAGGTATGGTGCTTGCTGAAACATTTTATCGTAAAGATGAAAAAGGCGGCGATATTTGGATTTCGCCAAGTGATGTAAATACCGAAACCGACGACAAAGGCCGCGTAACTAAAGCATGGCATAAAGAAGATGGCGAGCCGGTATTCTCATCTGGCATGAGCAAAATGTCTAAATCTAAAAATAACGGTATAGACCCACAACATGTAATTGCCCAGTACGGTGCAGATACAGTGCGTTTATTCATGATGTTTACAGCACCACCAGAGCAAACGCTTGAATGGTCAGACTCGGGTGTTGAAGGCGCGCATCGTTTCTTAAAACGTGTATGGAAATACGCGGTAGACGTTAAAACTGTGGGTTACCAAGCACTTGATAAATCAGCGCTCACTAATCCGCAAAAAGTACTTCGTCGCGATTTACATAAAGCGATTGCTAAAGTGACTGACGATGTTGAACGCCGTCAAACCTTTAACACCGCTATTGCAGCTATTATGGAGCTTTCTAATAAATTATTGAAAGCACCGCTTACAGATGCACAAGATGTGGCGATTGCAAACGAAGCGCTTGAAGCGCTTGTTATTATGCTTGCACCTATAACGCCGCATTTATCGCATGAGCTTTGGAAAGAGCTTGGCAAAGAAGGCGAAATTTTAGATGCAGCATGGCCAAAAGTTGATGAGTCGGCACTTGTTGAAGACGAAAAGTTAATTATTGTCCAAGTAAACGGTAAGCTTCGCGCTAAGTTAACAGTTGCAGCAGATGCTACACAAGAGCAAGTAGAAGCCCTTGCGTTTGCTGAATCTAACGTCACTAAATTTACTGATGGCGCAACTATTCGTAAAATCATTTATGTGCCGGGTAAACTACTTAACGTGGTAGCTAACTAACATGGCGACATTTAACGCCATTAAAAATGGACTAGCCTTAGTGCTAGTCTGTTTTTTGTTATCGAGCTGTGGCTTTCATTTTAAGAAAGCCTCTAGCCTGCCTGATAACTTAAAACAGCTAACACTAGTAGGCGATGATGAAAAATCGGCCTTGTTCGAAAGCCTTAAAAACGAGCTAAAAGCCAGTAATGTAGAGCTAATACCGTCAGCTAAAGGCAAAGCTCAATTGTATTTACGTCAAGAAACAGTTGAACGTCAAACACTTTCGTTATTTAAAAATGGTCAAGTTGCTGAATACGAACTTGCTTATGGTGTGTCGTATATCGTTAAGCGCCCAGGCGAAAACGCAATAGAAAAGCGCTTCGAGCTTTATCGTAATTATCAAGACGATCCAGATCATGCGTTAGCTAAAGCAAAAGAGCTTGAGCTACTCATTAGCGAAATTCGTGAGCAAGCTAGTCGTCGTATTGTTAGAGAGCTGTCGCAACTCTAATGCGCTGCTACGCAAATCAACTACCGAGCGAATTAAATAAAGGGCTAAAGCCCTTTTATTTAGTATTTGGGGAGGAGCCTTTTCAAGAAGCGCAGTGTGTACGGCAAATTCGCGACACGGCTAAAGCGCAAGGCTTTGATGAGGTAATTAAATTTACTTTAATGCAAGGATTTGATTGGCAAGAGATTATAGCTCAGTACCAAAGCATGTCACTGTTTAGCGCACGTACTATTATTGAGCTTGATTTAAACCAACAAAAACCTGGTATTGTTGGCAGTAACACATTTAAAAAAGTTATTGAACTGGTCAATCCTGATACCATCCTTATTATTAAAGGCGCTAAGGCTAGTCAAGAAGTACAACGCGGTGCGTGGTTTAAAGCTCTCGATAAGCTTGGTGTATTTGTCCCTTGCTACCCACTAACTGGCTCACATGTAAAACGATGGCTTGACGAGCAGTGCCAACGCTTATCGCTTAACATGCAAAACGATGCCAAACTTAGTTTAATAAATGCCACCGAAGGTAATTTATTAGCGTGTTTTCAAGAACTCGAAAAACTCTCGTTATTACACGGCAATGCGCTTATTAATCAGCAGTTAGTCATGCAAGGGCTATTAAATCAGGCCAAGTTCGATATTTTTGATTTAAGCGACGCCCTATTAAATGGCCACGCTAAACAAGCTATTAAAGTATTAAACAAACTGGCCAGTGATAACACCGAAGTGGTGAGCATTTTGTGGGCTATAACCAAAGAACTTACTACACTTATAAATGTGCAACTTGGTTTATTAAATGGCGAGCCTATTGCTAATTTATTTAAACAAAATGCAATTTGGAAAAATCAGCAAGGCCCAGTTCAAAACGCAATAAATCGTTTAAACATGCATACACTTGAACACATAAACAGTGATGTTGCTTTGTTTGATGCCAGTTATAAGCAAGGTAATTTAATTGCACCTTACCAAGCGCTTGCTCATATTTGTATTAAATTTTGCCAGCCGCTCGACATCCCAATGCCTTGCCACACGGTTAATTAACGGGTGTATGTGAAATGATTGCAATTTTTGGTGGCACATTCGACCCTGTCCATTTAGGGCATTTAAATATGGCGCAGCAATGCGTTAAAACATTTAATTTAAATACACTCTATTTTATGCCTTGTGCATTACCTGCCCACAAAGCAGTACCGGGTATTAGTACACAGCACCGTATAAATATGCTAAACGCGGCGATTGAACCTTATCCGTATTTTGATCTCGATTTAAGAGAGCTTAACAGAGCCGGTCCATCCTATTCGTTACTTAGCTTGCAAGAATTGCGTAAAGAACACCCAGCTACGCCTATTTTATTTTTGATTGGTATGGACTCGTTTAACAACCTCGACAAATGGTTTGAGTGGCAAACAATAACGCAGCTATGCCATATCGTCGTTTATCAGCGCCCTGCTCAAGATTGCAGTGTCAATGGTGAACTTAAAAGTTACTTGCAACATGCAAAGGTAGACGAAGTAACGGCACTTGAACAAACTCTCGCTGGGAAACTTTATTTTTTATCCGGTGAAACCCATAATGCAGCCTCGAGTATTATTCGAGAACAGCTTAAAAAAAGTAATAAAAAGAATGAACTATTACCCGATGCAGTGAGTCATTACATACAAATGCATCAGCTCTATCAAATTGATGCTTAAAAACGCCTACCGTGTTAAAATGCGCGCCATTAAATTTTTAAATTGAGACAAAACCTTGGATTCAAAACAATTACTCGCTTTTGCTATGGATAAAATTGACGATATGAAAGCGCGTGACATTATTCATATTGACGTAACAAAGACATCTGACATCACTGACTATATGGTTATTTGTTCAGGCACATCGAAGCGCCACGTACAATCAATTGCCGATCATTTAGCAAAAGAAGCACGTCACGCAGATTCAGAACCTCTAGGTTATGAAGGCGAAAGTGATGGCGAATGGGCACTGGTTGACTTAGGTGACGTGGTTGTTCACGTAATGCAAAGTGAAGCACGTATCTATTACGATCTAGAAAAACTGTGGGGCTAAACCCTTACTCATTTTAGACAATGCTTGGAAGTAATTCGTGAAAATACAAATGATTGCTGTTGGTACAAAAATGCCAGCATGGGTAGAAACGGGATTTGCAGAATATCAGCGCCGTTTCCCTAAAGACATGGCCCTTGAGTTAATTGAAATTCCAGCCGGAAAACGTGGCAAAAATGCAGATATAAAACGTATTTTACACATTGAAGGTGAAAAAACATTAGCGGCTATTCCAAAAGGCAATCGTATTGTTACGTTAGAAGTCACAGGGAAAGCGCTAGATACTCACCAGCTTGCTAAAAACATGGAAAAATGGCAACTCGACGGCCGCGATGTAAGTTTACTTATTGGCGGACCTGAAGGACTTGCTCCAGAGTGCATTGCAGCTTCAGAGCAAAAATGGTCGTTATCTAATTTAACATTACCGCACCCATTAGTGCGCATTATTGTTGCAGAGAGCCTTTACAGAGGCTGGAGCTTAAATAACAACCATCCTTATCATCGCGAGTAACCTCTTGCCATGCTAAAACAAAGACCCACTATTCGTGACCACTCCGCAGAAGCAAACTTATTTGCTAGGCGTGCATTCGTGGGTTTTGTTTTTGTATTAGGGTTAATGGCTGTACTGCTTTCTAATTTATATACAATTCAAGTAAAAGATCACGATGGCTACCAAACCCGCTCTAATGATAATCGTATTAAAGTTATACCTATCCCCCCCAACCGTGGTTTAATTTACGATCGTAATGGTGTTCTCCTTGCTGAAAACAAGCCTGTTTATAACCTTGAAGTGATACCTGAAGAGGTGGATGACTTAGCCAAAGCACTGGTGCAAATAAGTAAATTAATCGCGCTTACTGAGCAAGAAAAAGAAGACTTTTTAGAAGATATAAAACATACGCGCCGTTTTAAATCACAGGTTCTTAAAGCCCATTTAGATGAAACTGAAGTCGCTAAATTTTCGGTTAATCAACATAAATTCCCTGGATTTAGTATTGAAGCACGACTGGCCCGTTATTATTCATTTGGCGATACCCTCACCCATGCTTTAGGCTATGTAGCTAAACTCAATAAAAAAGAGCTCAATCAATTAGAGCAAGAAGGCCGCGATACAAATTACCGTGCCACTCACGATATTGGTAAACTCGGAATAGAGAAATACTACGAAGAAACACTCCATGGTAACGTTGGCTCGCAACGCGTAGAAGTTAACAATCGTGGACGAATTATCCGCACGCTAAGTATAACCCCCCCACAACCAGGTAGCGATTTGGTGCTTACCCTCGATGTCGGCTTACAGCAAATAGCGCAACATGCACTTAAAGATATGCGTGGTGCTGTAGTGGTTATGGACGCTAAAGATGGCGGCGTACTGGCACTTTATTCAAACCCAAGTTACGACCCTAATTTATTTGTGCATGGCATTAGCAGCAAAAATTACAAAGCGTTACTTAATCAAGACAGTCCATTAATAAACCGTACTACGCAAGGTCGTTATGCACCCGCCTCTACGGTAAAACCTTTAATGGCAGTATTAGCGCTTGAAGAAAACATCGTAAACGAAACAACATCAATGTGGGATCCTGGTTTTTTTCAAATTCCTAATGTGGATCATAAATGGCGTGACTGGAAACGCTGGGGTCATGAGCACGTTGATGTATATAAAGCAATTGAAGAGTCGTGCGATACTTACTTTTACGATGCAGCCTATCGGTTAGGGATCACTAAAATAAGTGACTTTATGACCCGTTTTGGCTACGGTGATTTATCAGGTATTGATATACATGAAGAAACCACGGCTATATTACCTTCAAAAGAATGGAAAGAAGGCCGCTTTAAAGAATCCTGGTGGCGCGGCGACACGATTTCAGTTGGTATTGGCCAAGGTTATTGGACGGCGACCCCGATTCAAATTGCGAACGCGACTAATATATTAGTTAATCGCGGCATTAATCACCCGCCTCATTTAGTACAAGTGGTCAGAAAAGACGGTGATGTAACGCAAATTAACAATGAAGAAAAACCGCCTATTATTTTGAAGAACCCACACCATTGGCAGGTGTCTTTAGATGCAATGCACAATACAGTTAAAAAAGTATCCGGCACAGCACATAAAGCTTTTAAGGGGACTCGCTACGACTCTGCAGGAAAAACAGGGACTGCGCAAATAGTTAGCATTGCACAGGGTGAGCGTTACGATGCAAAATCACTAAAAGAACGACAACGCGATAACACCATTTACATTGGTTTTGCACCGTTTGACGATCCTAAAATAGTCGTTTCTGTGGTATTGGAGAATAACCATGGCGGGATCCAAATCGCTCGACAACTTATGGATTATTACTTTGCAGCTAACCCCATTAATATTGCTAGGAATACCACACCATGACTAGGTTGCATGATGAACGCTCTATTTGGATGCGTATGCACCTTGATTTGCCGCTATTTATTGCACTAATTGTGATGATGATAGGCAGCATAATGGTTGTTTACAGCGCCAGTGGTCAAGAATCGTCAATGATGATTAGACACATGACGCGTATGGGAGGTGCTGTTGTTGCGATGATTGTTTTAGCCCAGTTATCGCCAGCTGCGCTAAAACGCTTAGTGATCCCACTTTATTTTGTTGGTTTATTAATGTTGGTCGCAGTACTTTTATTTGGTGTAAGCTCAAAGGGTGCACAACGTTGGCTCGATTTAGGAGTTACTCGATTTCAGCCTGCGGAGCTAATGAAACTAGCAGTACCTATGATGGTTGCGTGGTATATAGGCCGTAATCACCTTCCCCCTCGTCCAATGCATTTAATTATTGGTTTTATGATTGTTATGCTTCCTACGCTGCTAATTAAAGAGCAGCCTGATTTAGGCACTGCCATCCTCATTGCAAGTTCTGGTATATTTGTATTGTTTTTATCAGGTTTGAGTTGGCGATTAATTGGCTTTTTAAGTTCAATGGTAACGCTTGCCGCGTGGCCTTTTTGGCATTATGGGATGCATGATTACCAAAAGCAGCGCGTGCTGACATTTTTAGATCCTGAAAGCGACCCTCTAGGGTCGGGTTATCATATTATTCAGTCAAAAATAGCGATAGGCTCTGGTGGCGTTGAAGGTAAAGGCTGGTTACAAGGTACACAATCTCAACTAGAGTTTTTGCCTGAGCGCCATACCGACTTTATATTTTCGGTGCTAAGTGAAGAGTTTGGGCTATTCGGGGTATGTATTTTACTTAGCCTCTATTTATTTATTATTGGCCGTGGTTTATATATTGCCGTTAACGCACAAGATGCATTTGGAAAATTACTAGCCGGCGCGCTTACTCTCACTTTTTTTGTTTATGTGTTTGTAAATATTGGCATGGTATCAGGCCTTTTACCGGTTGTTGGCGTTCCTTTACCATTAATTAGCTACGGTGGCACATCAATGGTCACGCTAATGGCTGGTTTTGGCATAATAATGTCCATTGCCACAGACAAAAGGATGCTTTTAAAATAATGCGACTTTATATACAGCTGTTACTAAGTACACTGTTAATTATATTTTTAAGCGCCTGTAGTAATTCAGGTAGCCGCTACCATATGCGCCATGACACTGCTCCACTTAGAGCGCCAACGGTGCTTGAAATGCAAGATGCTGTAATCACCGACGTTACTAAAAGTGCAAGCACGAGTCGCCCATATACAGTACTTGGTAAGCGCTATACGCCAATGCTTGATGAATCAGGCTACTCTGAAGAAGGCATTGCTTCGTGGTACGGCCGTAAATTTCATGGATATCATACTTCAAACGGTGAAGTTTATGATATGTTTGCTATGACGGCTGCACATAAAACGCTGCCGTTACCTAGTTTTTTGCGTGTGACTAACATGAGTAACGGCAAATCAGTTATTGTACGTGTTAATGACCGTGGCCCCTTTCATGATGACAGGATAATCGACCTCTCGTACGCTGCCGCTTATAAGCTTGGTTACTATACTCATGGTACAGCAAAGGTTAAGCTCGAGGCAGTTACGCTAGGTGGCTCAGCTAAAACGAATGAAACTTATATTCAGGTTGCTGCTGGGAGTACACTGGAAAATATTGAAGCACTGGCAAGTACCTTGCGCCTTCAATACAAGTTGCCAACTAATATTGTACAAAAAGACGCTATTTATAGACTGCATTTAGGTCCAATTAAAGACGCTCAACATGCACATCAAGTCTTAGAAAAATTAAAACAAGATCAATTTCAAAACGCGTTCTTGCTTTACACTCAGTAAGGCCTTTAGAATGGCGTAACGCGAATTTTTAACTTTAACCATTAATGAGTATGATGAAATCTATTAAATATAAAATCCTCAAAGGTGTATGCGGCTTAGTTTGTTCTGCCGCCGTATTTTCAGCCAGCGCCCAAATTATTCCGGCACCACCTCAAGTTAATGCAAAAGGCTATTTTTTAGTGGACTTTACAACGGGTAAAGTAATAGCTGAAGGTGAAGCTGATACACAACTCGCTCCTGCTAGTTTAACTAAAATGATGACCAGTTATGTAATTGGTACTGAAATTAAAGCCGGTAATATCGCCCCTACAGACATGGTTACTGTGAGCGAAAAAGCGTGGGCTAAAAACTTTCCTGAATCGTCTAAAATGTTTATTGAAGTAGGCAAACAGATTAGTGTAGATGAGCTTAACCACGGAATAATTATTCAATCAGGTAACGATGCGTGTGTTGCAATGGCTGAGCATATTGCAGGTAGCGAAAGCGCATTTTCTGACTTAATGAATGCACATGCGGCTAAATTAGGCATGAGCAACAGCCATTTTATCAACAGCCACGGCCTAGATACTAATGAGCACTATACAACACCACGTGATATGGCAACGTTAAGCGCGGCACTTATTCGTGATGTGCCAGACGAATACGCTCTTTATAAACAAAAGTCATATACCTACAATGGCATTAAGCAATATAACCGTAACTCGCTGTTATGGGATGAAAGTTTAGATGTAGACGGCATTAAAACAGGCCACACATCTGAAGCGGGCTATAGTTTAGTAACATCGGCTACTAAAAACGGTATGCGTTTGATTGCCGTTGTTATGGGTACTTCAAGCGAACGTGCGCGCAAAATAGAAAATAAAAAATTACTTAATTACGGTTTTCGCTTTTTTGAAACAATTACACCGTACAAGGCAGGCGACAGCTTTGCAGAGCAACGTATTTGGATGGGTAATAAAGAAAACGTATCGTTAGGTATTTTAGAAGATACACCAATCACTATTCCACGTGGTCAGCATAAAAACCTTAAAGCCAATTTTGAGCTAGACAATACACTTGAAGCGCCTCTAGCGAAAGGTACTAAAGTAGGGACTTTATTCTTGCAATTAGAAGGGGAAGATATCGCTCAATACCCACTAGTAACGCTTGAAGAAGTGGAAGAAGGCAGCTTCTTTAGTAAAATTTATGACTACCTACGTTTACAAATAATGTAAGTGTAAAAATAAACTCACAGCGATTGTGAAGTTAAACGAAACGCCTCCATTATGAGGCGTTTTTTTTTGCTTGAAAAATGCTAGAATGCGCCCCATATAAAGCAATCATAATGAGTTTTTATTTTGGGTTTCCCAAAATAATATCAATCTGTTTAAATATGAGGTTTATTTAACGATAAAAAATCGCACTATAACAAGGCAAAAGTTTTTATATCTAATTGTTCTAAATGAAAACTTTAACGTCGTTATGGAATGATTTAGTTTGTTAAATTGTCCAAATACTTATGTCGATTGATTATTACATTAACTCAGATTGTCATCACCCTGTCAGTTTAGCGCCTAGCATTATGCTCAGAGCCAATACTTTATTTGTTTGAGGAGTCACCGTCGTGGTTCAACCTGTTAAAGATACAAAATTTGATGAGTACTTAGAGTACCCTTGCCCATTTACATTCAGAATTATGGGTTTAGCTAACGTAAACCTAACTGATCAAATTTTAGCTAAGTTACAACCTATTGCACCTGGCGACTATGCACCTAAAGTAAAACCAAGCAGCAAAGGCAATTACGAATCAGTAAGCCTTGTAGCAACGGTTACAAGTGGCAAACACATTGAAGAAATTTATAACGTGATCAGTAATATTGATGACGTACGCCACATGCTTTAAGCCATAGTTGAGATTTGTTGTGAACGAAAACACCTTAATCGTACGCCAACTGGGTCGCCAGCGTTATATGCCTATTTGGCAAAAAATGCAGGACTTTACCGACACCCGAGATGAAAATACACCAGATGAAATTTGGCTTGTAGAGCACGAGAGTGTATTCACTCAAGGTCAAGCCGGTAAAGACGAGCACTTACTTGCCCCAGGCGACATTGAAGTTATTAAAGTGGATCGTGGCGGACAAGTAACGTACCACGGCCCCGGCCAGCAAATGATGTATGTATTATTTAATCTTCGACGTTTAAAAATTGGCGTACGTGAACTGGTTACGTGGCTTGAAGAGTGCATTATTGAATCACTCGCCGAGTACGATATTAAAGCGTACGCTAAAGCTGACGCACCGGGTGTTTACGTCAACGACAGTAAAATAGCATCACTTGGACTTAGAGTTCGTCGTGGCTGCTCGTTTCATGGTTTAGCATTAAATGTTAACATGGACCTAAGTCCATTTTTACGTATTAATCCGTGTGGTTATGCGGGCATGAATATGGTGCAAACTAAAGAATTAGATGGTCCTCAAAACCTAGAAAGTGCGGGTGAAGGATTGGTAAAACACATGATCAATAAGCTTAATGCAACACAGGTTAAGCATACTGAAGGGTTTGAAAACGAATGAATAAACCAGTCAAAATGGAACCAGGTGTAAAACTACGCGACGCAGCAAAAATGGCGTTGATCCCAGTTAAAGTTTTACCTACAGAAAAAACCGAAATGTTGCGTAAGCCAGAATGGTTAAAAATTCGCTTACCTAAATCAACCGAGCGTATTGACGGTATAAAACAAGCGCTACGTAAGCATGGCTTGCACTCAGTATGTGAAGAGGCTTCATGCCCTAACCTCTCTGAATGTTTTAACCACGGTACAGCCACCTTTATGATCTTAGGTGCAATATGTACTCGCCGTTGCCCATTTTGTGATGTTGCCCACGGTCGTCCATTAAAACCTGATGCCGCTGAGCCTGAAAAACTAGCACTGACAATTAAAGATATGAAGCTAAACTACGTCGTGATCACGTCAGTTGACCGTGATGATTTACGTGATGGTGGTGCACAACATTTTGCCGATTGTATTCGCGAAATCCGCAAACACAACCCAACAATTACTATCGAAATTTTAGTGCCTGACTTTCGTGGCCGTATGGATCGCGCACTCGAGATTTTAATCGAAACACCACCAGATGTATTTAACCACAATCTTGAGACTGCGCCACGTTTATACAAACTGGCTCGCCCAGGTGCCGATTATAAATGGTCGTTAGAATTACTTCGTCGCTTTAAAGAAGCTCACCCAGAAGTTAAAACTAAATCTGGCTTAATGGTTGGCTTAGGTGAAGAAATTAGCGAGATTGAAGAAGTACTCCGTGATTTACGTGCGCACAACGTTGACATGCTAACAGTGGGTCAATACCTACAACCTTCTAAGCATCACTTACCAGTTAAACGCTACGTGCCACCAGTAGAATTTGACGGCTTAAAAGTATATGCAGATGAAATTGGCTTTACTCACGCGGCTTCGGGCCCGTTTGTACGTTCAAGCTACCATGCAGATCAACAAGCTGCGGGTAAAGAAGTAAAATAAATAGACCTAAGTACTAAATTACTTGTAGAGTCATTAAATGCCGTTAGTTAATAAATTAAACTAACGGCATTTTTGTTTATAATAAGTTTTTTTAACTGTTTATCAAATAAAATTAGGTTAAATCCACCTAAGTTGAGATAATTAATACTGATATAATTATTTAGGTTCATTATGAAACTATTAGTTCGTAACTTGTCTCGCGCTACAACAGAGCATGAGCTTCGTATTTTGTTTGCAGAGCACGGTAAAGTGACTACTTGTAACTTAGTACTTGATAAAGAAACAGGCCAATCTAAAGGCTTTGCCTTTGTAGAAATGCCAAACGACATTGAAGTTAAGGCTGCGATTAATGCACTTAACCAAACGAGTGTTGATAAAAGCAAAATCCGCGTAAAATTAGCAGATGCTTAATACCAATCTGCTTATATATGGGGTCTATTTAACGTTAAGAAAATTACGCTAGAACTAGGCAAAAATTTTGTATCTAGTTGTTCTAAATAAAATTTGTATCTAGTTGTTCTAAATAAAAAATTTTAACGACGTTATAGTGCAATTTGATTCGTTAAATTGATCAAAGATTTATGCAGTTTGGTATAAATAATTACTTATTCGTTACTTAACCTTAAAAACCAGCATATGCTGGTTTTTTGCTAACCGCGATAATAATTTTTACGTTTTTTTCAGTGAAAACAAGGCGAATTTACGCGTCAATAGCGGGTCTCTTGCGAGTAAATTCAACGCAGTTAGCGCTGAAAATAGCTGCTTGAGATAGATTTATTACCAGAGTTCAGGTTACTTAACTTTAGTTCTGTATTTATCAGCGAGATTTACTAAAACGATTTAAATTACTTCCAGCCTTGGCACCACTTTTGAGTATCTTTTAGATCTCGCCAGCTAATTGGATATTGGTTTTTAGAAAATACTGACTCAGTAATACACTCTATTACGTTGGCATCTTCATCGTACTCTACAGCGACTATAATAAAGTGCTTTTCTTTATTGATGGCAGGAGTTGCCGTCCATTTACTATTTAGTAATTTTTTAGGGTTTAAATTATTCACAATATACAAAAGCTCCAATTTTCTTAATAAGCACTAATACGACCCAGCCACTTGTTTAGCTCAACAACTATTTTTCTACTGTACTATTAACTTGCCTTTGTACATTTTCATTTGGCAATGAAATTCATACTCACCGACTTCAAGTGCAGGTAGTTTAACTGTATTGCCATCACCCATTACCAGAGTTTTATTATATCAAGCTGTGGAAATACTACTGTCTCGGCGCATGGCGCGCTGTCTTTTCTATCAAAGGTAAGTACAGCCTCTTTGTTAGCTGCCACTTTAATGTGTCCTGGCTTATAAACACCGTTATCAACAACTATCGTTACTTTATTGTCATCACTTTGTGTTTGCTCTAGGGCGTGTTGACCTTTGTGGATTGAAATTTGTTCAATCTAGGGGCGATTTAATCGCGGCGCGAGGTTTGTAACCTAGTGGACTAAGTAAAAACCGAGCAACAAAGAGTTAACCGTCCCTATAAAGAACCCTTCGGGCAGCGTATGTTTGGCATTTATGCTGCGTTATCGCCTATTTATGGGGAATAATCACACGACATAGGCTCAGCCTTGCCTAAAAACCAAACAGTCAGCTGCAAAATCAATCACGAAAGGTCAACACGCTCTGGTTTGTATAGCCAAAACCAATAAATAATTGCGGCTATTAACAGTGCACCACCTATATTAATCATCAACATAATGTACTCCTTAGCTTAAATTACGATTTATTTGGTTTGAAAAAACGTAAGCGATTAGCGTTACTTACCACTGTAAGCGATGAAAGTGCCATAGCTGCACCTGCAACAACAGGGTTTAGTAGTATGCCAAAAAATGGATACAACACGCCGGCTGCAATCGGAATACCCGCCACGTTATAAATAAAGGCACCAAATAGGTTTTGTTTAATATTTGAAATAGTTGCATTACTCACTGCAATTGCATCAGCAAGTCCATGTAACGAACCACGCATTAAGGTAATGTCTGCACTTTCTATTGCAACATCGGTACCTGTGCCAATTGCAAACCCTACATCGGCTTGCGCAAGTGCGGGAGCATCGTTAATACCGTCACCGGTCATACCCACTATTTCACCGTTTGCTTGACGCTTTGTTACTTCGTTTACTTTGTCATCGGGCATTACTTCTGCAATAAAGTCATCAATACCAACTTGCTTAGCAACGGCTTGTGCAGTGGCTTTGTTGTCACCTGTTAGCATAACTAAGTGGATACCTTTATTTTGCAGGCGTTTAATAGCGTCAACTGAATCCTCTTTGATAGGATCTGCTACTGCAATAATAGCGTGGAGCTTATTATTACTTGCAAAATACATGAGCGTTTTAGCATCACTGGCAAGTGTTTGAGCTTGCTCGGTTGCATCATCAACGGCTACATCGTATTTATCCATTAGCGTTTTATTACCAAACAACAATGTTTGCCCGTCAACACTGCCGGCTACACCTTTACCTGTAATTGCGTTAAAGTCAGCTACTTTACTTAAAGCTAAGCCCTGCTTTTTAGCGTGTGCCGTAATTGCCTCTGCCAGTGGATGCTCTGAGCTACTTTCAAGGCTTGCAACAAGTTGCATTACTGTATTTTCATCACTGTTGTTAAAGGTAACTACATCGGTAACTTGCGGTGTGCCTTGAGTAATAGTGCCTGTTTTATCTAAAATCATGGTGGTGATTTTAGATGTCGTTTGCAGCGACTCACCATTTCGAATTAATATTCCTGACTCAGCGGCTTTACCAATACCCACCATAACCGACATAGGGGTTGCGAGTCCTAACGCACAAGGACAAGCAATAATAAGTACCGTAGTTACCGCAACAACGGCATAAGCAATTGATGGCTCAGGTCCAAAGTTTAACCATGCAAGGCCCGCAAGTACTGCAATAATCATAACTGTTGGGACAAATATGCCTGATATAACATCGGCTAAGCGCCCTATTGATGGCTTAGAGTTTTGTGCACGCTTTACCATATTGATAATATTAGCAAGTGTGGTTTCGCTACCAAGGTGCGTGGCTTTAAATAATAAAGTACCACTTTTATTAATACTTCCGGCAACGACTTTGTCGCCCGTTTTTTTGCGGGCAGCCATTGGCTCACCAGTAAGCATTGACTCATCAACCGTACTCCTGCCTTCAATAACATCGCCATCAACAGGGATTTTTTCACCAGGGCGTACGCGTACTTCATCATTTTTTACAACATCACTAATGTCGATGTCTTGCTCTTCGCCACCACGAATTACGCGTGCCGTTTTTGGTTGCAGGCCAATTAAGCGTTTAATTGCTTGTGAGGTGCGCCCACGTGCTTTTACTTCAAAAGCGAGCCCTAAACTAATTAAACCGATGATCATCGATGATGCTTCAAAATATACGTGTCTTGCGACTTGTGGTAATAAGTTTGGTGCTATTACTACGAACATTGAATACAACCACGCAGTACCTGTACCAAGTGCTATTAATGTATCCATATTCGCAGCATGGTTTTTAAATGCCTGCCATGCGCCGTTGTAAAATTGCTTACCTGATATAGCCATAATCACAAGCGTGACGATACCCACTAAAAACCAGGCTATTCTTTGTGTGTCCGTGGTCACACTCATGTCAAAAATAAGCCCGTATATCATTAACGGCGCACCGACCCCTAGCGCTAATATCATATTACGCATTAGCTTTTTGTAATGTGCCGCGTCCAACTTTGCTTTTTCATCAAGTGTATCTTGATCGGACTCATTACTCATTGGCTTAGCTGAGTAACCAATATTTTTAACTGCGTTAATAAGGGTGGTTTCGTCGGCTTTACCTTCTACACGTACTGTGCGCTCTGCAAAGTTCATTTCTACATTTTGTGCACCTTGTACACTATTGAGAGCTTTTTCAATTTTGGCCACACAACTGCCGCAATTAGCGCCTTCAATAATAAAGTTTTGCGCGGTGTCTTTTGTATTAATCGTCATTACGCTGCTCCTTATTTACGGAATCGTTTATTGGATCAACAAACGATTCTATTAAACTACACACGTCACTGGCATTTGCACCATCGACTGATGTCTCCCATTGCGTTATGGCTGCATGCATTCGGTTTCGTAGTTTTAATGTTTCTTGAAACAGTACTTCGGTTTCTTCTAAGCGTTTAGCTATGAGTTTACGTGTTAATGGGCATGGACAATTCCCCTGCTCTGACTCATCTACAATTTGCTGAATATCTTTGAGTGAAAAACCAAGTTGGCGGGCGCTAATAATAAACTTTAAACGTTGCTGGTCTTGCTTTGTATATTCTTGATAACCATTTTCTGCACTGCGTACAGGATTCAATAACCCTACACGTGTGTAATGACGTACAGTGTCTGCAGTCACGTTCATTAATTTGGCGAGTTGTTTAACATACATAATCTAGCTCCGTCGCTTTCCAATAGCGTCATAATAAACCTAGGTGTAACACACAGGTCAATGGCTATTTTTAAACTAGATAAATAATGGCATAAACATAATCTGGGGGCTGAAAGAAAAAGCGCCTAAGGCGCTTAAAAGTTAGTTCGATTCGTTACGACTTTGTTGAAGTTCTTCGCCTAGTTGTTGTGCTAAAGCTTGGATTTTAGGCATAGCACCTTGCACTAAATTTTGTGACATTTGCATAGACTCTTGCATTACCACTGGCATTTTAGCAAGAATAGCTTGCCCAGTTTTAGTTTTGTAAAATGCGAGCATGTCGCTAATTTCTTCTTCATTAAAATGCTTATCGTAAACATTAACCATTGTTGGCTGCATTTTAGCCCAGCTCATTTCTGTTTTTAATACATCGGTCATATCGCCATAGTACTTATCAAAAATAGCTTGCTCAGACGGTTTGACACCCATCTGATCAGACATACCTTTCATCATGCCTTCTACTTGAGCATACATAGAGTCAACCATAGAATCCATGTTCATTACATTAATCAGTTCATCTATTTTTTGCTGTTTTGGTGTTTGTGCTGCATATAAGCTGCTTGAAAAAATAAATAATGAAAGAAGTAGTGCCTTACCCATAATAATATCCTTTTGTGCTTTTAAGGCCTTAATACTCACATGATTTAATACAGTTGTAAATGGGAGGAAATAGCAAAAACCCGAATAAATTAACGTTATTCGGGTTTAAAAACAAGCAGTGATAGGAGTTAGCTATCTTCAATATTATCGAGGCCTTTGGTGCCCTCTTTAGCCTTAAGTTTATGATGTATTGCAGACTTAATTAACATATAGCCACTAATTGGCGCTGTGATTAATAAAAAAATCGTAATGAGTATTTCTTTAACACTAAGGCCAGTTTTTGTATTAGCAAAAAATACCATAGCGGCAATTAAGATACTCGCCATCCCTAACGTTGTTGCTTTTGTTGGGCCATGTAAACGCATAAAAAAGTCTGGTAATTTAATTAACCCGATAGAGCCAATTAAAATAAACGTTCCGCCAAACAATAATAAAATTGATACAACCCATTCACTAATCATCTTTTCACCTTATTCGATTATATCGCCACGTAGTAAATACTTACATACTGCTACCGTACTAATAAAGCCAAGCATAGCTATTAGCAAGGCTGCTTCAAAGTAAAGTCCGGTTCCCATGCTGATGCTATACAAAATAATTAAAGCAATAACGTTAATATACATAGTATCGAGCGCTAAAACACGATCGGGTACTGATGGGCCTATAATAAGTCGCCATAAATTAAGTAGTAACGACAATCCAATCATTGAAAAAACAATGAGTAATACGATATCTAACATTTAAATATCTCCTTTAATGGAGCTTCGTAGCGCTGTTTTATTTGCTTTATAAGTGCTTCTTCGTCTTTTAGATCAAGTACATGTATCAGTAAAAAACGCTGTGTTGTCTCATCACCTTCAGCTAGCGCTTCATTAATAGGGTAGACCTCAGCGCTCACCGTACCTGGCGTTAACGACACACAGCTTGCCAATATAGTAATTGGCATGTCATGGGTTAAATCTATAGGTACTTTTATAAACGCTGGACGTAACTTTCTAGATGGCCCTAGTATAAGCAAAGACACTTGTAAGTTTGCAACAATAATATCGTAAAGCACAATGAGTAATTGTTTAAACGCTAAGCCTGGTTTTAAAATAAGTGGTTGCGGATCTCGAAATGAAAAACTGAGTAAAGGAATAGATATTGCAAAAAACGTTGCTAATACCAAGTGCCCAGCCGACACGCTATTATTTAATAGCAGCCACACTATAAATAAAAACAAACTACGAAATGGCGTTGGTAGCCAGCGAAAACGAGCTTGTAATCTCATCACATGCCTCCTTTAAGTACTGCATTAATACCGCCATTTATGTCATGTAACTGAGTCGCAGCAGCCATCATATATTCGCTAATTGGTCCGCCAAAAATAACCATTAATGGAGAGCATGCTAATAACCCTAGAATTACGATTACTTGCAGTGAACGAGCATTTTTATATTCAGCACTTTCACTGCGTTTATCTTTACACTCCCAAAATAAGCTAGTGCCTGCTCGAGAAAGTGCTATTAATAGTGCAAAGCTAGTTACTAGATATACAGGCCAAAACAAAAGGGCCTGTTCACTGTTTAATGTTGCTTTAAGTATCCAAATTTTACCCACAAATCCCGATAAAGGTGGCATACCAACGACGGTTAACGCAGCAATAATAAAGCATACGCCTAATAAAAAAGGCTGTTTAACTGAACGCCCTGCTACAAGCCTATCGGCTACTTTACCTCGTTGTGTGGCAATTAAATCAGCAAGTAAAAATAGCGCTGCACATACAAGTGTTGAATGCACTAAATAATACAGAAGCGCAGCGGTGGCATTTACATTTTGCAGTGCAACGAGTGCAACGAGTGTCCCTACCGACACCAATACTAGGTTGGCAGTTAATTTTCGTAAGTCTTGCGATGCTATAACACCAATTGCACCCACTATAATAGTTGCAATTGCTAAACCCCAAAGCCAAGGTTGCGCAACATGCTCAAGTGCACCGGCTTGTTCGCCAAATACAACCGTGTATACACGTAACATAGCGTAAACACCTACTTTGGTCATAATAGCAAATAGAGCAGCAACTACGGGCTTAGCACTTGCGTATGTATTTGGAAGCCATAAATGCAGCGGTAACAGCGCCCCTTTTAAGGCAAATACAACCAGTAGTAATAAACCACCGGCTTTTGCTAGGTATACATCGTCACCAGTAAGAAGCGAAACTTTATGAGCCATATCTGCAATATTAAGCGTACCTAATACACCATACAAAATCCCTAAACCAATTAAAAATACGCTTGAACCAACTAAGTTTAATATTACATACTGCAGCGCAGCACGTGTATTTTGTTTATCTCCCGCATGCATAAGTAATGCATATGAAGCAATAAGCAGTACTTCAAAAAATACAAATAAATTAAACAAATCACCCGTTAAAAATGCACCATTCACACCTAAGACTAGAAAGTGGACAAGCGGATGAAAAAAGCTACCTTTTTCGTCATCGCCAGCACTGCCATATAAAATAGCGCCCAGCCCTAAAAAGGAAGTTAGCGCGACCAACAAAGTAGATAGCATATCGGCTACTAACACAATGCCAAATGGTGCAGACCAATTGCCAATCGCGTAAACATTAATACCCGTGTGATGAACATGCATTAATAGCAGCGCACTCACAACAAAAGTAATAATTGCCATTACACTTGAGACAATACGACGGATTTTAACGCTTTTACCACATGGCGGAAGCAGTAAAATAACCGCCGTTAGCATGGGGAGTAAAATAGGCAAAGAAGCTAAATGTTGAATCATTTTTGCTCCTTACTGTCAGTAGATGCATTAGGCACGTAACCATCAACATGGTCGCTACCTAAGTCGGCGCGCCCACGTATTGCCAAAATAACCACAAATGCAGTCATCGCAAAACCAATTACAATAGCAGTAAGCACTAATGCTTGTGGTAACGGATCGGCATATTCTGCGCCTGTACCAAGTACTACCGCTTTATTAATAGTAAGACGCCCTGCTGAAAACAAAAACAAGTTCACAGCATATGAAATCATAGTAAGCCCAAGTACAACAGGGAACGTACGAGCTCTTAGCAGTAAAAATATACCGCAACTGACTAATACTCCAACGCAAGATGCGTACAATAATTCCATTAAATATTTACCTCTTTTTTCTGGGTATCTGCCGTCATATTACCTAAGCTTGCTAAAATCATTAGCGTAGCGCCAACAACAGTGAGGTATACACCTAAATCAAACACAATTGCACTGGCAAGCTCTGTTTTACCGATAAATGGAATATCAAAGTAATCAAACCACGTCGTTAAAAATGGCTTATCGAAGAACCAGCTACCTACACCGGTAAATAGTGCAATACCAATACCTGAAGCTATAATTTTACGGTAATTAACATCAAAGCGTTCATTTATCCATGAAGTACCATGCGCCATGTATTGTAAAATAAACGCGATAGATGTTACTAACCCAGCAATAAATCCACCACCTGGTAAGTTATGACCGCGTAAGAAAATATACGCAGAGACTAATAACGCAAGTGGTAGTAAGCTTTGTGAAATACTCGCCAGCAATATTGGATGACGCTCTCGTGCCCATGGGCGGCCTTCGCCGTCACTGGCTGGCATAAATAATGGAATTCTAGAGAGTACTTTAAATATACCTAAAGCAGCGATACCCAATACCGTAATTTCACCAAGTGTATCAAAGCCCCTAAAATCGACCAAAATAACGTTAACCACGTTGGTACCCCCACCACCTATTTTTGCATTAGCGATAAAGAAGTCGGAGATTGAATCTAATGGACGAGTAAGTAGCGCATAACAAATGCTCGCAATAACGACTCCCAGTGTAGAGGCTATTGCTAGGTCTCGTAGAATTCGTAATGAACTCGATTCTTTGGGCGTATACTGCGGTAAGAAAAACAACGCCAGCATAAGCAAAATAATAGTCACAACCTCAACTGTTAGTTGGGTAAGCGCTAAATCAGGTGCCGAAAAACGTGTAAATAAAACCGACACCATTAGCCCCACAATGGATAGCATTAACAACGATACCATTCGAGAACGGTGCCAAAGAACTGTAGCGAGGGCACCAATAATCAACAAGCCTGCACCAATCGCATTGTGCACATCAACAGGAGTACGCGGCATACTACCGGCCAATTGCTGCATTTCAAATAATGGCCAACCTGCACACAATAATACGACAACTAACATAATTACAAGGTAGCGCTGCAATGAGCCATTTTCTGTGCTATTTATTTTTGACTGACACCAAGCAATGACGGTTAAGATCACCCGCTCATATGTTTTCTTAGCATTAAGAGGGGGTAACGATGCTTGAAATTGGTATAGGTATTTACGATTAATGTAAATAAACAAACCACCAACAATAGCCATTGCACTCATCAACAGTGGTAAGTTAAATCCATGCCAAATAGCCAATTCATAAACAGGCATTTCTTTGCCAAGTACGGCTAAAGACGCAGCCGATAAAATACCGTCAATAGTAAAGTGTGGAAACATGCCTACCAATAAACAAATCACGACTAATATTTCTATTGGTACACGCATATAACGCGGTGGTTCGTGTGGTGTACGAGGTAAATCAATAGGTTCACCATTAAAAAACACATCATGAATAAAGCGTGCTGAATACGCAACCGCTAATGCACCAGCAACCGTTGCCAACACTGGGATCAACCAGGACATAGAGCCGAGTACTTGCTGGTGCAAGGTTTCTGCAAAGAACATTTCTTTGGATAAAAAACCATTTAACAACGGTACACCGGCCATTGCAGCTGCAGCAACCATGGCGAGTGTTGCTGTGTAAGGTAAGTATCGCCACATCCCATTGAGCTTACGCATATCACGCGTGCCTGTTTCATGGTCAATAATACCCGTTGCCATAAAGAGTGAGGCTTTAAATGTTGCGTGGTTTATTATGTGAAAAATGGCTGCAACGGTCGCAAGCTCAGTATCAAGACCTAACAACAGCGTTATTAAACCTAAATGACTTATTGTTGAATACGCCAACAACCCTTTTAAGTCATGTTTAAAGAGCGCAATATAAGCACCAAATAACAACGTAGCTAAACCCGTTAATCCCACTAGGATAAACCACGTCTCGGTACCCGCTAGAGCAGGGTAAAAACGCGCCAATAAAAATATACCGGCTTTTACCATAGTCGCAGAATGTAAATACGCACTTACTGGCGTAGGTGCAGCCATTGCATGTGGTAGCCAAAAATGAAACGGAAATTGTGCCGATTTTGTAAACGCACCTAGTAGCACTAATACCAATGCTAGCTCGTATAACTCATGCGATTGAATGATCGCCTTGCTTGCTAAAATAACATCAAGGTCGTAACTACCAACAATATCTCCGAGTAACATTAACCCAGCAAGTAACGCTAAACCGCCCGCACCTGTAACAGCCAGTGCCATACGCGCGCCTTTGCGTGCTTCCGATTTATGCCACCAAAAACTAATTAACAAGAATGAACTAATACTGGTTAATTCCCAAAATAACCAAAGTTGAATAACATTATTTGACATCACAATGCCAAGCATTGCGGTCATAAACAGCATTAAATAACTGTACAGTTTGGCCATGGAGTCATTAGCGCTGAGGTAGTAACGAGTGTATAAAATAACAAGCAAGCCTATGCCTAAAATCATAAACATAAACAATAAACTGAGGCCGTCTAATCGCAGCGATAAATCCAGACCGATTGAAGGGATCCAAGCCAAAGAATAACGAATAGTTTCGCCCGCTAATACCGCAGGTGCATGGTATAGAGTAATCCCCAAAGCAGTTAAAGGCGCAAGAGCCGTTAAGCTAGCGCTTTGATTGCGAGAGAGCTTACTTGTGCATGCAGAAATAACACTGCCAATCAAGGATAACAAGGGTATCCAGAGCAAAGTCATAATATAGGGCCTTTTATAATCATAAATTTATCAGGACGTCACCCATTTAGAACTAAGTGATGCTTTTACTGCCTGTTTTTTAACGACATTAATAGTTATAGTTATACTGAAAAACACTTATTTTGTCTATAAAAAGCGGGTCTATATGGATGTTTTTCAAGCAAGAAACAACAATTTTTAAAGCATAAAAAAACCGTAAACTAATATTAAAAATTGTTAATTCAATATAGCCTTGTTTGCTGGTGTAAGCGTATCAAAGTAACGAGAGATATGACCATTGGTCATATCTAGGTGTTTTAACCAAAGTGTCCTGTATTGCGCTGAGAGTCCTAATTGTTGATACTGCATAATAGACCATTTTTCACTTGGTTTATAAGCTACACCATAGTATTGACAACTTTGGCTTTTATGCCAACCTCTTGGAGGCATTTCACCATGAGAAATAAATAAGTTAGGCGCAACCAATCCGCTTTTTTTACACAACCATGCTTGTTTAGATAGTGGTAAAACATATTCGTCTTCAAATCCACTAAAATGCATCAGCTCATGCAAAAACACCGCATAATTCGCTTGAGAGCTCAAATGCATTATTTCATTTCTCACATTAGCGCTACCGTATTTTGGCATCATTATTATAAAATCGAAGTTATCAGGAAGGTGCTTTTTTAGTAATGATGACGGCCAGTTGCACTGCGCCATTTTAGTGGCTTCATTATTACAATCAATAGCCCCTGCAACATACATAGGCTTAGAAAAACAAAATACATTCTTAGCGGGCTCTGGTTGCTTATCAAAAATGTTTACCAATTCAGCCAGTTTATAAAGACCGCTGCGATGATCGCTCATCATTAAAACGTTAAATCTACATTGAGGATCTGGTTCAACATTCGGATTGACTGATAAAAAACCAAGCCTTTGTAAAAATAGCTTAGGTATAACGCGATAAGACCTGCCTACTTCTAAGTTTAAATGACTCAAAACATCACTGCGTGGAAGGCGATTGTTATTAGCTAATAATTTCAGATCACCCCAACGCGATTGCTCAAGTAACTGCTCAGCTAATTCTATTTTTTGCTGAGAAGTTAAACTGCCTAAACTAGGCAGCCAGAATAGCTTAGCAGTTTCACTTTGACCCTTGCCTAATAAGGTTAACGAATATTCATATTGTGCTAAAGGGATTTTGTTTCGCGCTAACAAAGCCAATGTGCTCTGCGGGAGTTGTTTTAAATGCGTCGAAAAATAACGGGGAAATAACCAAAAGCTTTCAAAGGGATTGGCTTTTGCATTTAAAACCTGCCAAAAGCCAATTTCATTAGATCTATTACTCGATGCTGTTATGAGTAAACTACAAAGTAATATGCCAACTAACTTTAAAATATTAACCGGCGTTTTCATCTGTCATTAGTTCAAGCTCTAAACGCGCATATTTGTATTCAATAAATTCATGCACGTTAGTTGCAAGAGCTAATTTAAAGTAATCAGCTGCTAGATAGTTATTACCCGCTGCTTGATGTAATTTAGCTAAGTAAAAATAAGCCTCGCATAGACGCTGCGCGTATTCTTGTTCTGATTTAACACCATCGCTTATACCCGATAAAAACGTATTTTCACTCATATCTCCGACAAAAAGAGCAATTAACTGATATGCCCATTGTGACTCATCCAGCGCTTTTGCATTCGCTTTAAGCTCTACAAGTGCTTGCTCTTTATTATCTTGAGCCTGCGCTAAATAAAGCCATAACACACGATAAGGATCATTTGGAGAGCGCGCCAAAAATTCAATAAAGTCACTTTTAGCTATACTTGCACGATCGCCATAATAAAGCGCTATACCACGATTTAAATAAGCATACTCATGCCCTTCATCAAGCTCTAATGCTGAGTCGAAAAATTCATAAGCTTTTTCATATTGTTGCATTAACGTATGTTGAATACCTAAAAAATTATACACCTCAGCAAGATCGGGCTTAAGCTTTACTGCGCGGTTAAAATCAATACGTGAAAGCGTAGTCATACCTAAGCTGTCAAATAATACGCCACGGTCGTAATACAGCTTTGCCTGTTGTTCAGGGCTTAAGTCTGCTCGATTAAGTAGTTCAGAATAACGTGCAATAGCTATTTCGCTTCTAAAGTCAGAAACTAAAGGTGCAGTAAAGGGCACATTAACAATCGGAGTTAGTTCTGATTCTGTAGTCGTTTGGCAAGCGCTTAAAGACAAAATAGCAAAAGATGCCAAAGCTAAATGTTTGAGTATCATTAAAATCCTTAATACCTAGATATATCGCGATAAGTATAAGACAGACCTTATCTTATAAGGTTTCATTAAAGCATAAAAAAAGGGGCTAAACAGCCCCTTTTTTACTATCTAGCTAATATAACTAGATTGATAAGTTCGCAATTACGCGTCAGTTGTCGCGTCAGCTGCAGGTGCTGCTGATTCCATTGCTTCTTTAATACTTAGACGTACACGGCCTTGGCGATCTACTTCTAGTACTTTAACTTTAACTTCTTGACCCTCAGAAAGGTGATCAGCCACGTTATTAACGCGCTCAGTACTAATTTGAGAAATATGTACTAAACCATCTTTACCAGGAAGAATATTTACAAACGCACCGAAATCTACGATACGTACAACCTTACCTTCGTAGATAGTACCTACTTCTAGCTCAGCTGTTAATTGCTCAATACGGCTAATTGCATTAGCTGCACTTTCGCCATCTGTAGCGGCAATTTTAATTGTACCGTCATCACCGATTTCAATCGTTGTGCCCGTTTCTTCAGTAAGCTGACGAATAGTTGCGCCACCTTTACCGATAACTTCAGCGATTTTCTTCTGTGGGATCTTCATTGTGTAGATACGAGGAGCAAACATTGATAGCTCTTCAGAAGGAGCAGAAATCGCTTCATCCATCACTTCTAAGATATGTAAACGTGCAGCTTTTGCTTGTTTAAGCGCAATTTGCATGATTTCTTGAGTGATACCTTCGATTTTGATATCCATTTGAAGTGCAGTAATACCCGCAGCAGTACCCGCAACTTTAAAGTCCATGTCACCTAAGTGATCTTCATCACCTAAGATGTCAGAAAGAACAACGAATTTTTCGTCTTCTTTAACTAGACCCATTGCGATACCCGCAACAGACGCTTTAATTGGAACGCCAGCATTCATAAGTGCAAGTGACGTACCACACACAGAAGCCATTGAAGATGAACCGTTTGATTCAGTAATTTCAGATACTACACGGATTGAATATGGGAATTCAGTCAGTGTTGGCATTACAGCAGCAATACCACGCTTAGCAAGGTTACCATGGCCGATTTCACGACGCTTAGGAGAACCAACAAAACCCGTTTCACCTACACAGAATGGAGGGAAGTTGTAGTTAAGCATAAAGTGGTTTTTGTGAGTACCCGTTAAATCGTCGATTAACTGTGAATCACGTTCTGTACCAAGTGTCGCTGTTACTAACGCTTGAGTTTCGCCACGAGTAAAGATTGCAGAACCGTGAGTACGCGGTAATACGCCAGTCATTACGTCTAGTGCACGAATCATATCTGGTTCACGACCATCGATACGTTTTTCGCCAGCAGCGATACGGCCACGAACAATTTTCTTCTCAAGTGAACCGAAGATTTTACCAACTTCTTGCTTGTCTAAAGACTCGCCTTCAGCAAGTTCAGCTGTTAATACAGCAACAACTTCGTCTTTCGCTTCGCCAAGTGCTTCTTTACGCGCTACTTTATCAGTGATTAAGTAAGCTGCGCCTACTTTATCAGCAGCAATTGCAGCTACTTTATCTGCTAGTGCAACGTTTTTCTCAGGTGCAGTCCAATCCCAAGTAGGCTTGCCCGCTTCTGCTTTAAATTCTTCAATTGCAGTGATGATCGCTTGAGATTGCTCATGACCATATACAACAGCGCCAAGCATTACGTCTTCTGCAAGTACATTAGCTTCTGATTCAACCATAAGTACCGCTTTATCAGTACCGGCTACCACTAAATCAAGTTGGCTTTCTTCAAGCTCTTTAAGTGTAGGGTTAAGTACGTATTCGCCGTTGATGTAACCAACACGAGATGCACCAATTGGGCCACTGAATGGGATACCAGAGATAGCAAGTGCAGCTGAAGTACCAATCATTGCAACCATATCAGGTTGAATTTCAGGGTTTACAGATACAACTGTCGCGATAACTTGTACTTCGTTTACAAAACCGCTTGGGAAAAGTGGGCGAATTGGACGGTCAATTAGACGTGCAATAAGTGTTTCGCCATCGTTAGGGCGACCTTCGCGCTTTAAGAAACCACCTGGGATACGACCAGCAGCGTACATACGCTCTTGGTAGTTAACTGTTAGTGGGAAAAAGTCTTGACCTGGTTGTGCTTCACGCTTACCAACAACAGTAACTAAAACTGAAGTATCGCCAATGCTAGCAAGTACAGCGCCGTCTGCTTGACGAGCGATTGCACCAGTTTCTAGCGTAACTGTATGTTGACCAAGTTGAAATTTTTTAATAATTGCTTGCACTTAAAATGTTCCTTAAATGTGTTCTTAAGTAAGTTGCCATCAAAGTACCAATTACAGTACTTAATTGTATTTATTTTAAAATCAATTAAGTACTACAATTGGCGATGACGTAAATAATCAAGCTAAACCTTTTTAGCTTGTGCCGTAGTATATACCAAAGCACCGTTAAAATGCGAGCTTAGCAATCAGATAAACACGACTCTAAACTCGTATTTAAAATCATTTTTGTTACTTTGAATAGTGGGGTTTTTATTTTGAAATTCAAGAAGTTTATACCGATTGGCATTAATACCAAACTGCATAAATCTTTGATCAATTTAACGAATTAAATTGCACTATAACGTCGTTAAAAATTTTTATTTAGAACAACTAGATACAAAAATTTTTGCCTAGTTCTAGCGGAATTTTCTTAACGTTAAATAGGCCCTATATATAAGCAGATTGGTATAAATTATATTCTAGGTCTTTAGAAGAATTTTAGGCACAAAAAAAGGAGCTAAAAAGCTCCTTTTTCTGTAATCAAGTTCTTAGCGACGTAGGCCAAGCTCTTGGATTAATGCAGTATAACGCGTGATATTTTTACCTTTAAGGTAATCAAGCAGTTTACGGCGAGTACTTACTTTACGAAGCAGACCACGACGTGAGTGGAAGTCATGCTTGTGGTCAGCAAAGTGACCTTGAAGCTTGTTGATATCAAAAGTAAGTAAAGCTACTTGTACTTCAGGTGAACCAGTGTCGCCTTCAGCACGTGCAAATTTAGCAATGATATCGATTTTTTCTTGATTACTTAGTGACATAATAACTCCAAAAATTAAATTTAAAAGGTGTCTTAGCCGATCACTAATTCAGCCAAAAACGATTAAGCGGGCGTATTCTACCAAGTATGGAGATAACTACAAGTTAATTATCCCACCGTATAGCTAATAGCCAGCTTTAAATAACAACATTAGCTATTCAGGTTTTACGTAATCATCTTGCTGACTGGCAAGTCCACGCTTCACTTTTAAGTGACCGTTAACATTCGCTTCGCCTGTACCGATGAAAACACCATCAGCCAATACCTTAATTGAACCATCAGGTAACGCTATTGGTAATTCGACCGCTTGCCCGTGACTAAACACCGAGCCCTGCTCTTTCGTTATTTCAACCACAGGTAAATCAACTAAAGCGGTATCAATTGGTAGCAGCAATGGATCGATATAAGTAGAAGGTGCAATTTCTTCACTTTTTGCTTTTGCTAATAACGCTTCAACGTCATCGAGCGAAACCATTTTATCTGCAGGGTACTGACCAACCGCAGTTCTGTGAAGCATTATGACATGTGCGCCACAGCCTAGATTTTCACCTAAGTCATCAACAATAGTACGAATATAAGTCCCTTTTGATACATGGGCCGTCATTTGCAATACGTTGTTTTCTTCATCAAACTCGTCAAATGATAAACTAAACACGTTTATCTTTCTGCATTTACGAGGTACTTCAATACCTTCACGTGCATACTTATATAACGGTCTACCTTGATATTTAAGTGCCGAATACATAGATGGATATTGATCAGACTCGCCAACAAACGCAGCAATTTCTTTTGTTAGCTGTTCACGCGTTACATTAACGTCTTTGGTACTGACAATTTCACCATCAGAGTCTGATGTTGTTGTACGCTCACCTAACTTAGCGCGAACAACATAGGTTTTGTCAGTATCAAGTAAGAACTGCGTAAATTTAGTCGCCTCACCAAAACAAATCGGCAGCATGCCTGTTGCAAGCGGATCAAGTGCACCTGTATGGCCCGCTTTTTGTGCAAAATAAGCACCCTTTGCCTGTTGCAGTGCTTTATTTGATGAAATGCCTTGGGGTTTGTTTAACAACAAAATACCGTCTACTGCACGGCCTTTACTGCGCTTTGCCATCTGTATCAGTGCCTTTTTCGCTATCTGTTTCGTCTTCGTGTTCAATACTTTCTTCGCTATCTGACACATCAGCAGCATCAACACTTTCTACGTCTTCATCAACATGTTTTGCGTTATCTTCGCGGATAATAGAGTCCACCAAGTTAGAGATACGCATGCCTTCCATAAGTGAGTTATCAACTAAAAACTTTAACTCAGGCATTATACGTGCACGAATACGCTTACCCAGTAACGAGCGAATATAACCCGTTGCTTCATTAAGTACTTTTGCGCTTTGCTTTGCAGCATCTTCATCTTGTGTATTAAACACAGTAATAAAAATTTTGGCATAAGATAAATCGCGCGATACTTCTACCGCTGACACTGTCACCATACCTAGGCGTGGATCTTTAATTTCGCGTTGTAAAATTACAGCAATTTCTTTTTGGATTTGCTGTGCAACACGATCAGTGCGAGAAAATTCTCTCATTGCATTTGTCCTAAAATCATAACTTATTGAAATTTAATAATAAGCTAATTAAATAATGGATACACAAATGGGGGCTAAGCCCCCATTTATTAGTTTAGCGAGCTAACAATTAAAGAGTACGTTGTACTTCAACTGTTTCAAATACTTCGATTTGGTCACCAACACGTACGTCATTGTAGTTCTTAACACCGATACCACATTCCATGCCGTTACGAACTTCAGCAACATCGTCTTTAAAGCGACGAAGTGACTCAAGCTCACCTTCATAGATAACCACGTTTTCACGTAGTACACGGATAGGCGCGCTACGTTTAATAACACCTTCAGTAACCATACAACCAGCGATTGCGCCAATTTTTGGAGACTTGAATACGTCACGAACTTGAGCAAGACCAATGATTTCTTGTTTAAACTCTGGCGCTAGCATACCTGACATGGCTTGCTTAACTTCTTCGATTAAGGCATAAATTACGCTGTAATAACGAAGATCTAAGTTTTCAGTATCAATCACTTTACGAGCAGAAGCATCAGCACGAACGTTAAAGCCAACTACAATTGCGTTAGACGCTGCAGCAAGCGTTGCATCAGTTTCGGTAATACCACCAACACCTGAACCTACAATCTTCACTTTTACTTCATCAGTAGAAAGTTTAGTTAGTGAATCAGAGATTGCTTCGATAGAACCTTGAACGTCTGCTTTAAGTACCACGTTAACTTCAGACACATCGCCTTCAGTCATGTTAGTAAACATGTTTTCAAGCTTCGCTTTTTGCTGACGTGCTAGTTTAACATCGCGGAACTTACCTTGACGGTATAAAGCAACTTCACGCGCTTTACGCTCATCTTTAACAACAGTCGCTTCGTCGCCCGCAGCTGGAATACCAGAAAGACCTAAAATCTCAACTGGAATAGATGGACCAGCTGATTTAATGTCTTTACCGTTTTCATCGCGCATTGCACGAACACGGCCATACTCAAGACCACATAATACAATGTCACCTTGATTAAGTGTACCAGATTGAACAAGTACTGATGCTACTGGACCACGGCCTTTATCAAGACGAGATTCAATAACAACACCTGCAGCCATACCTTCAGTAGGTGCAGTTAATTCTAAAAGCTCAGATTGCATAAGCACAGCTTCAAGAAGGTCATCAATACCTAAACCAGTTTTAGCTGATATATGAACATACTGTGTATCGCCGCCCCATTCTTCTGGGATAACGTCTAGTACAGCTAGTTCGTTTTTAACGCGGTCTGGATCTGCGCCTTCTTTATCCATTTTGTTTACAGCAATGATTAAAGGAACGCCAGCTGCACGTGCGTGCTGTACCGCTTCTTTAGTCTGTGGCATAACGCCATCATCTGCTGCAACCACTAGGATTACGATATCTGTCGCTTTAGCGCCACGAGCACGCATTGATGTAAATGCAGCATGTCCTGGTGTATCTAAGAACGTGATCATATTGCCGTTTACATCAACATGGTATGCACCAATATGCTGTGTAATACCACCGGCTTCGCCTGAAGCAACCTTTGCAGAACGAATGTAATCAAGAGTCGATGTTTTACCATGGTCAACGTGACCCATAACAGTTACTACTGGCGCACGTGGCTCTGACTTACCATCTTCATGGCGGTCATTAAGTACTGTTTGCTCTAATTCGTTTTCTTTAACAATGATAACCTTGTGGCCCATTTCTTCTGCAACTAGTTGTGCAGCTTCTTGGTCAATCACTTGGTTAATGGTAACCATGTCACCCATTTTCATCATTGTTTTAACAACTTCAGCGCCTTTAACGGCCATGCGTGATGCAAGCTCAGCTACTGTAATTGTTTCGCTAATACGCACTTCATTTTTAACATCAACAGTTGGTTTTTGGAAACCATGTTGCAGCGATGCTGGTGCTTTTAACTTAGACTTGTTACGGCCTCTTGACGCTGCAAATTTATCTTTTGCTGGCGCTTTTTTCTTTTTCTTAGCACGGCGTGTACCTTGCTCATCACGAGCATCGGCAACATCTTCTGCTTCACGTGCATAAGTAGAAGTCGTAAGATGGTGATCCGCTGTTTCTTCGCGTTTCTTACGTTCTTCTTCTTCTTTCTTCCAGCGTGCCGAGTTTTCTTCAGCTAGCTTTCTTGCTTCTTCTGCTTGACGTTTCGCTTCTTCTTCAGCTTTCTTCAATGCGGCCTCTTCTGCTTCTTTTTGCAGACGCTCAGCTTCTATGCGATCTTTCTCAGACTTAGCACTTTGCTCTGGGGTCATCTGCTTTTGTTTCGCTTTACGCTCTGCATCAGCTTTGCGTTTAGCTTCTTCTTTGGCTTTACGGTCAGCGTCTTCTTTTGCTTTGCGTTCTGCCTCTTGTTTCGCTTTTAATTCTGCGGCTTCTTGCTCAGCTTTTTGCTGCTCTTCAAGACGTACTTTTTCTTCAGCGGCTAAGCGTGCTTGCTCTTGTTCTTGTTCCATTGCGCTTTTCTTCACGTAAGTACGTGTTTTGCGAACTTCAACTTGAACAGCTTTAGCTTTACCCGTAGAGCCAGTCACACTTAATGTGCTCTTGCTCTTGCGTTGTAAAGTCATACGCGCTGGACCATCTGAACCAGTACCGCCATGGTGCTTGCTTAAATGATCAAGTAACGTTGCTTTTTCTGCTTCAGTTACATTATCAGTTGCTTGCTTAGTGATACCTGCTTGTGAAAACTGCTGTAGCAATTTATCAACAGTTGTACCTATATCGCCGGCTAGTTTTTCAACATTTACTTCTGCCATAGTGTGTAATACCTCCGTTAATAAATTACTCGTCTGCAAACCAACAAATGTTTCGTGCAGCCATAATTAGTTCACCCGCTTTTTCAGATGAAAGTTCTGTAATATCGACGAGTTCATCAATACCTTGCTCTGCCAAGTCTTCAAGTGTAACAACACCCTTACTTGCCATAACAAAAGCCAGATGACGCTCTAAGCCTTCAAGCGCAAGTAAGTCTTCAGCTGGCTCTGCGCCTTCTAAACTTTCTTCCGTTTTAAGTGCTTTAGTTGTTAATGCATCTTTTGCGCGTGAACGCAGTAGATCAACTGTTTCTTCGTCCAGACCATCAATTTCTAAAAATTCAGAGGCTGGTACATACGCCACTTCTTCAAGTGTCGAGAAACCTTCATTAATAAGCAATGAAGCAAATTCATCATCAATTTCTAAATTTTCAGTGAATAAGTTAAGTAGCTTATCTGATTCAGCTTCATTTTTAGTACGCATGTCTTCAACAGTCATAACGTTTAGTTCCCAACCTGTTAGTTGGCTTGCTAAACGAACATTTTGACCATTACGACCAATCGCTTGCGCTAGGTTATCTGCATCAACTGCAATATCCATTGAGTGAGTGTCTTCATCCATTACGATTGAAGCAACTTCTGCAGGTGACATTGCATTAATTACAAACTGTGCTGGGTTGTCGTCATAAAGAACGATATCAACACGCTCGCCACCAAGTTCTGACGATACCGCCTGAACACGTGCGCCACGCATACCAACACATGCGCCAATTGGGTCAATGCGTTTGTCATTAGATTTTACAGCTATTTTAGCGCGTGAACCTGGATCACGTGCTGCGGCACGTAATTCAATCATTTCTTCGCCAATTTCTGGCACCTCAATGCGGAATAATTCCATTAGCATTTCTGGCTTAGAACGCGTTACAAATAATTGTGCTCCGCGTGCTTCTGGCTTAACTTCGTATAAAAGACCACGGATTCGGTCACCCGGACGAAAGTTTTCACGAGGAAGCATATCATCACGAAAAATAACCGCTTCAGCATTATTGCCCAAGTCAAGTACGATAGAATCACGTGTTGCTTTTTTAACAACACCCGTGACTAACTCACCTACTTGATCTTTGTATGCATCAACAACTAAAGCACGCTCAGCTTCACGTACTTTTTGTACGATCACTTGTTTTGCCATTTGCGTTGTAATACGGTCAAATTTAATTGAATCAATTTGCTCTTCAACGTAATCGCCAAGCTGCAAATCAGGTTCATCAACCTGCGCTGCTTCTAGTGTGATTTCGCTGTAAGGATTCTCTAATGAACCATCTTCTTGCACTGCTGCAATTTGCCAACGACGGAACGTATCGTAATCACCCGTTTTACGGTCAATTGCTACACGCACTTCAATTTCGCCATCGTGTTTTTTCTTTGTCGCTGTCGCTAATGCGAACTCTAGAGCTTCAAAAATCTTTTCTTTTGGAACCGCTTTCTCATTGGAAACGGCTTCAGCAACCAATAATATCTCTTTTGCCATGGGTAATGCCTCGCTTGCCCTATTCCTTCGCACTCGAATTTAAAACTTTGCGATTAAATTCGCACGTTCGATGTTACTAAGCATGATTAGATGCTCTGCACCATCACTAGATAGTGTGATCATATCGCTGCTAACTGCTACTAAGTCGCCTTTAAAATTACGACGACCATCTTGTGGAAGCTTAGTACGTACACGTACTTCCTCTCCTTGCGCCTGCTCGTAATGATCTTGTTTGAATAATAGACGATCAACACCAGGAGACGATACTTCCAAATCATATTCATTTGTAATCGGGTCTTCGACGTCTAAAATCGCACTAATTTGGCGACTCGCATCCGCACAGTTATCAACTGAGATCCCATCCTCATGAGCAATGTATACTCTCAAGGTAGAATGGCGACCCGCTTGTACAAATTCAAGACCATATAATCCAAAGCCTAACATTTCTACCGCAGGCGATAACATGGTTACTAAATCTTGTTCAAGTTTTGTCACGAAAATCCTCCATACAAACAAAAAAAGGGCTTATAGCCCTAAAATACTGAGTTTAAATTTTAATTTGATGAAAATAAACATCAAACCGAAAGGTGCAGATACAACAACGCCCCGAACCAAGCGGGGCGTCACACCAAAAAGCATAAAACTGTGTGGCCTAGGGCCGAGCTTGGCTGCGAGTCAGCTATCTGACCAAATTAAACTACACTAGCTTAAACGCAAAACGCGCATTACTTAGAATGCGCGACATAAATTAATAAGCTTTCGCTTATTATTAGAATTGGTTGCGGGAGCCGGATTTGAACCGACGACCTTCGGGTTATGAGCCCGACGAGCTACCAGACTGCTCCATCCCGCGCCAATAGATATTAAAATCTTAATTTAATATCGCTGTTAGCTTTTTAGAACAAGCTAAACAATGGCGGCTATTATAAGGATGCGTGGGGTAATTAGCAACTATAATCACTAATAACTTTACAAATTATCTAATTCAACATAGTTGTCAATTTAATGTGTATTTAATTAACACGCATAATTAGGGCTCGTTTATCTTTCGAGGTTGAATTTGTAGCAGACCGTTTGGCTTTTAGGCAAGGCAGCGGCTATGGTAGGTGATTACTTTCCACAAAAAACTTGAGTCATTACCAAACTAACCTGAACTCTAGTTAAGAGATTTTCAGTGAAAACAAGGCGAATTTACGCGTCAATAGCGGGCCTATTGCAAGTAAATTCAACGCAGTTAGCGCTGAAAATAGCTGCTCGAGATAAATTTATTATCCAGAGTTCAGCTTAACTAAGTTACAAGTATTACATTACTGTTAAACCATCTCTAGATTACCTAAATTCCAGCTTTCAAAAATCAGTAAAGCACTACTGTATAATCTATGAGATAGTTCTTTATAGATAATCACTCTCATTATTAATTATAAAAATAACATACAAATCAAAATATTGGTCGCAGCTTTGTGTTTTGTCATTAAAAAACCGTGCGATTTTTTATCTACTGGCTATACTAAAAACCAAAATATAGACTCTAAAAACCAATGATGACCTGATGCAGCGAGGCATTTAATGAAAACACATCAACCAGAATTATTAAAAAGCCTTAGCATTATAAAACCAAATTTTCATGCTTTCACTAAGCGTTTTCACACCAAATTAACTCAATCTTGTATTACCATGAGTTACCCCACTGCTGCGCAATTTAATGAAAGAAGTTATACCCTTTACTGTATGTTAGAACGTATTATTAAGCATTTGGATAACCCTTTATCTGTTGCTCCTTTTTTATCATATCAATTACAGTTTTTGAATAATGATAATATTCAACAATCCGACATTAAAGTATTGTGTGACACGTTTTATGCCACACTAGAAGAGCACCTTGGGCAACGTTTTAGTTCAGAGAAAAAAGTAGCTTGGCGTAAAGTTTTAATGTTTTTTGAAAATTTTTCGAATAACAGTCTGTTTCATACCTCAAACGTAATTTCACTGGAACAACGGATGCTTAAAAAAGCAAGCCATGAGGAAGCAAATAGTTAATTGCCTCAGGTAGCAAAAATTTTAACTCTGAAAGATCAACAACCCCTTATGTCATGGTAAATAAATAGCCTGATCGTTTAAGCGATTTAGCTTTCTATTTCTATCAGTAATCCGTAATGTGTACTTAAAGCATCTATTCGCTTAGATAAGGCAAGATGAAAGGTGGTATCGGCTTCACTACTGCCTTGGTAGTCCATCCGTTGCTCTAATTTTAATGTTTCTTCTTTGAGTTCATTACTTAATGTGATTACTTTACTACTTGCGGCTTTTATTTCCCGATGTAATTGCTCTTTACGAATGAAACCATCAATATTTTCATTGCCAGTCTGATTTGCGTTATCACTTTTTTTTGTCTTTTCAAGATTTTTGATCTGCTGAGTTACTCTGTCTATACTCATTTGTTGATTTTTAATAAGCACATCAAACTTTGATATGGTCGCAATTATTTGCTCAGCAATTGCTACACTTTGCTTGGGGCGTGTTAACCTTTGTGGATTGAAATTTGTTCAATCTAGGGGCGATTTAATCGCGGCGCGAGGTTTGTGACCTAGCGGGCTAAGTAAAAACCGAGCAACAAAGAGTTAATCGCCCCTAGAAAGAACCTAAAGGGCAGCGCATGTTTGGCATTTATGCTGCGTTATCGCCTATTTATGGGGAATACCACACCACATAGGCGCTGCCTTGCCTAAATACCAAACAGTCTGCTGTAAAATCAATCACGAAAGGTCAACACGCCCTAGACCTGCTAAGTTATTAGCTTGCAAATCAAAACTGTTATTAAACATGCTAAGTTGTTTTTGCATTTGTGACTTATACGTTTCGATTTTATTTTGATGCTCACCAAGTTGCTTTTTCAGAGCCGTCATTTTTATGTACGAATCGATTGTATTTGAATCAGCACTCGGTTTTGGGTTAATACTATTTTGCTCGCCGCTATGTCGTTTATCATCGCGTGGCGTCATTACATTTAAATGCAAAATTTGTGGATTTTCAGCGCATGGTTGTTGACTAAACTCCACTGCGCCGCTCGTCTCACATTTATAAATAGCGGTGGTTTCGGCTGAGCCGGTAATTGGACTCCCGCAAACAAATAGCATTAAAACCGTTTTTAATTTTTTCCTCACTTCTCACCTGAAATATGCATTGCTAAAAATTAACTTTAAGGTAATAACTTAAAATTCAACAAAGCGATCTGCTAATTAAACATACCCGTATACTATTAATTTGGCTTAACTATGACTCATTATAAAACATTAAGACTTATTTTAGGTGATCAACTTAACCCGTCTCACTCCTGGTTTAAACATAAGGACAATGACACTCTTTATCTTGTCGCAGAGCTTAAGCAAGAAACTGATTATGTTAAGCATCATATTCAAAAGATATGTGCATTTTTTAGTGCTATGGAAAACTTTGCTCATGCGCTAAGTTGCGCAGAGTTTAATGTATTACACTTAACCCTAGATGAAACCCAAAATGATAAAAATTTACCCAGTTTACTTAATCGAATAGCGAAAAAATATCACTGCTCAGCCATACAGTATCAATATACTGATGAGTTCAGACTCAAAGAGCAACTTTCACTATTTAAACAAGCAAGCACATATAATGTAACCGCAGTCGATAGCGAGCATTTTTTACTTCCCTTTTCGCAAATAAAAGAGCGTTTTTCAAAAAACAAACATGTAACGATGGAGCATTTTTATCGCGCTATGCGTAAGCAATTTGATGTACTTATGGAGCAAGGAAAACCTGAAGGCGGTAAATGGAATTTTGATAGTAATAATCGTAACAAGTTTTCTAAAAACGACTTAGTGGATATACCTTTACCCAAGGTTTTTAATAATGATGTAAGTACAATTATTGATCGCTTAGATAAACATCAAGTGAGCTACCTTGGTGAAATAAAAAATCAACGTTTACAATGGCCAACCACTAGAAAACAAGCTATTAGCTGCCTTGAGTACTTTTGTGAAAATTTACTTATTAATTTTGGTCAGTTCCAAGATGCAATGACAAATCAAAGTGAGCACAACACTAGCCTTTATCATAGCCGATTGTCGTTTGCCATAAACGCAAAATTGCTTCATCCTCTTTATGTCATTAATCGAGTCATAAACGAATATAGGCAAAGGCCTAATGAAATATCAATCTCACAAGTAGAAGGCTTCGTTAGACAAATTTTAGGGTGGCGAGAGTATGTCCGGGGTATTTATTGGATCAATATGCCCGACTACGCACGTAAAAACCAATTACAGGCGAAAAATAAATTACCTGAATACTTTTGGCATGGCTCTACAAAAATGAACTGTTTGAGCCACTCTCTTTCGCAAAGTTTAACAACGGCTTATGCCCATCATATTCAACGCTTAATGGTTATTGGAAACTTTTGTATGCTCACGGGAATTAATCCTGATGACGTAGATAACTGGTATTTAGGTGTTTATATAGATGCTATTGAATGGGTAGAAATGCCTAATACACGTGGCATGAGCCAATTTGCCGATGATGGTATTATTGCGACAAAACCCTACGCAGCAAGTGGAAACTACATTAATAAAATGAGCGATTACTGCAAGAGTTGCCAATACGATGTTAAACAAAAAGTGGGAGAAAAAGCATGCCCCCTTAATAGCCTATACTGGAACTTTATGCACACCCACCGCAGTAAATTAGAGAAAAACCCGCGTATAGGCATGGTTTATAAAAACTGGGACCGACAAACCGAAGAGCAAAAAGCAGCGCTATTAAAACAAGCTGCTGCGTATTTAGTTGATTTAGAAAGTCTGTGACATATGAAATAGGTAAATTTGTTAATTAAATGTTTAATTTTTCTGTCATTGTACTGTAATAGCGCTATCTTTTAATAGCGTTAATCCTTTAAATACAGCAATGAGATAAAAATGAAAAAAATATTAACATCGGCAATTATATTACTTACAAGTATCAACCAAGCACATGCATTTAGCCAAGAAACCCATAAGCGGATTGTTATTGACGCTGTAAGTTATATGGAGCAAAACCCACAATCAACGCAATATGCGGCGCTGTCGCAATATGCTTTACAAAATAAAATGTCAGTTTCACAGCTGGCTGAGCTACTAGGGCAAGCAGCCTATGATGTTGATGATTTTGAAGATACTTTTTTATGTGGTGCCATTACGGGCTCTTGTGTCCAAGCTCCTCTTTGGGGCGCGGCTGAAAGCATTGTAAAATATACTAGCTATTGGCACTTTCAAAACCATACGCAAGGCGCTGATCAGCATGGTAATGATTTTGGCGGCTATAACTACGACAAACTCACTGTATGGGGCACCATTGATAGCTTAGCTGCGGCTTGGTTAAAAGGGGACTATTTAGATGATGGAAAGGGAAGAGAAACAGGCTGGTTTAATGCTGACTCTTCAAAATATAATAGTTATGACATTACCGAAGCTCATTACCGAATTGATAGTCAATCAAACTATAATATGTATGATGATTTTGAAAAAATTCCTTTTCAACCAATCGATAACTTAGGCCAATACTGGTTTCAAAGCTATTTAGACAGTGGTAATCCACAAGTACTGGGGTTTGTATTTCATACAACTGATTTACTTCAGCCGCATCACACATGGACAACTTCAGATTTAAATCACTCTAGCTGGGAAGGCTGGGTAAAGGATTATTATGATCAAGAACAACTCAATGATCCTAGCTTAATACGTCAAGCAATAAATACCTTTTCACCGTTAGATGAAGCCTCAACGGATGTACGTCCATTGCTAACCCAAGGCGGTTCTTTTTCGTACGCTCAAGGAGGTATTGTGCTTAATTCGAAAGATCATTACGATCGTGTCGATACCGCTAAACAAGTTATCCCTCATGCTATTGCAATGGTTGTACATTTATTAAATCATGCCATGGTTGCCCGCTAATGAGGTATTTCGTCTACCTATTTGTAGTAATGTTTGGGCTGCTTTACAGCAGCCAAGCATTTACGAGTGTTGAAAAGTACACACCCGCTGAAATACAGTTGATGCATCAAATATATCAACAGCAAAATAGTGACATTAGTCTTTCGCAAACACGTTATCGTTTATACGAGAACCAATTTTTGCTAAGTGAAGCACAGCGCCTAATGCCCGACAAGGTAGCGCGTTTGTCTGATGTAGGTTTTACCACCGGTTACCATGTAGAGCGCTACCTAAATAACCTTTTTATAAAGCAACTACATTTACCACCGACCATCGAAGCTTCTAATAATGTTAAACATTTTACGGCCAGCTGGCTTACGAACACATTAGGTGAATATCCTGCGAATGGACAATATTCTGAAACGCAAAAAAACACATTAAATTTAGTAAAACTTGAACATTTTGCGTTTCCTGCAATGTCTGTTTATGACTTCATTAAACCACTTTCTATGCAAATACGGTTTAGGTTGCATCAAGGCGATAACCAGTTATTTCAAGCAGAAATAGCTAAAAAGCATCAATATTTTATAAATTTAGAAAAAGCGACCAACGCATTTAAAGCAAAAGATATCAACATTGATAATTTAATAAGCATTGCTCAAGGTGACATATTGCGTCCTTCGATTCAAAGCTGGCTTGGCGTAAAAGACATGATGCATGGACAAAGCCCGATACTCGAACAATTAGAAAAACAAGTTTCTGAACAACAAATAAATCAGTATTACCAAGCAAATAAAAGTCGCTTCAAATATTTATATCAAATAACAGCCCAAGGTGCTGAATTTAAAAATAGAACTGACGCGGTTAAATTTAAGAATGAAGTGGCAAAGAGTACTTTCAAAGCGGCTTTAAGAGCGGCTAATATGAATGATATTTATAGTAAATTTGATAATAATATCAATCGAGGGCATAAAAAAGAGTGGGTAGTACAACTTGCATTTACTCAAAATGAAAATGAGCTTTCTGAAGTCATTCGTTCGCCAGCGGGATTATGGGTTGTGGTGTTAACTAATGACTATGAATATAGATATTTTGCAGCAACGGGCCAAACAGTTCGCTATCAAGCGATTAAATCTGTGGCGTTACAAAATGCTCATCAGCAATACCAGCAAAAGTGGGCTGCGTGGCACACACAAAATGAGATTAAGTTATGAAAATAAAGCTCACGGCACTCATCACAATATCTTTAGCCATTACCTTCATATACTATTTCTCTGGCTCCACCGAGCAGAAAAAAATGGTACTAGCGACTAAACAACCAACAGGTGAGCGACCTATAATAAAGCAAGCTGTACACACCGTAAAAAAAATTGAAGATGTACATCCTTCAAATATTAAAAAAAGCACCTTGGATGGGCATATTCAACAGGTAATTACTGAACCGAATTACTTACCCCCACTAAATAAAAGTAAACTAAGCAGTGTTCAATACAAGGGAGATTTAGACGATCATAAAGCCTACCAACAATTTCAACAAGAGAAGCAGCACGCACTAGAAAGTAGCTTTATCAGTGCTGTTAATACCAAAGTTACAACGTTAGAAAGCTTAATTACTAAAGGGCGTAAACAAGGGATGAAGCAAGAGCAGCTTCAAGAAGCGATTGATAAAATCGCTCTGCTGAAAAAAACACAACAGAGTTTACTTAACCAAGATTAAGAGGGCGTTGTAGATTTAAATTCAATTGCATAAAAAAGCCGTCTCAAGTGAGACGGCTAAATAATCAAGGGAAACTAAGGTTAAACAGGGTTTATTTATCTTCGATTAAATGACCTTGCCCTATCTCTATTTTACGAGGTTTAAGTGCTTCTGGTATTTCACGCTGAAGCTCTATAGTAAGCAAACCGTTAGCTAGGTCGGCACCAAGCACTTTTACATGGTCGCCAAGCTGAAACTTACGTTCAAAGTTGCGCTCTGCGATACCTTGATGAATAAATTTACGCTCTTTGTCATCTTTATTGGCTTTAATACCAGCCACTTTCAATGTGTTGTTTTCTGACTCAATGGTCAATTCGTTATCACTAAAACCAGCAACGGCCATAGTAATTCTGTATCTGTCTTTATCGAGAGCTTCAATGTTATAAGGAGGAAAACTTGGCTGCTTGTCTGTACTTGCCGCCGCGTCCATAAGTGATGCTAAATGTTCGAAGCCGATGAATGAACGATAAAGTGGTGATAAGTCTACTGTACGCATAATAATATCCTCATATTTAAGCGATATTTTGCAAGTGCTTTTCCGTAGAACAAGCGCTAGCAAATATTATTTAATAATATAAATTTCAATTGTTTAAGTTTAATTTAGGACCCATCAGGCGCCCTACTAAACTATATATGGACGGTAAAAATGTTTTCAAGTAAAAAAATTAAATAATTTAAAAAATAAAAGACACGTATAATAAATACGTGTCTTAATAAACTATTCAGTCAACGTGCCACGAATGGGGTAATCGTTTTCGCGAATAAACTTAATTCCCGAGAGTAAATCGTTTAAATCGGGTCTTGAGAATGGCGCATTTGATTTATCAACTATCTGAATTTGATCCTGCTCGTTAACAATAAAAATTGCCGGCTCTGCAAATGGATGATCGGTTTCATTTTCATTACGCGGCTCACTAATATACAAGCCAAGATCTGTCATCTGCACGAGCGAAAGACTACTGTACAATGGAAAATTCACTTCTAAATCTTTTAGGTGTTCCGTCAGTTGTTCGTGGCTATCGCCACTAACAGCCGCAAGCTCAACACCGGCATCAATAAATTGGCCTTTCATTTTCGCTAATGCATTAAGTTGTTTAGTACACAATGGACAGTGCTTACCACGATAAATAACAATCATTTTCCATGATAAATCTGTTTGTCTAACTGTAATATCAGCCTGCTTATTATCACTGTCTTTAACAACAAGTGCTGGTATTTTCATCGCTGGTTGTAGGTCGTTACTCATAATCATATTCTCCTTTGTAAAAGTTAAATATTGTTATTGCTTGCTAAGTAGAGCTTAGGGTTAAACTTATTAATTCAAGCATTAAAATGTAATCAATCTTATTTAACTGAGGAGGAACGCATGAAAATACGATGTAGTGCGTTTATAAATATAAGCTTGCCAATATTAGTCTTTCATTTAGTAAGTACTTTTCAAGAACGCAATTTACTTCAAACGAATGATGTACCAGCGCCCTATTTTAATTTACCACTTTTAAACCAACCGACTGAAAGAATAAGCATTACACAATTTAAAGGCAAAACCACTACTGTCTACTTTTTGCGCGCCATGGTGCACAATTTGTCGTTACAGCATGCCGAATTTAGAAGCTGTACTAGAGAGTTCTAATATTAATGCAATTGGTATTGCGCTTGATTATAGAAACCCACAGGAAGTAGTTGATTTTGTATCAGATCTTAACTTAACAATGCCAATTCTATTAGGTGATCGCCATACTCAAAGCAATTATAAAATAAGCGCGTTTCCAACTTATTATATCATCAACGAACAGTTACACATCACCGCACGCTCAATGGGGTATTCAAGTGAACTTGGCATAAAAATAAATGCTTTATAAACCACGAAACATTTTGTAACAGCTCCCTACATTTAGGTACATTTTCACAACATTTTTCTAAGCATTTATACGATTTTTAGCTCTATCATACGTGGCAATCACATTTGTTCACAACCATGGAAGAGACATGATAGCCAACCAACTGCACACACTTTTTCGTTTAACACCGCTTGCCCTTTGCTTGCCACTTTTAGCACAGGCAAATACTAATACATCAACAAATAAAGACACAATGGAACATATAGACGTTGTCTATAAACGCAGCAGTATCACCAGTGAAATAACAGAAAACACCGAAAAATTAGTCACTATGCCCGGCGCAATGGGCGACCCGCTACGTGCTGTTTTTGCATTACCAGGTGTAGTTGCTGCGGGTGGCTCAATGAGTGAGCCAGCTGTACGTGGTTCATCACCTGATGACAACCTATTTGAAGTTGACTTTATGCCTGCAGGCTATATCTTTCATGATTTTGGCAGCTCTATTTTTAATCGTTATTTAATTCAAGATTTCCAGCTTTACTCTGCAGGCTACGGTTCCAGCTATAGCAATGCCACTGGTGCCGTATTTGACGTAACACTGCGTAACCCAAAGTACCAACCGATTACAACCACACTGGATTTTACAATGTTTAATGCCGGTGTCTTTATGGAAGGACAGTTAACAGAAAACACCGCATTTTATTTATCAGGGCGAAAAAGTACCTTACCCCTATTTTTCTCAAAGGGTGAAGAGCTTAAAGATGACGATGGAGAGCTCAGTGGTGTCACCATCAACGATGCGCCTGATGATCATGACTATCAAGGAAAGTGGATTTGGGACATCAATGATAAAAATGCACTTACGGTATCATTTACAGGCGCTAAAGATTCAGTTGCAGCAGGTTTTAATCAGCGTGCCGAATTATCACTAAAAAATCCAGAGTATCAAGGCGATGCTGATTTCATTCGCGAATTTACCAGCCAAAGTATTTTGTGGGATCACTTCAATAAAGACTTTAGTTTACGGTTAGGTATTGGTGCACTCGATCATTCAGGGCGATTAGAATACGGTAAACGCGCCACCTCAAGTGATGGTTTCTTTGAAGAAGAACAAGAAAAACAAATCACCTATAAAGGACGCGTAAATTGGCGTATAAACAAAACTCAGCAACTCGTGTTTGATGCTGCTTATTTTGATAACGACACAACTTACAGTTACGATGGGTTTCAGTATCTTTGCACTGAGCTGGACCCTGATTGTGATTTAAATAAAGGCGAACGCATCACGGGTAAAGACAGCTTGGCCCTAGACAAGTACTTTATTGGAGCTAGCCACATTTGGAATATTAATGACCAATGGCAAAGTGAAGTGGGTGTGCAGTATCAAAGCAATGATTACACCGATGAAGATTTTGTAATGCCACGCCTTGCGCTTACCTACTTTATTAATGAGCGTAACAGTATTAATGCCAAATATGGCCACTATAACCGCATGCAAGATGTTGACTACATATTACCAGAGCACGGTAACCCTAATTTACGTTCGCAAACCTCAAAACACAGCAGCCTAGGTTTTGCTCAGGAACTTGCGGGGGATTGGACATGGTCTATTGAGGGATATTACAAAACCATGGATGATTTACCATTGGCATTAAATAATTATCCTGATGCAGCAACACTTTACAGCAACGATGTCACAGGGCGTGCATACGGTGTTGATTTATTAATTAATAAAAATAAAACCGATAAATGGTATGGCTGGCTCGCTATAAGCTATGCAAAAAGTGAGCGTACTGATCAGCGCCAAAACATAACCCGAGACTATTACGCTGACACCCCTTTAGTAGTAAACATAGTATTTAATTACCAAATCAGTGAAAAGTGGCAAGGTGGCTTTAACTTTACAGCACGCAGTGGCCAAACTTACACCCCTATTATTGGTGTAAAAGAAAACCCTGAATTTGAAGGCCGCTTTTTGCCCGAGTACGGTGACCCTTTCTCAAAACGTTTTGATGTATATCATCGTATTGATTTACGCTTTGAGCGAAAAACGGACTTCTGGGGCCTAGATGGTGTGTTAATTTTAGAATTAATGAACGCCTACGGCCAAGCAAACACCAGCAACATAGATTTAGATTATCAAAAAATTACCTCAACCAATAACTTGATCATTAAAGAAAGTGAAGATGACTTTGAAATGCGCCCTTCTATTGGTTTTAGCTTAACCTTTTAACCTAGCACAAGTGAGCCACTCAATAATATTGAATGGCTCACTTGTAACTGCTCTAATCATAAAAATAGAACAACACAATCGGTTTTTTACGCTTTAAAATATTTTTTAATCATTTAAACTGAAAAAAATCAACTAAAGGAGAGCGTTATGCTTACTGTAATTTTTGGCCGAGAAGGTTGTCCATTTTGTGTACGTGCAAAAGACGTAGCAGAACAACTAGCAAATGAACGCGATGATTTTAAATTTCGTTATATCGATATTATAAAAGAAGGGATAAGCAAAGTTGATTTAGAAAAGTCAGCGGGTAAACCTTGCCCTACCGTACCACAAATTTTTGTAGACCAAAATCACATTGGCGGGTTTACCGAATTTGAAGCATATGCAAAAGAAAGCTTAGGTTTGTACAAATAAGTTCTGTATTAAATATGTTAACCAGTTTCATAAAGCCTATATTGAACTGGTTAAATTTCGACCACTTTCAAATACATATAAATTAGTTTCAATTTATACAAGCATTTGCCTCGCTAATCCTATATAATGCGCGCCTCTTTAAATTCGTTGAGGCGTATTAATGTCAGAACCAGTCACGTTTGAATCTCTAAATCTTTCTCCTGCAATTTTGAAGGCAGTTGAAGAGTTGGGTTACAAGACACCATCTGAAATCCAAGCTCAATGTATACCGTTATTGCTAGAAAGAAAGGACGTACTGGGACTAGCTCAAACGGGTACAGGTAAAACCGCAGCATTTGCACTGCCATTACTTAATAATATTGACCCGTCTGTGAAGCAGCCACAGATCCTTGTACTCACACCAACACGTGAGCTTGCGATCCAAGTAGCTGAGGCATTCGAACAATATGCTAAACATGTTCGTGGTATTGAAGTATTGGCACTATATGGTGGCCAAAGCTACAGTATCCAATTAAGCGCACTTCGTCGTGGCGCTCAGGTTATTGTTGCAACTCCAGGTCGTTTAATCGATCACATTAACCGTGGCACAATCAAGTTTGATGCTCTACAAGCGCTTGTACTTGATGAAGCCGATGAAATGTTACGTATGGGCTTTATCGATGATGTAGAAAGCATCATGGAAAAAACACCGCGCGAAAAGCAAACATGTCTTTTCTCTGCGACTATGCCTAAGCAAATTCAAAACATCAGCAGCAAATATATGAACAATCCTGAACAGGTTCATATTTCTGCGCGTAACTCAACAGTATCATCTGTTGAGCAAGTATTTTGGAATGCAAGCGTACATAAAAATAAAGCAATTGTTCGTTTCTTAGAAGCTGAGCAATATGAAGGTGCTATTGTTTTCGTTCGTACACGTAACGATACTGTACAACTTGCTGAATTATTAGAGCGCGAAGGTTTCTCGGCGGCTCCACTTAACGGTGACATGAACCAGCAAGCACGTGAACGCACTGTAGATCGTTTAAAAAGTGGCATGCTAAACATTGTTATTGCAACAGATGTAGCGGCACGTGGTCTAGATGTTGACCGTTTAAGCTTAGTTATCAACTACGATATTCCACAAGATTCTGAAGCCTACGTTCACCGTATCGGCCGTACAGGTCGTGCTGGTCGTACTGGTAAAGCAATTTTATTCGTAAAACATAACGAACGTTATTTACTTAAAAATATCATTCGTCATACGAAGTCTGAAATTGCACAAGTTGAATTACCAACTGCAAAAATTGTTGAAGAAAAACGTATCGAAGCGTTACAAGCAAAATTAACTATTGCGCTTGAAAACAAAGACATTACATTCTTCAATGATGTAGCTACTAACATGGCTGAAAAACTTGACCTTCCTCTTGAAAGCTTAGCGGGTGCGTTACTGTGTTTAGCACAGCAACAGTCGCCAATTAAAGTTGAAGAAGTTAAGATTCAACCTCGTGAACGTAACGAGCGTAACGACCGCAACCCACGTAATGACCGCAACGATCGTGGTGACCGTGGACGTCGTAACGAGCGTGGCGGCGAACGTGGTGGTGAACGCGCTGAGCGTAAACCTCGCGAACGTAACAGCCGTGATGCAGGCCCTATGGATACGTACCGTATCGAAGTAGGTCGTGAACATGGTGTTCAAGTTAAAAACATTGTTGGCGCTATCGCTAACGAAGCTGACATCTCAAGCAAGTTTATTGGTGATATTCGTCTGCACGATAATCACAGTACGGTTCAATTACCGCAAAACATGCCTAAAGATGTACTTGATCATTTCCAAAAAGTGTTTATTTGTAAACGTCCTATGGGCTTAACAATCACACAAGATCAAGGCCCTGCTGAACCACGCGGCGAACGCTCTGAGCGTCCAGCTGGTGATAAACGCAGCTTTAACAAAGACGACAGTGCACGCGGTGATAAGCGCAGCGGTCCTCGTAAAGAACGTCGCCCAGTAAGCTTCACAGCTAAATAGCAACAACTCTTTAATAAAAAAACCTTGCCACGAAAGTGACAAGGTTTTTTGTTTTTAAGCTGCTGTTACAGTGAAAACAAGGTAAACTTTCGCGTCAATTCAATAGCGGCTTGAGATAGTTTTATTAGCTTACTTAATGCCTATAAATATATTTTCTTTCATCTTAAAACAACAAAAATTCTGTAAACTAGACAAAGGCTATAATTCACGGACGAATTAAAAATTGAAAAAGATTTACGACAACTTGCTCCTTCTAGCAATAATACTCCCCATTTTATTATGCATTACTATTCCTATTTTAATGGACTTTACAGATCCGCCATTCATCTCAAATGAACTATACGACGTTGTTTTCTTTATAGCCCTCCCTGTTATCTGTTGTGCACTATTTATTTATTTAAATATTCTTATATTCAATAAATATAAACGCTGCAGTAAATATAGAGAATCACTTAAATACAATTTTTCAGATACTAAAATGAAATTGGCATCCATTTTCATGTACCCGTTATCCCCTTTATTAATCTATGGAATACTCTATATTTTTATCTCTGATCCTATTAAATTATGGGCTTACTACACGCAAGGCGACTATTGGTATAAAGAATATATCCTGACCAATGTACAAGAGTGTGGCACTGAGTATGAAGATAGTTGTACTCGTTTATACTTCAAAGACCCTAAAACGAATAAAATTCATGATTTTAGATGGTATGACGATAAGTCTACAATAATGAGCAACAAAAACGATTATATGTATATTGTCGGTGAGGCCAGCTTGTTTGGCTATATAGTGAGAGATTTAGAAAGGTAACTTATTTTTACATTACAGGGCGTTTATTTAAAAACCTCACCAAATGAGTGAGGTTCATAAATCAAGATTTAGGTTAAGGCGCTACTGCCGGATACACATAGCTGGCATCAAGACCTAGCGGGATACCGAGTGCCCAGTAGCCTAGCAAGAAGATACTCCAGCCAATCATAAAGGCGATTGAATACGGTAGCATCAGCGCAATGAGCGTGCCTATGCCAGTGCCTTTGACATACTTTTGACAATACACAACAACAAGCGGAAAGTAAGGCATAAGTGGTGTAATGATATTAGAGCTTGAGTCTCCGACTCTGTAAGCCGCCTGGGTTAAATCTGGCGAGATCCCCAATTGCATCAGCATTGGCACAAATACGGGACCAAGTAATGCCCATTTAGCTGAGCTTGAACCGACAAACAAGTTAACAAAGCCTGTTAAAAAGATGATACCTACTACAGTGACTGCGCTCGGTAGCTCCATTGCTTTTAAAAGCTGTGCGCCTTCGATTGCCAGTAATGCACCTAAGTTTGATTTACTAAAAGCGGCAATAAATAACGAACAAAAGAACGCCATTACAATATAATACGCCATGCCGCTCATCGCTTTGCTCATAGCATCGATCATATCTTTGGTACTTTTAAATGTGCCGACTGTAAAGCCATATACAGCACCTGGGATCCAAAAGAGTAAAAAGATTAACGGAACAATTGATTGCATTAAAGGGGAGCTAAAATTGGTAAGCGATCCATCACTGCTACGCATTGCAGAATCTGCGGGGGCTGAAACAAACGCTAATAATGCAAGGCCTGCGATCATCACGCTACTTGCAATAAAAAAGGCGCGCTTTTCATCACTGCGTGCATCTTCAAATACAGGTAAGTCTTCTTCTGTGCCATCAACTTTTGTTTTTTGTAGGCGTGGTTCGATAATTTTATCGGTGATATACCAGCCTACTAATACGATAAATAAACTTGACGCTGAGGCAAATGCCCAGTTATTAAGCGGATTAATAGACATAGCAGGGTTAATAATTTGCGCTGCACTTTGCGTAAAGCTTTGCAGTAATGGATCAATTCCCGATGGAATAAAGTTAGCACCAAAACCACCACTTACACCCGCAAATGCCGCTGCAATACCTGCAAGTGGATGACGCCCTGCGGCATAGAAAATCACGCCCGCTAATGGGATAACCAATACATAACCTGCATCGGTTGCCGTGTGACTAACAATGGCCACTAAAATGATCGAAGGCGTTAATAACTTTTTAGGTGTTACTTTTAACATCAGTTTTAAGCCGGTATTAATAAAGCCAGAATGTTCGGCAACGCCCACACCAAGCATAGCCACTAACACTACGCCTAAAGGAGCAAACCCTGTAAAGGTTTTTACCATTGATGATAAAAAGGTCGCTAATGAGTCACTTGCCAGCATGTTATTAATTATAATGGCTTCGCCTGTACGGGGATCAATTGCGTCAAAACTTACGCCTGAAAACCACCACGATAAAAACCAGATCAATAACATAGCAAATAAAAATATAATTGCCGGGTCTGGAAGCTTATTCCCTATTCTTTCAACAAAATTTAAAAAACGCGCGACTAGCCCCGAAGGTAAGGCGTCCTGATTATTATTCATATTTGATTACTCATTAAAATTTATTTTAACAACAGTATCGCATTAAAACGCAACAGTAAATTAACATAACAATCTATTTTAGGGCCTTTAAAAGCAAAAAACACGACAGCGCTGAGCTAATCGTGTTTTTCTTTTATCGGTTTTGTTAAGCGAGTGCTTTTACTTCTTCCCACAAGCGTACAACTAATGCCTTGTCTTCCTCGTTAAGCTCACCATTGCGATACGCTTTAACTAAGCTTTGCTCTACAGTTTCGTTTAGCTCATCAATACTAATTGTGAGTTTTTCTACTTCGGCATAGCCTACAGCAAGATCAAAGTGGCCTCGTAAATAACCGCCTGCAAATAACTCATCGTCGGTTGCTTTTATTACTAAGTCATCGAAGTACTGCTGAGCTGCATCGATATAGTTCACTAAACTCATTTATTAATCTCCTGGTTTTGCAAAGCATCCATTTCTTCAAGATGTTGGTGCCCTACTGCATACATAATATGATCGTTAAATCCGGTGGTTACTTTTATATAACCCGTTAATGTGTCATCAAGTTCGCCGTCGCCCGTATCGCAAATAAGCGGACGCCCATTTAGCGCCTGTAGTTTTGTTTTTGTTGCGACTACAATAATATTTTCTTTGCCTATTGCGCGTATAAGCGCAGGGCTCAATTGCTGATTACCACGGCCGAATATATGCCCTTGCCCGCCAATGAGCGTAATAACTAACTTAGTACTTTGCTGGTGAGTATATTGCAGTAATTGCGCAGCCGTTAAATCTTGGGCAACTAAGGTTTGATCTTTAATTAAATCCACGCCAAGCAACGTATTCTCAAGTCCCATTTCCTCCATTATCGCCTCAACCGTTGAGCCGCTACCCATAATGTAAAATGTGTCTTCATCCATTTGTGATACAACATGCGCAGCAATGTCGGCAAGCACGAGCTCGTCGGTTTCTTTACCGCCATTTTTAACCGCTTGCATATAACGTACTTCACTTGGGGTTTGCATTTCGCCGTAGCGCTTTGCTTTTACTGTGCCTTGTCTAAAGGCATCTTCATCGATATCCATTACATCGGCATCAGCTAAAGTAACTAACTCACCTTTAACCAGCATTTCGACTACGCGCCCTGCAGCTTTTGGTGTAATAGCGTACACACCAGAGTGGATTTTGCAGCCTGCGGGAATGCCAAGTACAGGCACAGTGTCTTCTATTGCATGGCAAATATTACGTGCTGTACCGTCACCTCCGGCAAATAAAACTAAATCAACACCACAGTCTTTAAGTACTTTTGCTGCTTGTTCTGTGTCATCTGGGGTTGTTATTGCAGAAGTGTTGTACACAACCTCTGCATTAAAGCCTAAGGCTTTGGCTGCTTTCTCACCCATGTCACCGTTAACAGTGTAAATAGTCAGGCGCTCTTTATAAGGTAATAGCACTTCAAGCGCTGCTTTTGTGCGGCTATTGGCTTTTGGCTCTGCGCCTAGCTCAATAGCTCTGGCAGCAGTTTGTGCGCCATCACTGCCTTTTAAAGCAACCGTGCCACCTAAACCCGCGACTGGATTTACAATTAAGCCTAATTTAAACGCCATTACAAAGCTCCTTTGGGTATTGCCAATTAAATTGCTGTGCAGTTAATGGCCACGGTGTGTTGTAAAAATGAGAGAGCGCTTTTAAAAGTGACTCCGTACGAGAGTTAAAACCGTTTTTAATCAAGGTAAGCACTCGTTGATGCACGCGCTGCTGAAAATCAAACCGACACGTTTGTTCGCCGTTTAAGTTATCTACCGACACATTAAAATTAAACCCTGCTGCGGTACTTAATAACCACTCGATGGCTTGGGGCTTTACTTCAACGTTTTCAAAATCAGCTTGTTGTTGTTTATCACGCCCATCGGGGCAATACCAATAGCCGTAATCCTCTGATAAACGCCGTTCATTACCCGCCACCAGCCAGTGTGCAATTTCATGCAATGCACTGGCGTAAAAACCATGGGCAAATACGACTTGGTGATAGAGCACATAATCTGTTGCCGGTAAATACACAGGCTCGCTGTCGCCTTTTATCAACCGAGTATTATAAGTTTGATAAAAAGTGCGTTCAAAAATTGAAATTAGATCAGCTATTTGATGCATAAAATTAGGCTAACTCGTCTCGGTTACAGCGCTACATAGCGCACTAAAAACGAGACGAATTGTACGGGCTTTTACAACTAAAGTAAAAATAAGGCGTGATAGTAAAATATGAGTAGGCTAACCATTCACTTTATTGATATTTTTAATAATACCTAAACAGTAAAGAGTCTTTGCAAGCGCTTTATGCTCTGTTTTTTCACTGACAGTTTTATTGGCTGCATTTGCTAACATATCGTATCGTTTACGAAGAGTAAGTATATATCTGGCATGCTTACGGCATCCAAAACAATGAGTACAGTGCGAATCGACCCAAAACCCAAGTACCTCAAACCAATACTGCTGCTCTTGAGCAAAAAAAATAAATGCCCTAGAGCAAGCCCCGCACTGCACCTCAATATCAACATAGAGTGTTCGGGGGTAAATGGCATAATTTTGCTTTTCTATATCTGCCAATATTACCGTATTAGGAAAATATTTAAGGTTTGAGTAATGCCAGTGTGCTCGCTCAATCGCTTCTACCGCCATTGAAATATTGGTAACTATGGGCTTATTACCATACCTAGGGTGATCAAGGTACATACATTTACCTGTTATAAGTTAATAGCTTACATTTTTAAAAGCGAACTAAATAAAAGTAAGCCAATGCGAAATATACGATACATAATTGTTATCTATAAGTAATTTATACACTTAAATAACTGAGCTTTCATTACCGTGCGCTTTTAACTGCTTAGCTATATGCTTTTTTAATAAATGCGTGTTTCGTGTATTTGCTTTAAAAAACGCATCAAAAATATCACCAAAAAATGGCACTAAACCGCCCACAAAGTCTATAAGCATATTGATAATCATCTTAGTCTTTATACGTTTACTCACACCGAAACGCTGCGCTTCGATAAGCACATAGCTTGATAAAATTAGCCCTGCGGCATCACCTATAACAGGGATTAAACCAATTACAGCTTCCAAACCTATATTAAATTTAGTAAAAGGAATGCCGATGCTGCTATCTGTAAAGTGAGAAAACTTTTCTAAACGTTTAATAGCTGTTTCATATTCATAATGTACGACTGAAGGTTGATTGTTTATTCGCATAATAACTGTCTTGTCATTTTTAAAGTTAATACTAATCATTGTAAGGTCTGACTAACTAATTAAATAGCTCAATAAATAAAACCTCAACAGTATTAGCACTTGAAAAAGTTATACTATACACATAAAGTTCAGTTTAGAATCTAGTACAAAAAAACCTTAATATTAATTCACCACTCCGTGAAAATAGGTATTCTCTACTTAACATGTATATTCTTGTCGGTTAAAATTCAGAAAGTTACGCAAGGATTACCTATGAGTAACTCAAGTTTGAGCTTCAACTTCGACTCGTGATCTTGTTTATTATTGCATGTGTCATTATTTTCCCAGCCATTAGTCAAGGAGAAGATATGTTTAGCTGGTTCAGAAAGAAAAAAGAAGTATTTTTAAGCCCTGAAGTCAATGGTGTTGTTACAGAAAATGGCACACCAATTGCCAATTTAGAAATAATACGATCACTAATCTATATAGATGAAAAAGTCCGCAGAGATATAGCAACTACCGATGAAGATGGGCGCTTTCATTTTCCTAAAAAAACTATTCTTTCCTCAATACCAAATAAGCTAATAGTTGAAAACCGTGTTTCGCAAGAAATCTTTATTGAAAGCGAAAGCACTTTAATTCCATTATGGGTTGCAAATCAATCATCAATTATAGAAATTCCCGAGTATAGTCAAAAATTAGCATTCCTAGAGTGTGAATTAACTAATAAACGCGTTACTTTTGAATTTAAAAAAAATAATAACGAACATTTAAATTATGTAGCATCGAGTATTTGTCGTTGGAAAACAGACTATATGCCATTTTGGTTATATGACGGAGATAGAGAATATAAAATTAATAATGGTGATTTTAACAACTTAACTGAGCGCAACATCAAGGAAGATTAACATGGAAAAAGTCCAAGCAGTATTACTGCCAAGCATTGCAGCGAGTGCCGCAGCAAGGGTTTACGATATTAGAAGCTCAACAAGTTTTAGCGGTATTTTCCACCCAACATTTAGAGACAACTTCAAAATCACCAACAACCAAATAAAAGGCGTTAGTGGCGGTTTAATTAACCAACCCGCACCACAGGTTTCGCTTTAACTGCAGAAGGTGCATTACCACAATTTAAAGGCCAACTTATTATTGGTATACGTAGTACCGTAATACTTCCTGTGCTGATTGGTTCAAAGATCTAAAAGAAAACCGTAAAAACTTAGAAATACACTCAGGATTTAATAAACTTTTACTAGCTTGAAGTTCAGCTAATTTTTTGTTCAAGCCAAAAGACTAAGTCATATCTAACTCTTGTTTTTAAATAATATTAAAATGTTACAGTTTTTTGAACACTACCCTTTACACTGTCTTTAATCTCAATTAATATTTAGTAAAAATATGCAAGGATTGCTTATGAATATATCTAGCTATAACCCTCGATTCATTATCTTATTTATTCTTGCTTGTCTTATTATTTTCCCAGCCATTAGCCAAGGAGAAGATATGTTTAGCTGGTTCAGAAAGAAAAAAGAAGTATTTTTAAGCCCTGAAGTCAATGGTATTGTTACAGAAAATGGCGCACCAATTGCCAACTTAGAAATAATACGATCATTAATGTATTTAGATGAGATTGACCGTCGTGACACTGCAATTACCGATGAAGATGGGCGCTTTCATTTTCCAAAAAAAACAATTTTTTCCTCAATTCCGAATAAACTTATCGTTGAAAACCGTATTTCCCAAGAAATTTTTATCCGAAATGATGATAATAAAATTGAGCTCTGGAGTGCTAATCAGTCTGGTATTAAAGAAATACCTGAATATACCAACAAATTAGCATTCATAAATTGCGAAGTAACAAATAAATTAGTCAGGTTTGAGTTCAAAAATTACAATAATGAGCATTTAAATAGAATAGCCTCCAGTATTTGTAGATGGGAAGATGACTATATACCAACACATATCATAGAGAACGGAGAGATAAAGTACAAAATACATGATGGAGATTTCAATAAGATTACAGAGCTTTTTACAGGGAAGGAGGTTGAGTTATGAATAATAAGTTGTCACCCAACACAGCTGCGAGCGTTGCCGCAAGAGTATATGATATAAGAAAAAGTAACAGTTATAAAAGAGAGTTTAACATAGATTTTATTGAAAACTTTAAAATCACCAACAACCAAATTAAAGGTGTTAGCGGTGGCTTAATCAATCAACTGCTAAACCGCACGACAGGTTTCGCTTTGACTGCAGAAGGTGCATCACAACAATTTAAAGGCCACCATATTATTGGTATACGTGGCACCGTTTTTACCTCCTGCGCCGACTGGCTAACAAACTTAAATGTAGCCATTACCCACGGCCCTAAAAATTTAGAAGTGCATTCTGGCTTTGAGAAAGCCTTTACCAGCATGAAGCCGATGTTTGAAAGTTATGTCAAGCAGCATAAACCTAAGTGTTTGCACCTTGTTGGTCATAGCTTAGGTGGTGCTATAGCACAGCTCACTGCAATTTGGGCAAGTGAGCAAGGTATTCCCACTAATTTATATACGTTTGGTGCGCCTAGGGTTGTATTAAACCAGTTTGTTCATTCTGCAGCGTACAATATAGGCCAGTACCGCGTAACGCACGGCGCAGATCCGGTACCCTGCGTACCAGCTTGGCCATTTAGTCATACTTCAAGCGAATATCAGACAGCGATGAATGAAGGATCTTTTTTTAGTATTGGTGCACACTCGATGGAAGAAAATACACCAGGTTATGTTAATACTGTGGCTGCTTATAAAGACTACGCAAGCATGGAAAGCTCAATAAAGCCTCTTCACTACAATCACACTGTGTTAAAGTATGAGCAGCGCTTTAATGTTACGTTTTCAGCTGCCTGCCAACGAATAATTACCAATGGCTTAATTACCTTTTTAAAGAAAACAGGACAATACGCCTTTATCTCTGCACAGGCAGGTGTAGCTGTTGGGTTAACTTTTTATGATATTTTAGCCCGCTGCCTATTTGAATCAGTGGTTAAATTTGTAGAGCTTACAGAGGAGTTAAAGGGATTAATTGGGCACATGCTCGCGTTTGTTGGTAAAGCGACATATGAAGTCAAAGAGCTTACAGCTCAATTTATCCGTTGGGTATTAGGTTTAATGGTCAAAAAGCTATACTTGGTGGCAAAACATGCCATTGACCGTATTTAAGCTTATTGTTAAATTTTCTCCAATCAAAAACGCGGCAAAATCAGAGCCGCGTTTTGAGTTTTATATTTCTTACTAAATCAAACCAAGTTAATCAATCGAGCCTTTAATTGGCCCGTGCTGATGATTTACATGTGGATTTTGACCGCGTTGACGCAGTAAATGGTCCATTAATGTAATAGCCATCATTGCCTCAGCAATCGGGATTGCACGAATGCCCACACACGGATCATGACGACCTTTGGTGATCATCTCTACCGCTTCGTTGCTCGTATTAATACTGTTGCCAGGAATAGTAATGCTCGAGGTTGGTTTAAGCGCAATAGAAGCAATAATATCTTGCCCTGTCGAAATCCCCGCAAGTACACCACCGGCGTGGTTTGATGTAAAACCTTCAGGGGTTAACTCATCACGATGCTCAGAGCCTTTTTGCTCAACCACATCAAAGCCATCACCAATTTCCACGCCTTTAACTGCGTTAATACTCATTAAGGAGTGTGCAAGTTCGGCGTCAAGGCGGTCAAATACGGGCTCACCTAGACCTACCGGTACGTTGCTTGCCACTACTTTTACTTTAGCGCCAACTGAGTCACCTTGCTTTTTAAGGTCGCGCATATATTCGTCAAGCGCTTCAAGCTTACTTGCATCAGGGAAGAAGAATAAGTTATTTTCAACTTCATCCCAATCAAACGTTTCAGCCTTAATAGGACCTAGCTGGCTTAAGCATGCTTTAACTTCAATACCATGAAATTGCTTTAAATATTTTTTAGCGATAGCCCCTGCTGCGACTCGGATTGCGGTTTCGCGTGCAGATGAACGCCCACCACCGCGATAGTCGCGCAAGCCGTACTTATGCCAATACGTGTAATCGCCATGACCTGGGCGAAATACATCTTTAATTTTGCCGTAATCTTGCGAACGTTGATCGGTGTTTTCAATTAATAAACCAATGCTAGTACCTGTGGTTTTACCTTCAAAAACGCCTGCTAATATTTTTATTTGATCGCTTTCACGGCGCTGCGTTGTATAACGGCTTTGGCCTGGTTTTCGGCGATCTAAATCAATTTGTAAGTCGGCCTCTGTGATTTCAAGACCTGCGGGAGTACCATCAACAACGCCGCCTAATGCAACGCCGTGGCTCTCACCAAAGGTGGACACTTTAAATAACTGTCCAATGCTATTACCTGCCATTAACTTTCCTCATTCCTAATGACTACCAATAGCCAAGCACAGGGCTTGGCTATTCATTTTTTACTTATTTTGCAAAATACTCATCTAGCTGCTTTTTACTAATTACAAATACACCTAAGCCGCCTTGTTCGAATTCAATCCATTCGAACGGCGCATCCGGATACAGTGCGTCCATATGTACCATAGAGTTACCAACCTCTACAAATAACAAACCGTTATCAGTTAGATGCTCACTCGCTTCGCTTAATATAGTACGCGTTACGTCTAAACCATCGTGGCCTGATGCAAGGCCAAGCTCTGGCTCATGATGAAACTCGCGTGGCAAGTCAGCCATATCTTCTGCATCAACATACGGTGGGTTTGCTACTATTAGGTCGTATTTTTGACCTGGTACACCGCTAAATACATCAGACTGAATAGGTAACACGCGCTCAGTTAACATGTAGTCGTTAATGTTAATGTCTGTTACTTCAAGCGCTTCATACGATATATCTACCGCATCAACTTGTGCTTGCTCAAAGGCTTGTGCAAGTGCGATTGCGATACAACCCGACCCCGTACATAAATCTAATATGCGGTTAACCGATTGTGGTTCTTCAAGCCAAGGTGTAAAGCGGTTACTGATAAGTTCAGCAAACGGTGAGCGAGGAATAAGTACACGCTCATCTACATAAAATGGCATACCTGCAAACCATGCAATGTTTGTTAAGTAAGGTACTGGTGTGCAGTCATTAATGCGCTCTGCGATAAGGCCCGCAAGTCGGTTTTTTTCTGTACTTGTTAAACGTGCATGCATTAATTCTTTTGGCGCATCAACGGGCAAGCTAAGCGCAGGCAGTAATAAGCTTACAGCTTCATCCCATGCGTTATCTGTACCGTGACCAAAAAATATACTACTACTTGCAAATTGGCTTGTAGTCCAACGTAACCAGTCATGTAAAGTTGACAGTTCTGCAACGGCTTCTTCGAGTGTTGCTTCTTCTATTTGTAAATCGCTCATATATTTTACCTGTATTAGCTTACTGACTGTTTTGAGTCTTTAAGACGATTGCATTGCCTATCTGCGCTGGGCAAATTACAATTGCCCCTCATTTAAGTATTGTACCGCCTTTTGCGCTGCGTTTTTACGTTTTTTTGTTTAGGTAAAAAGTTATGAAAAAAGACATTCCATCCCATTCGTCCCTAAGCAATGACGACATAAGCTTATTTCGTCAAACGATCACAGGCGCTAAAGTATTTAAACAAGATACTCATCGTTTTGATACAAAACCTAAGGTGTCACAAGCTAAGCAATTTGCCCAGCAAAAAAAGCAGGCTCAGTCTGAATTTTTTTTCTCAGACGTTTATATTCCCGATATAGATACCCACGGCACGGTCAAATATGTAAAACCAGGTCAAGATACCTTCCTAGCTAAACAGCTTCGCCGTGGTGACTTTGCACCCGATTTGACCCTAGATTTACATGGTTTAAATAAAGAACTTGCTAAAGATGAACTCGCAGGGCTCATTCACGAGTGCAAAAAGCAGCATTACTATTGTGCATGTGTAGTACATGGTATTGGCGGCGGCGTACTAAAGCACAAAGTGCCTCAGTATTTAGTACAACACCCCGATGTAATAGCCATGCATCAAGCACCTCTTGAATATGGCGGCAGAGGCGCTGTACTTATTTTAATTAATTTACCGCAAAGTGATGAATTTAGACGTTAATTTATCTATGACTAAGGCGTAACTGCGTGCACATTTTATCGATTATTTTTCCGCTCATCTTTATTGTCGTACTGGGTTATAGCTGTTGCCGATTAAAGTTTTTTGAACAGCAGCATATTGCTGGCCTGAGTAAATTTACGTTTTACGTTAGTTTGCCCGCTTTTTTACTGCTAAATATGTCGCAAATTAATTTACAACAAAGTATTAGCCTCTTTGCATTTTTAAGTTTTTATATTCCAGTACTGAGTATATTTGGTGTTGGCATTTTAATTGATCGCTTCTATTTAAATAAAAAACACAAAAAAAACTATCAACAACATGGTGTATTTGGGCTTGCCTCAAGCTACTCAAACATGGTGTTAGTGGGTATCCCTATTGTTATTGCATCGTTTGGTAAAGAAATGATAGCCATCGCGTTTATGATCATCACTTTTCATAGCACATTGTTGTTTGCACTTACGTTTTTAATTGGCGCTAAAGGCAGCAGCAAATTTTCGTGGTCAAAATTTGCTAAAAACATGGTATTAAACCCTATTGTATTGAGTATTAGTTGTGGGCTTATTTTAAATATAGTGGGGATCACTTTATTTGAAGATGTCGCTAATAGCCTTACGTTATTAGCGTCGCCTGCGATTGCTTGTGCGCTATTTGTACTTGGTGCAAATTTAGCATTTTATAAAGTAGCGGCAAACTGGCAACCGGCCCTCATTGCATCAATCTTAAAAATAGTCCTATTACCAGCATTGGTGCTATTGGTGGGCACTTATGTATTTAAGCTAGACACGCAAATACTTAATGTATTGGTACTTTTAAGTGCATCGCCTGTTGGCGTAAATGCTTATCTTATTGCGAGTCAAATAAAACAACATGAAGCCACACTTGCTGGCGCTGTTGTACTGTCGACTATTTTAAGTGTTGCTAGTTTTACATTTTGGCTGGCTATATTATTGTAATCGAAAATAAAACCATGTTTTCCTCTTTTAAAAATGGGTTAAAGCGACTTAACCATCATTCCAAATTTATAACTTGAACGGGATAAAATATAATAATTTTTCCTTATCAGCTTCACACAAAAGTCCCCATAACAAAAACAAAAACAAAAAAGAATCAATTGAAATAAAAACGTTTACAAAATGTTAATTTCATATGAACCATTCTTATGTCCTTATTAACTCCTAAAAACTACAAATAAAGAAACCCATACAAAACTTCAAGGTTACGCCTTTGAAGTGTATACCTTCAGTGGAGCCGCAAAGGATGCATTACGAAATTTTTGGCGCAATTTATACAAACAAAATAAATCATATGAATGAGTTATATATTTTCTATGAAGAATACAAAGTTGAAGTACTTGCTAGGCTGCCCTTTTTTTTATCTGAACTAGTAGAGCCATACACTGCTAATGAGTTCTACGATTTTATAGAGAAGCATGGTGGGAAAAAAATTTACTTAGGTAAGCATAAGTCAAAATTAGAAATAAGTTTAGAGATAAATTTAACTGAATCTCATTACTGCAGACTTTGCTCTCTTGCTGATTCGTCTGGTTATATTGAAATTCCTAATAGGTGGGGCATCTTTAGCTTGCTTAGAAAAATAGCGTATGAAAATTCAATAAAAAACGGCATGGCAAACGATGAGCTAATCAGGGTGTTTGGTATTAGTCAGCGCACAATATCGACAGCAAGAAAAAAGATGGCCATTTCAAAACAATCATAAGATCAGCTCTTATTAACTTATCTTCTTTTAATACCTATAACTGACGTAACAAAGTCACTACGGAATATTAAAGATGATTAAATTTAGATCGCTTATACATGAACTTCATTCAAGCATTAAGCAAGCCGCTAATGAGGTTGAAGCTCAAGGTATAAAACACATTAATAAATTTTTTGAGATTGTAGAAATACCCACTGAAAATGTAACAGACCTTGATGATGAGTCAATTCAAAAAGTTAAAACATTTATCGATAGTGATGATACAGAAGCAGCGCTTAGCATTCTCAAAAACCACAATGAAAAATTAGCTTCTAATAATCAAGTTCGGCGTGTGCTCAAACCTAAAACAATGCAAATGGCCTTTCCTGATAAAGACCATAATGGGCCTAAGATCAGCTATGTTGATGTACCAATTATAACGCTAACACCAATCAGCTCACAAAAAATACAAGAGGTTAGCATTAAAGCAAACTTAGAAGTTACTGCTAACGACCAAAATGAATTATTTGTCGCATTTCCAAAACAAGCTCAAGGAGGCATTTTTTCTAAATCGCAAGAAAGAAACACCTCTAATGTGGAAATCGAAATAAAACTTCAAGGAGGTGAAACTCCTGAAGGCCTTCAAAAACTTATTGAAGGTTACGAGCGTTCACTTAGAGCGCAAATCCCTGGATAGAAAACTAACATTAGAAAAAGGATACTATAATGGAAAATTCACTAGTAAGTATGGCTCAACAATTTTCTGGTCTACCAATGAAGTCTTTAATTGGTGCTCCTTTAAATGCAGCAGCTGATGCCAATGCAAACATGGCAATTACGCAAACGCAGTTTTTATTAGAAACGTGTTTTCAACCAATCGATGATAAAGATAAGGAAGGAGGTGTACGTAGACCTATTATGGTCAAGCTTGAAATTACTCGCCCTGTTATTAATCAAGATACAGGTGAGCCATCAACTCCTGCAACTTCGACTTTAAATTTACCCATTTTGACTATTTTACCTCTAAACTCACTTGCCGTTAAAAATGTTGATGTTAATTTTGAAATGGAAGTGAAAAGCTCTTATTCACACGACACTGAAAAATCAAATAGTGATAGTACAGAGACTAGCGGTAGCTTTGAAGCTGGTTTCAGCTATATGGGATTTTCTGCCAAAGTGGAAGGCTCGGTTAAATCAACTAGTCAGTCATCGTCCTCTGATAAAGAGCACTATGAAAAGTCAAATTCAGCTAAATACACCGTAGCAGTTAATGCTGGGCAGTTACCACTTCCTGAAGGGGTAACAACAATAATCCAAGCGTATACGGCAGCTATTCAGCCTATAATGATCAAAAATCCTAAAAATGAGGATACAAAACCTGGATAACAACTTATAAGCGCCTTTTAATAAAGGCGCTATTTAAAACATGTAGGAACTACGATGAATTTAACAAATACCATTAACTGTCCTCACTGTCAGCATTCTAAAATTATTATTAGTATTGAAGCCTTATGTGCAGGAGAAAAGTTTTGCTGCCAATTATGTAATACTGTAATTAGCTTAGCGGCAGAAGACAGAGTGCAAGTAAAATCCGCCAGTGAAAAATTACAATCTAGCTCTGCAATAGGAAGCTGTAATAGCGATTATGCTAAGTTTAGTTAATGTTGAGCGCATTATCATATGGGTTATTTTAACCCTCCACATTTACATACAACCAAGCCTTAGAGTTGATTTCAATAGTGAAATCAACTTTCAATATCTTTATTTAACACCTCTGCAATACACTACATAAACTATTTTAAAAACAAAATCATATGAACCATTCTTATGCCTAAAATTGTTTGTTTTTGCTATTTTTACTTAGCAACTTAATGCAACAACAAAGGTGAAAAATATGAAAACCATTAATATAAAATTGATTAAACTCATTGTATGCTCATTAAGCTTATTATCACTTAGTAGCTACGCGGAATGTATAGTCAGTAAAAATGCCATTTTCCCTCAAAAGCAAGGTAGTATCGCTTTCTGGCAACAGTTAATCCGAGATTCGGATGATAACACGCTTGCTATATTCTGGGATCAGGGTAATTGCTTTATCTCAAAAGGCCCTCACTATGGTGGGACAGCGCCAGCTAAGGGCGATGGCTCTACATTGCATATAACTGTGCAAGATAGCTTTAGAACATGCCATGTGTTTAATCAAAAAGACAGTGCGCTAAAAACGCTAACGACTTGTCGCCCATAGTCCTGCTAAAAAACAAACTCAAATAGAATAGGTAGTCTCAAAGATAGTTTTGGCATCTAATTGAAGAAAATTCGTATACCTAAACTTTTCTTTGAGAGTACTTTAGAAGTACAACGGGGTAATGACTATACAAAATTTTTCTTATTCACATACTGATTAAAATATTAATGCTTATTTTTTAAATAAGTTTGTTCCTATAAAATGGGGTCATGAAAATAGTATTAAATAAATAGCCAATACCGCATATAAATACCTAATATGCGTGCCTTAAAAATTCTTTCTAAGAACGATATCAACCTGAAAAAACAGCTCTAACACTGTCTCTTACTTACGTAATTAAATAAGAGACACTATGAACCACCAGCTACATCAATAAAACTACCGGTGGTAAATGAAGCTGCACTAGAGGCCAAAAAATAAATTGCCGACGCAACCTCTTCCGGCTTTCCACCTCGACCTAGTGGTAACCCATGTTTTAACCTGTCAACTCTATTAGGCTCACCGCCGTCACTATGCATATCGGTATAAATTAGTCCTGGACGGACACAGTTAACACGAATATTTCGCGCTGCAAGTTCTTTGGCAAGGCCTATTGTAAATGTATCTATCGCCCCTTTTGAAGCAGCGTAATCAATATACTCATGAGGGGAACCTGTTTTAGCAGCCCCAGAGGACACATTCACAATACTGCCCCCTGCAAGCATCAATTTAACAGCCTCACGGCTACATAAAAAAGCACTCGTAATATTGGTGGTCAACACTGTGTTTATTCGCTCTGCACTCATTTTTAACAAAGGCATTTGTGGTTTTAAAATACCGGCATTATTAACAAGTACATCCAGCTTTCCAAATATGCTATATAGCTTTTTAAACATTGCGACCACTTCAGAGTCTTGCGAAACATTTGCCTGTATGATCTCTACGCAAACACCATAGTTTGATGCTTGTTGTGCGACTTGTTTTGCGCTTTGGTGGTCGACATTGTAATTAATACAGATATCGTAACCATTACGTGCAAAATGAATTGCTGTTGCAGCACCAATTCCCCTGCTTGCCCCTGTTATTAAAGCTACTGGGTTATTTTTCATTCGTTGCTCTGGTTTGAAGTTGATGCGCGGCTGTAAATATTAATTTAAACCGTTCACACACTAAAGGCATTGTTTTATTACACTGAAATGGAGTGTCTGCAAGCTCACGCTGATAATAGGCCCAATGTACTTTATTCCAATAAGCAAGGCTCTTATCACCCTCCCCCTCTAAAGCGGCATACGCCGCTGTAATTTCATTATAAGGAGTAATAGTGACATCTGTGGTTTCAATTATACCCAGAGGCTTTCCTTGCCAATTAGTGAAAATATTTAAATCACCGACTTGAGGTAGCGCTTCATTATTGTGTTCAAACCAATAAAGTGACGACGTAGTGGCCGTTTTCACTTTTTGTAAAACAAGTTGTGCGCAGTCGTTTGCATCTATTTCGTTATCACAAAAATACCAAGCAGGAAGTGAACTTATAGCCTGATCAGTTTCTTTATTAAAATCACTGATCAACAATGCTATTTCTGTTTGATTATTTAAGGGCTGCAACAACTGAAACCTCAACAAGTAAAGCATCTCGTGCCATTTTAGCTTCAACACAGGCACGTGCAGGGGCATACCCTTGTGGTACCCATGTATCCCATACCGCGTTCATATCAGCAAAGTAATCCATACTTTTCACATAAATGGTCGCGCTTAACATATGCTTTTTTGAGCTACCCGCTTCATCAAGTAAAGCCTCAACTTTATCGAGCATAGTTTTGGTCTGCTCTTTTATACCTTTTGTAGCGTCGGCACATACCTGCCCACACAAGTAAACTGTGCCATTATGTTTTACAATGCGGCTCATTCGCGCACCCGTTTCAAGGCGATCAATCATCATTTACTACTCTATATTATTTGATTTATACATTTGCAGGGGCGTTTATACTTATATATTGGCTACGTTGAGTTTGCTCATCGTAGTGAATTACAGCAACGGCTCCTGTATTAAAAATAGGCATGTCACCTGAGCTTAATTGATCAACTAAATAACTCACAATAGGCATATGCGCAACGACAAGCCATGTGTTGCATTGAGGATGTGCAGCAATCAGAGTTTCCAAATAATCAGCAGCAATTTGTGATTTACCTTCGGGTACTAAATCACTTGTTGTTTCACTAAATTTAAATGTGTTATTTTTTGCTACATTCTGTGCTGTTTGCTGTGCCCGAATGTAAGGACTAACTAACAAAGCATCCGGTTGATGAACTTTGCTGAGCCACAAGCCCATTTTTTCGGCCTCTGTATGCCCTAATTGAGTTAAATTTCTGGCTGCATCGTCAGCCTGCATCGGTGTTGCTTCGCCGTGGCGCATTATTAAGATTGTTTTCATAAAAAATCAACCGATTAAAGAATATAAAACAGTAGCCAGCCTGCCCATTTGTTCGCTATATTAACAACATAAAGCTATTTATTTCTAAAGTAGTTCTTTCATGATATTCAGGTCAATCTTTTAGCATTATTTCGCTACCCTGAAGCTATCATCTGTTGTTAACAAGTAAACGTTTCGTTTCAGGAGCATCATTTGAATATCAGTCGCAATGATAACAGAGCATACCGTGCCTTTACACTGGACAATGGTCTAAAAGTACTCTTAGTGCAAGATAAAGATTCAACTAAAGCCGCTGCATCTATGGCTGTTAATGCTGGCCACTTTGATGACCCTGTTGATAGGCAAGGCCTTGCACACTTTTTAGAACATATGGTTTTTTTAGGCACCGATCAATTTCCTGAATCAGGTAGTTTTAATAACTTTGTGTCTCAGGCTGGTGGAAATACAAATGCATGGACTGGAACGGAACACACTTGCTATTTTTTTGATATAAACAATCAAGAATTTAAACGTGCACTGCAGCAATTTAGTCGCTTTTTTATTGCTCCACTACTCAACCCAGCAGAAACAGAAAAAGAACGTAATGCGATTGAAGCCGAATTTAAATTAAAAATAAAGGATGATGGTCGCCGCATTTACCAAGCGCACAAAGAAACAGTAAACCCTGCTCACCCCTTTGCTAAATTTTCAGTCGGTAATTTACAAACACTTGCAGATAGAGAACGCTGTATAAGTGATGAACTACGTGATTTTTTTAATACTTTTTATCAAGCACAGTGGATGACCTTAGTTATTTGCGCCAACGAAGAACTCGATACGCTGCAAGACTGGACTAACACGTATTTCAATCAAGTAAATGGTCATAAAAATCTTAAAAAGCCAGCTATCAATGAGCCGCTATATCGTAAGCAAGACATAGGTAAAATACTCCATATTGAGCCGCACAAGCACATGCAAAAATTGATTGTCAGTTTTGCGATGCCAAACATTGATGATTTTTATCGTCATAAAACGGTGAGCTTTATTGCCCATTTACTGGGCTATGAAGGAGCAGGATCGCTTTACTCTATTTTAAAAGAGCAAGGCTGGATAAATGCACTTTCTGCCGGAGGGGGGATTAACGGCAGTAACTTCAAAGACTTTAATATTAGCATGGCGCTAACTGACGAAGGCATTGAGTACTTTGAAGACATTATTGAAGTGGTCTTTGAGTATATTTGCTTAATAAATACCAATACAGATAAGTTACCTCGCCTTTATCAAGATAAAAAAAACCTATTACAAATAGCTTTCGATAACCAAGAAAAGTCTCGCTTGATTGACTGGGTCAGTAATTTAAGTATTAACATGCAGCATTACGACGAATGTAACTATGTTCAAGGTGACTATTTAATGGAAGGCTTTAAAAGAGCGACCCATGAAATGGCCATGCAATGGTTAACGCCAAATAATATGCGTGTTGTTCTAATACACCCTGACGTGGAGCCTGAGCATAAAACAGCGTGGTATAACACACCTTATAAAGTAGAAAAAGTATCATCCAGCTGGCTCGACGCGCTCAGTGATATAAATGAACCCCTTAATGAAATGCTATTACCGACCGCAAATCCTTACTTAACCAAAGAAGTGGTATTGTTTGATATTGAAAAACCACAAACTCAGCCAAAATTGCTTGTGAAAGAGACCGGCTTTGACTTTTGGTTTAAGCAAGACAATACATTTAGAGTCGCTAAAGGTCATTTCTATTTAGCGATGGATTCCGACTTTGCAGTTAAAGACGTAAAACACATGGCACTGACTCGCTTATTTACTGATTTATTTATGGATAGCGTAGGCGAGCAGTTTTATCCAGCAGAACTTGCTGGACTTAGTTACCACCTAACCTCGCATCAAGGTGGGTTAACCCTTCACACTGCGGGCCTTTCTTCTAGTCAGTTAGAATTAGTCGATCAACTCATTGATGCCCTTTTTAATGTCGAAATTTGTGCAAAGCGCTTCGCTGAATATAAAAAACAACTAGTGAGGCACTGGCGTAACAGTAACCAAAATAAGCCTGTTAGTGAGTTATTTAGCATTTTAGGTGCCAAAGTAATGCCTTGGAATCCACAACCTGGAGACCTTGCATCTGCATTAAAAAACACAAGTTTTCAGCAATTTAAGGAGTTTAGGCGGGACTTTTTTAAAGCGCTTCATGTTGAGTCATTTTTACACGGTAATTGGCAGCAAGACGATGCTATTGCATTTCAGAAAAAAGTCGCTGCCCATTTAAAAAATGCTACAACCATTGATGATTTAAGACGCCCACTATTTGAAATCAAAAAAGTGACGCGTTACGAGCTAGAACTACCATGTAACGACCATGCAATGGTTATTTATTATCAGGCCCAAACGAGTAGCGTAACGGAAAAAATAAAGATGATGGCACTCAATCATCTAATAAACCAAGACTACTTTAACGAACTGCGCACCACACAGCAATTAGGCTATTTAGTAGGTGCGGGTTATGCTCCTTTTAATACCAGAGCTGGTATTGCCTTTTATATACAATCACCCACGTTTGATACCAAGACACTTATCCACAGGCATAACTGTTTTATTAGCCAATACTTAAATACTATTGATAAAATTGATGAACATATTTGGCAGCAACAAAAACATGGTTTAACAACCCATATTGCTGAAAAGGATAAGAATTTACGCCTACGTTCGCAGCGCCTTTGGCTTGCTATAGGCAATAGAGATCATGAGTTTAATATGCAACAGAAGCTACTGAAGGCATTAAATGCTCTCACCCTTGAAGACATAAAAAAATATGCTGTTCAACTTTTTGATGAAGATAGGCCAAGGTATGAACTTTTAAGTTCTGCAAAGGTGAGTAAATCACAAAATATGCCAATTTATTCTCATTCTCTTTGACTATTGGTCAAGCTTGATTTAAGTTATCGTTTGTAAATTATAAGTAATAAAAAAATGATAAAAACAATAACTATAAGACTAAGTTTGTCACTTGTATTACTTGCTTACTCATTTGAGCTTTGTGCCTTCGAGTCATCATTTAATTACAATTCAGATACAATACTATTTTTAGCAAGCGCAATTATTGCGTTTGCTTTGCCCTATTTACTGTTTAATATTTTTAAGCTCAGACGTTCGCGTCAAGAGCTTTGTCTCTCGCAAAAACGCCTAAAAAGCACGGTAGAAGGCAGTGGCGATACGCTATGGGATTGGAATATAAAAACGGGTGAAGTTATCCGTATTAATGATAAATATTTGATGAATTCAACCACATTACTTGGATTCCCCCCAAATAAAAGCCTAATTCATCCCCTTGATGTTGCCAATGTTGAACTTCTCCTTAAAAAGCATTTTGCTGAACAAACCGTTTTTTTTGAAGCAACGTACCGCATTAAAGATACTTTTGGTCGTTGGCACTGGGTACTCGATCGTGGCAAAATAATCGAAAAAGACGCCAACCTATCTCCACTTAGAATGACTGGCACTGTTCGCGATATATCACAGTTAAAGTCGACTGAGGAGCGTTTAAATTTATTTGCTAAATGTGTAGAGTCACTAACCGATGCATTAGCAATTTATGACAAAAATTTTAAGTTAGTTGATATTAACCCTAGCTTTTTAACGCTTTTTGGTGGCCAGCGTGATCAATACCTTGAAAAAGATTTTAACTTACCTGGGTATGAGCAAAGCTATATC